>CACWIW010000017.1 GCA_902761035.1 uncultured bacterium | reverse complement strand
GCGTGGAATAACCATCTAACCACCAACCCAAAAGGAGAAACCAATGAAAGCGAAAATCAAATCGAAGGTCAAGGCCAAAGCCGCCGCTGTCAAGGCGAAGGCGAAGGGTATCAAGGCAAAGGTCAAGGGCAAGTGCAAGGGTGGCAAGTGCTGCGCCGCGCTCGCTCTCCTCCTCGCGCTCTGCGCCGGCTGCATGGACACCAACCCCGCCTCGCGGCAGACCACCGCCGACTACGGCGACATCGTGGTGAAGTTCAGCGAGGGATGCTCGTCCAACTACGTGAGCATCGTCATCGGCGACGGCGCAATCGCCTCCGCCGACTCCGCAGGCTCCACCGAGACGCAGACCACCTCGCCCACGCAGACCACGGACGTGAAGCCCGACATTGACGTGGAGGTTCCCGTCACCAAGGGCGCGGCGGCGAACGCTGCTGCCGACCTTCTCGGCGCGGCGGCGAACGCGCTCAAGGGCTCCGGCTCCGCCGACTGCTCCGGCGGCGCGTGCACCGACGGCGGCTCATGCTCCGGCGGCGCGTGCTCGGACTGATCTAACATACAGGCCCAGAACGCACATTCCGAAGCCGGGAGAGGCCGAAACAGGGCGCCCCTTCGGGGGCAGGAAAGAACAAAGGAGCGAAAGCATGGCTAATACAATCAAGATAGGCGACGTTGAGGAGGCGGCGAGGCTCATTCTCCTCGACACCTACGCGGACGCATACCGCTTCGAGCCCAAGGAGATATACGCCGCCATCGCAAGCGCGGTGGAGAGGCTTCGGGTGGAGCAGCCGGTCTCGCGCTATGTGAACGGCCTCGGCCCCGTGGCCGTGGAGTTCGACTACAGCATCCCGGCTTCGCCCGCCACTACGACTTGGCGTGCATACGAAATCAACATGGAGCGGAAGTGGCAGGAGGCAATCGTGTACTACGTAGTCCACAAGATGTACCTGAAGGACGACCCGGACACCACCAATGCCAACCTCGCCGCCCGCTACCTTGAACTCTACACCGCCGCGAGAGGAGGCTGATAGATGCAATACTGTCTGCCAGACGAGCTGTTCAACCGCGTGCCGTACCCGACACGGGAAGCCGACAGGGAGTTTACAACCCTTGACGGACTCTACCGCGAGATAGCCTACAAGCTGCCAGGAGCCGAGGAGCTTGCGGTCAGGAAGGAAGTGTGGCACTCGTTCGTGGACTTCTGCACGAGGATGGGGGCATACATGGAGCGCATCGAGGCGAACAGTTCGCAGGTTGGGCTGACGCCGACGCAGGATTCGTGCAAGTTCCTTCGTGTTGTCGGCGCGGAGGAGTGGACGGACGAGGACGGCGGGAAGTTCGTGCCTGTTTCCACGACGGACTTCTCCATCATGTCCGGCGAAGGCGGCGTCCTCTACGCCGTGTTCAAGTCTTCGCCGCAGAAATGCGCGGTGCTGATCTCGGAGAGACCGAGCTTCGACGACCAAACGAAGAAGAGCGGCGGCACTTCATGGGAGCCGAACGCTCCGAAGTACATGATAGACCGCTACGGCGAGTGCATCGCCCACGGCGCGCTGGCGAGGATCTACGCGATGCGGGGCGACGGCCAGATGGCGCGGATGCACGCGACAGCGTACAACAACGACCTGAACCGGCTTGCGTTCGGGCTCATCACCGCTGGGATGCGCAAGCACCTTCTCATCGACGTGGAGGACTGGCTGGTAAGCACAGGAGGAACGGCGGCAAATGGCAACGGTTAAGATAGACAAGTTCGGCGGCATCATGCCGCGCGTGGCGCCGTCGCTACTCCCGGACGGGATGGCGACGACCGCGCACAACTGCCGCCTCAAGAGCGGGAAGCTCGTCCCGCTCCGCGAGCCGGAGGCCGTTGACAAGAACGCGCATACAGTCTACCACGAGAACGGGCTCGTCCACATCTACGACGCCAACAGCGTCTACTGCTGGAAGCACACGCTCTCTGACGGCACGGTTCGCACGGACTTCCTCGCGTTTCCCGGACGCGTCTATTTCGCGCACGGCAACATCGCCAACGACGAGCGCGACCGCATCTTCGTCACCGGCGACACCGGCGTCAAGTATGTGGCGTCGAACGGCAAGGAGCATCCCAACAGCCCCTGCGCCTACCTCTTCGACCGCACAACCGGCAAGTTTGCCCGGCACTGCCTCGTGAAGGAGCCGATGACCGCGCCGCGCTGCCGCGTGGAGATCGCGCCCGACGACGTGCCGATGGACTCCGATGCCTACTTCTTCGTCTCGTGGTTCGACGAATACGGATACGAGAGCCCCGCGTCCGCGTCCTCGCTCAACAAGAACACAGGCGATTCCAAATACTTCGACAAGCCGCTCCGCTACGCGCAGGGCTCGACCATCGCGTTCGACCCCATCTTCGTGCCGCCGCAGGCATACGGCGTCCGCATCTACAAGACCAACTCTGGCGACGAGAGCGCGCAGATACAGTTCCTTCGCGAATACTCCAGGTCGGAGCTTGAGAACCTGAAGAGCGAGTTCTACGTGACGGTGGACGACAAGCACCTCGGCGAGATCATGCCGGAGATAGAGGCGCCGTCGCCGGAACTGCTTGACATGACCTTCGTGCCGGGAAACTTCTACGCGGCGCGCGAGCGCACGATGCCGCACACGGTGCTTTTCTCGGACGTGGACAATCCGACGAACTGGCCGACGGCGTACCGGTACGACGTCCGCGACAACGTGGTGAAGCTGGCTGTCACGGCGAACAGCGTGTTCGCGCTAACGGACGGGACGCCGTATGTCCTCTCCGGCACCGCGCCCGAGTCGATGACCGTGACCTCGCTTGCTGCGCCGGCGGCTTGCGTGAGCGAGAGGAGCGTAGTGGTCTACAAGAACGTGGTCTACTTCGCGTCGAACGAGGGTCTTTTCGCGGTGACGGACGGCGCCGAGGCCGGCACTTCCTGCGTCAACGTGACCGACAAGTACCTGACGAAAGAGCAGTGGCAGGCGCTCAACCCGTCCTCGTGCATGATGGCGGCATACGACAACGCGCTGCACATGTTCTTCACCCAGCGCGACGAGACGAACGGGACGGCGACGGGCACGGCGCTGGTGCTTGACCTGACCGAGAGCGCGAACGCGCTCACCACGCACAACGAGGTGGCGACCTGCGTCTGCGTGGACGACCGCAGCGATGACATGTACTTTGTGAGGCGGCTGGAGGAGGAGGAGCCGGACGAGGCCGAAGAGGACGAAGGGGAATAAGAGAGGAGGCGGGAGATGGCGACAGGTCTTAATATTCCTATAGCTGGCAAAGTATATGCGGAAAGCGTAACTTTTACCTCGACGACAATTCCAGGCGCAAGTACGGCAAATAAGTATGTGCTGGGGTACGGAGGGGCGTATCTTATGTATTGGTCGGGCCAGCCGTTATCTCCCATGACAGTTGGGGCTGGAGAGACCGTTGGCACCTGGTCGAGCAATGGGACATTTACAAGCAAAGGGACCATAGGTACTTTTTCATACTACAACCATGTTGTTAATGAAAACCATTCTGGGAATGGTAGTGTTAGTGGTACCGGCACATATACTATTGACGATGGTAGCACTAAAACGATTACGGTAACAGCAACGCCAGACTCAGGGTGGGTTTGTACAGGTTTGTCGTACAAGCCAAGTTTTGAGCCAACAACTGCCGCAGTGTCAGCCAGTGTTGCGTTGTCAGGTGCAGGGCCTACGACGATTTATGCCGCGTTTGAGAAATACTGTACGATTTCATTCAACAAAAATGGACACGGAACGACCCCATCCTCCATTTCGCCGTGCTTGGCTGGCGTTTCATATAGTTTGCCGTCTATGTCGGCGACCGGATATAAGTTTCTTGGATGGGCTGAGTCAAGTAGTGCAACGTCGGGATTTTATAGCTATACGATTCCGGCGACGCCAGCAAACAAAACGCTTTACGCTGTGTGGATAACTCACACCGTCCATTTTAACGCCAATGGCGGAAGCGGGGCGATGACCGATCAGCATTTCGCACCCGGCGTTGCGCAGAATTTGAAAGCGAACACATTTTCTCGCAATGGATATAATTTCGGAGGGTGGGCTTTGACAGCTGGTGGCGCGGCGGTTTATGGCGACGGAGCGTCTGTAACTGCCGCTGCCGCTGGCGAGACTACGCTTTACGCAGTATGGACGCAGCTGAGTGTAACCTATACGAACACAGGAGATTCGACAAAGGCTCCTACATACGGGGGTGCGAGACAGACCGTAACGCTGGCAACAGCTCCCTCATGGACAGGTTATACATTCACCGGATGGATGATTGGGACGCAATTATATTCAGCTGGTTCAAACTATACATTTGGGACGACAAGTGTTACCGCGACGGCGCAGTGGACGCCGATTGTCTACACCATCTCCTACAACATGAACGGGCACGGAACGGTGCCGTCAGGAGTTAAGACCTCGTATAACGTTGAAAGCGACACGTATACACCACCGAGCCCTGCCAATGTAACGGGATGGCATTTTACGGGGTGGTCGCCGGCGAGCATCCCGCGGGGCTCGACGGGTAACAAGACCTTTACCGCGCAGTGGGCGGGAAACCCATACAAGGTGCGGTTCGACTCAAACTTCAAGTTGTCGGATGAGACGACCCCGATGGTCGATCAGAATTTCGTCTACGGAACCGCGCAGACGCTAAGGCTGAACTCGTTTGCGAGGACAGGGTATACATTTGTCAAGTGGAATACGAAGTATGATGGCACAGGGACGGACTATACCGACGGGCAGTCCGTCATCAATCTTCTGACTCCTGCTACCTACAATCCAAGCAATCCGCCGGTATTCAAGCTCTACGCATTGTGGGATATTCATTCATGGACGGTGACATTCGACGCGAACGGCGGAACGGGGGGCTGGAGCAAGTCGATGAAATATGGAGCGACGATAACCGCGCCAGCGGTGACGCGCACTGGCTATGATCGTACTATCTGGTCTCCGGCTGTCGCCACAACAGTGCCCGACAACGACGTAACCTACACCGCGCAGTGGACGGCGCATAACTACTACATCAACTTCGACGACGAGACGGCGTGGGCTTCTCTACATCCTGCCTATGATGAAGTCGTGGAAATTTCGCCGCCGACGCGGGAGAACTACGTGTTCACCGGCTGGACTGTGAGTGGCGTTGATTCTTCGGTGGCGAAGTGGGGGACAACCAATAATCCGACTACCCAACTCAAGGACGGTGACAAAATCAGCAATGGTTCCGGCAGCGTCTGGGTGAAGAACCTAACCTCGGCTAACCAGGAGGCAAACCCGACTATGGGCGACAATCGCATCGTCCTGACGGCGAACTGGGAGCGCATCGCGTATAGCATTACCGCCAGACATTTCTCTTCAAGCTGGGATATCCGTGTAGATGCCGTAGCCGGACTGAGCGGAGACGAGATCGCTGGTTTCCCTCATACACTTGACGCGCTGAAATCGGGGGAATCTGTTAAAGTTGAGCCGTTCACGGCGTATGCGGGGGGCGAATACAGAATCACGGCAACGATGAAGCCAGTGAGCTTAAAGGCGTACAAGTGGTATATCCCGATTTCGTATGGCGGCAAGGCCCTCTCTCGTCAGTCTACGGCCTCCGGCGCTCCTGCCAAGTTCACCGCGAACTATACATTTGCCGCCAACGAAACAAGCCCGCAGACCTGGAACAACTCGTTCGTATACGTCCAGGTGGTGAACGGCGAAAACCCGCTCAACGAAGACGACGCCTTGCTGCGCCCCACGATGTCTTTTGTGGACGGGACGGACAAGAAGGTGCGGGTAGTGGCTCCGGCGGAAACGTCCAAGAGCGCGTTCCTGTCTTGGGGCTACGACCCCGAGGCGGTAACGCCCGTTAGTCAGGAGGGTAATGTGATTGTGGTGCCGGTGGCGTCGTCAAACATCGTACTCACGGCCAACTACCAGCGCAGGACGTTCGAGGCGGCGGCTGAGATCGACGCGGCGACGGCATCGGCGATCAGCAGTGTCGAAGACGCGCCAACGCTGTCGGTGACGGTATCGTCCGGCGGCGCGACGAATACGAGCATCGTCGTAGGTTACGGGCTTTCCGCTACATGGACGTTTAGCATTTCCAATCCGCCGGAAGGGTTCTCCAGTAACTATGAGTTTGCCGGATGGTTCAAGTCCGCCACGCCAAGCGACCCAAATGAACAGCCAGTGTCTACCGATGCGTCCTTCACGGCTGAAGTGACCGAGCCGACCACGCTCTACGCCCGTATGCGAGCCAAGGTGAAGTTCATCGTGGACAACGGCAGCGAGGAGGGGGTCAAGGGCGGCATCGCGGTCGGGGCAAACGGCAATGAGGGGCCGCAGTTCCCCAACCTCCCAGCCGAGGTGAAATACATCATCGGCTCCACGATTTCGATTTTCGCCAAGGAGACGAACGGCAACACGCACTTCAACGGCTGGTTCGAGGGCGGCACTTCCCATGCGGACTCGGACAGGATCCCCGGCTTTGCCGCGAACGCGCAGTACGTGGTAGGGAACGCGACCGTCCTCATAGCGTACTTCGCGGCGACCGCCGAGATTTTCTACGTTGCGCTCTACCAGCGGAACGCGGCGACAAGGAGCTACAACGACTTTGCAGACCCATACGGCACCCTCGCGCTCGTCGAGACCGAGGGCGAGGTGGACAAGCTGACCAATTGGCAGGCATACAAGGACGCCGTTGGCTTCAACCCGCCCTACCAGGCCAAAGGCGTCTACTACAAAGTGACCGGCATAAGGCGCGTGGACGCGACGCTGACGCAGACGCAGACGCAGACCACCGGCGTAAAGCGCGTGGTTCGCGGCTATCCCGGCAAGAGCTCCGTCGGCGGTGGCGCCGTCCTGAACGAGGTGCAGATTTCCGGCGAGATGCCGTTCAGCGCGGTCATCGACGAGAACTGCGTGTTCGTCGTGGACTTCGGCGACGTCAGCCACCGCAAGCTCGTCGCCGACGTGGTGTCGCAGCCCGGTTCGCAGGTCGGCGGCGTCGCCAAGGTGCTTAACGCCGAGGACGTCACGAGTACGGACGTCTCGGAGACCGGCACCTACGAAATCGGGCGTCCGGCGGTTGCGTATGCGATACCCGACAACGGCTACAAGTTCGACGGGTGGTATTCCGCCGCCAGCGGGGGCACCTTGCTCTCCAAGAGCGTAAGGTACGAGTTCATCATGCCGGCATTCCCCGCTGGCAGCACCGACCCGCACCGCGTCTACGCGAAGTTCTCGCTCGGGTCGTTCGCGCTCTACAAGTGGGAGGGCTCGGCGAAGCGCAAGCAGCTCACGTGGAAGTCGAAGGTGTACGAGCTTTCCAAGCCGGCTAACCTCACAAGCGTCCGGGTGGACGCGACGACGCTCAACGACGACCAGCCGGCATATCCGCTGGCGCGCTTCAGGTACGAGTCGTTCTCGTCGCCGAACGCGCAGGCACCTTCCGCTGGCGTCGTGGACTTCGCGGTGGGCGAGAAAGACCGGCGCTTGCAGAGCCAGGACATGCGGCGGCTTCCTTACGTCACTCCCGAGGGGAGGCATATCCGCCCGGAACGGTATTTCCAGGTGGAGGTGGAGAACGCCGCCGAGGTTGACGCCATTATAATCGGAACATCAGGAGAGGGGCTTGCAACATGAAGCAGATAACAACCAGACCGCTCCCGCACGGGGCGATACCATTTGCCAATATCCGCGATCCGCAGACGCGGGACGCGCTGATGAAACTAAACGAGAACATGCGCTCGCTCGACAAGCGGCTCAAGGCCACTGAGTCGGCGGTGCGCGAACAACAGAGGAGGGCATAGGCTATGGCAAACGCATTTGGATCGACGCCAGACGCCTCGCTGGAGGCGATGCTGAGAATGGGCGCAGACCGCGCGAACGCGGCAACGGGCGCGGCGCAGGGCGGCGTCGGCGCGGCGCAGAGCGGCCTCGCACAGGCGCAGAGCATCGGCAACGAGATAAACAGCATACTCAGCAACGCAAGCCGGCTCGCGGGGGATTCGGCGCGGATAGTGAACAGCGCCACCGCAGACGTGGACGCGCTCAAGTCGCTCGTGCCGCAGGTGGGTACGCAGGTCAGCGGGATCTCCCAGAGCGCCAGCAACCTGTCGAACCTCTCGTCGCTCCTTCAGGGCAAGGCCGGCGACGTCTCGGCGTATGCGCCGCAGCTGACGGGGCTCGGCAACACGCTCCTCGGCAGAGTGGGCCAGACCGACGCGCTCGCCAGCCAGGTGCAGGGGATAGCCGCCGGGATGCAGCCGTACTCGGACAGCCTCTCCAGCCTCGCAGACCACCTCTTCGGCCACGGCCACGACATGGTTGAGCGGGCAAACAGCGAGCTGGACCAGGCGACCGGCCTCCGCAACCTCGACCCGGCGTCCAGCGCCAACGCCGCGTACTGGCGGCAGATATTCGACGCCGTGAACCCCGAGACCTACGCGGCAAGGTCGATGGCTGACACCCAGGCGCAGATGGAGAATGCGAACGCGCAGACGATGCGCGAGATTGCGCGGCGCGGGGGAAGCCTTACGAGCGGCGCGGCGGCTACGTTGCGGCAGAACCTCGCGCGGGCGCTGGCTACGGCTACCGCTGCGGCGGCGAGCAAGGGCCGCAAGGAGGGCTACAGCATGCAGGGGAGCATCCTCGAAAAGATCGGCACGCTCGCCAACCAGATGATGCAGACCGGCACGACGATGTTCAACTCCGGCATCGACGCAGAGGACAAGGCGGGGCAGAACCAGCTTCGCGCCGCGCAGGTGCAGGAGGCGATGGGCGACCTCTACAAGAGCGCGGCAGACATGTTCGGCCTCGGCAACACCGCCATTGCCAGCGCGGGGTCCCTGTACGGCAAGGCGGCAGACATCGAGAAGGACGCGGCGAGTGTCCTCAGCGCGTCTGCGAACGCGGAAAGCGAAGCCGCCAACGCGCGCTCCCGGGCAATCTCCGGCATCGACACGGAGGGCGGCATGTACAAGGACGCGGCAAGCCTTACGCTCAGCCAGGCGAACGCGCTCAACGACACCGCAAAGGTCTACCAGGGCAACGCGCAGGTCAAGAACCAGTACCTCTCGAACCTCAACACGGCGAACCGCACGGTGGTGGAGAGCTACGGGACGCTGGCATCGGCGATGGACGCGGCGGCGCGGTACTACCTCGGCGCGGCGGGGCAGGAGATAAGCGCGAACAACGGCGGCGGCGGCCACAGCGTAGGCGGCGGGGGGGTGAGAAGCGGCGTCAACAGCTCTTCGTCGAGCGGCAACGACCCGACCGGCGCATGGGTAGATGTCACCCACGGCAAGGCGAGCCACGCCGACGGCGCGCAGTGGATCTGGGATCCGAACGCAGAGGCATAACAACATAAGGAGGACAAAGCTATGGCAAGAACATCAACGATGACCGACAGGGACTGGATGAACGAGCGCGTCAGGAGGGGGAAGGGCCAGGTGGTCTACGTCCCGAACGGCGGCGAGGACTGGCAGCGGCGTCCGCGCAGCTCCATAAGCGTATTCTCGGCCGACGACAACGGCAACATCTCGCGTTCGTATTCGGGACCCGAGACCGGGTTCAACCTCGCCTCCTGGAGCGAGGACGACGCCATACGCCAGGGGTTCAACGGCATCGTCGCCAACGCGACCGCGCAGCGGCTTGACCGCGCCCGCAGGGGACGCGCCACGCTCGGCAGCATCGTCGGCCACGCGATGAACAATGGCGGCATGGTGCCGAGGGAACTTGCGCCGTCCGTCGGCATGGAGCTGGGCCACCCTAATTTCGTCGGCGGAACGCTTACCAAGGACGGCACGTTCATTTCGCTCGGAATAGGCAAGGACGGCAAGATGGCTCCGATGGGGATGGTGTCGCCGTTCGATACGCTTGGCGCGATGGTGCAGAGCGGGGACTACAGGAACGCCAATAAGTTCGTCAAGCGGTTCCTCGACGGTAAGTATACCCCGGAGCAGATTGCTTCGACTGGCTATTCGCCGCAGTGGATTCAGGGGACGGTAAATACCCAGGCATCTGATTCGAGTAAGAAACTTCAGCTCGAAGGGCTCAAGTTGCTTGCAGAACTCGACAAGGCGAACAAGGGCGACAAGCCGGTGGATGCGGCGACGTTCTTCACCAGGGCGCCAAAGCTTGCCGAAGCGTTCCTTAACGACTACGAGCGCGACGAGGAGGGCAACATCAAGATGGTGGACGGCGTAAACGGCCCGGAGCCGGTCAAGGTGCAGTTGTCGCCGGAAGATGCCTCGAAACGCGCCATGGAGTATTTCAAGGGGCTACGCATGGCGCAGGCAGACGGGGCGGCTGGCGGCGAGAACGCGGTGCAGAGAGCCATCATCGACGGAGTTCGTGCACTTACGTCTCAGTCGCAGGCAGACCCCAACCTTGCCGCAATGAGCGCGGAGCAGAACCGCAGGGCATATGTCAAGAACCGCGAGCAGAGCCTGCTCATCCGCAGAGATCCCGACGGGCACGAGACGTGGACCAACGGCTATGTCGTGGACGGCAAGGTCTACGACGTGAACGGCGACGAGCGCCAGGGGGAGTTCTATGACGAGCGCCACAATCTGATCAAGCCGACCGCTCCTGTCGCCTCTGCGGTTGGCGACATGGCCAACGGGGTGGCCGGTCTCAACAACGGGGGCACTGTTCCAGAGCAGCGCGCCAATGACGCCGCAGCGCTGCTTGCCGCGAGAGGCAAGGGTGGCGCGAACGCAACGACGCAGACAGCGCAAACGAACGCAATGTCTTCGGAGACGCAAAATAACGCAACGCAAACGCCGACGCCGCAGACGACGCAACTAACGCAAAGCGACGCAGTTCAAGCAAATACAACGAACGCAACGCAAACGAACGCAGACGAAGAAGAGCGTCGCCGCAGACAGGATATGAATCGGCGACGGAACATCCAGGCATCTGGGGCAAACGAGGAGATCGCACACTACTACGACTCCATCCCCAAGGAGGATATGCAGAAATTCCGTGATATGATTGGCGAAGATGTGTCAACGGCAGACCTCTATGCCGGCAAGTACGACCAGGGGCTCAGGAATTTTGCGGAACTTGTGGGCAATGAATCCATCCCAGTTGAACTTGACCAGATTGCCGGGCTTCGCAGCAGAAAGCAAGTGACCGACAGAGGCAACGCGATTGCGGATGTTACGCAGGGCCGTCAGAAGGAATATGATGATGGCGTGGCGAAGATCCGCGCCGAAGCCGCGAAAAAGGTCGCTCGTGGGGATTGGAAGAAGGCGGATTACGACGAGTATGTCAAGCGCCAAGAGTCCATGCTAAGCGAACGTCTGCGCAAAAAGTATAACGCAATACAGACGGCTATGCAGTAATCAGCAAGAGGAGGCGAAGCATGGAAGATCTTTCGCAGTATACGGACGAGGAGCTACAGAAGGTCGTCGCCAGCGGTGGAACATGGAGGCGCGAAGAGCCGCAGCAAGCCGCAGCTGAGCCTATGCCTAATTCGCAAGGTGAGGATGACCTTTCGCAGTATACAGATGAGGAGCTGCAACGAGTTGTGGATAGTGGCGGAACATGGCGTCGTCCTGCACCTTCTGCCGCTCCTGCGGCACCTGTCTCCGCCACCCCCGTCTCTACCAAGGAGCAGGCCATAGCGCGGGCGAGGCAGCAGGGCGAGGGCGAGACCGGCTTCTGGGGCGGCGTGGGCGAGGCCGCGCTGGAGGGATTGAAGGGCGGCGCAAGGGCGGCGAAGGCCGTCGGCCAGGGCGTCCTCGGCACGGCCACCGGGGTGGTGCGGCTCGCGGGCACGCCTGTCCGCATGGCTACCGGCTGGGACGGCATCCACCGCCTCGCCGACAAGATCGACCAGAGCTACGCCAACTTCGGCTCCGACGCGCTGGAGTCGGACTACGGCGAGAACCCCGACGGCTGGGGCTATGCGCTCGGTCGCGGCGGCGAGAAGGTCGCCGGCGTCGCGGGGTCGCTGCTCGGCATCGGCGGCCCAGGGCTTATCGCCAAGGCGGGGAAGCTTCCCGGCGCGGTTCGTGCGACGGGTGCGGCGGTGCAGAAGGCGCTTCCGTTCATGTTCGGCAACGACGCGGCGGTGCGAGCCTACGACACGGCGCGGGGGAACGGCCGGAGCAAGGGCGAGGCCGCGGCGCTCGCGGGGCTCAACGGCGCAATCCACTTCATTGGATTCAAGCTCTTCGAGAACAAGTCGCTCAACAAGATGCTGGGCATGCCGCAGGAGATGGAGGCCATGATGCCCAAGTGGGCGGGCGAGGCCGCCGCCGCCGCGCCGCAGGGCTTCAACTCGCTGGCGCGGAGCGTCCGCAACGGCATGATCAAGTACACGCTGGCCGAGCGCGGCAAGGGCATGCTCAGGGCTGGCGGCATCATGGGCGTGCAGAACCTGTTGTCCGACCCGGTGATGCAGGTGGCCGAGGGCAAGAGCCTGGATGACATCGACTTCTCGCGGACTCTCGGCGCGGGGCTTGAGGGCTTGGAGGAAGGAGCCCTCATGGAGGGGCTGCTTGGCGGCGCGGCGATCCTGACGTCGCCTTGGGCGGCGCGGGAGTTCATCGCGGACAAGCTGTACCGCGGCAAGGACTACAAGGTCATCGGCTCCGACGGCAAACCGCACAACGAGCCAGGGCTGCTGGAGACCCCGCAGGGTCGGATGTTCATCATGAAGCAGAACCCCGCGGCGACCGAGCGCGTGCTGGACATCGTGGAGCACGACGGCAAGCCGACGAAGGCGGAGCTGGACGCGGCGTTTCTGCCGCCGGACATGAGCGCGGAGGAGCTCAAGAAGTTCCACGACGACTGGCGCAAGGACCTCTCTGTGGAGGAGCAGCGCGGCGGCGACGAGGGGATTCTCGGCGACCACGAGGAGATGGAGATGGCGCAGGGGCCGTCGCGGACGGACGTAGACCTTGCCGGTGTCCGCGCCAGGGCGAGGGAAATCCGCGAGGAGGAGCGCGACGAGCGCCAGGCGGGGCAGCGCATCGAGCAGCAGGCGGAGCAGATGCAACGCGCCGCGCAGGAGCAGCAGGCCGCCAAGGAAGAGCAGGACGCCTACGATCAGGCCAGGGCTGAATACGAGGAGGGCAGATACCTCGCCGGCAAGCCGGAACCCGCCAAGACAACTATCGAGATCCCCGACGAGGCGCTTAATCAGGGCGCCGCGCCCGAGGAAGGCAAAACCCCAACACAGGAGAAACCCAATGAGACAGGGAATGGAGCCCATGAAGCACCAGCGCAGCCCGAAGAAGGGACTGCTCGGCAGCCGGAAGTGGGAGAAGCAGCAGACGCTAAAGCGCCAGAGCCGCCGCGAGCAGAAGCGCCGCGAGAGGGAGTGGTAGAGCCGCGTGGCGAGGAAACCGCCGCAGAGCCGCCTAAAACGCCGCAGGAGCCGCCCAAGCCCGCCGAGGTGGGCGAGGCTACCCCCGAGCCGGAGAAGCCCGCAGAGGCCGTTTCCGCCGCTCCTGCGGAGCCGCCTGCGCCTGCGGAGAGACCTGCGGAGAGACCCGCGGTGGAAGAAACGCCCGCTCCGAGGGAGGAGACGCTCGTCGCAGAGCCCGAGGAGAAGGCCGCCCCAGCACCGACCAATCGCCTCAAACGCGCTGATGGCACAGACCCGCTGGCCGAGAAGGGCCAGTCCAAGATGAAGTTTACCTTCCACACCAGCGTGTCGATGCTTGAACACCAGGCTGAGCTGGCTCTTCAGACTGGACGCCGGTCGTACATAAACGACATGCACCAGATGTGGCGCGAATGGATAGAGCCCCTGAATGACAAGGCGCTAAAAGACCTTTCTAACAAGATCAAATCTGGGAAGTATTTCAAGGGCAAGCACAACAAATACGTCATCGACGCCATCGAAGAGGAGACGCGTCGTCTTGCCGAAGAGCGCTTTGGTGAAAGCGCTGCCCCTGTTCCAGAAGAGCCAGCGCCAGAAGAGCCTGCGCCCACCAACCGCCTGCGCAGAGCCGACGGAACAGACCCCCTCGCCGAAAAGGAGGCAGAGGCGGAGACGGAGAAGGCAGAGGCCAAGCCCGGCGCAATGACCGCGAAGCAGAAGGCATTCCGGCTCAACGCAATGCAGAAGATCCTCGGACGCATCGACCCGGATGTGGCAATCGACCCAAAGGCCCTCCGGCGCAGCCAGAACAACCCCAACGGCTTTGTGCTCAAGGACCTCAAGAAGCTCGACGACCCCGCCAACGACGGCTGGCAGTACGAGCTTGGGCTCTCGAAGGAACGCGCCGACGAGCTGCGCAAGGCCGTCCACGACGCCTACGAGGAGCAGCTCGCCGCGTCTCCCAACCGCAAGGACAAGACGAACGAGACCGGGCAGGACACGTATTCCGTCTCCGCGTCGAGGGCACTGGAGCGTCTTGCACGCAACCCGAAGAGCATCAAGCAGCTGGGGATTGCGCACGAGCAGGTGCTTGCCGCGATGACATCGGCAAAGGAGCGCGGCGACGAGCAGGGGGTGAAGTTCTGGGAGGACAGGCTCTCGGCGCTCAACAACCAAATCGGCAAGCTTTCCCCGTCAGACCAGAACAAGGTGTTGAAATCCATCCGAGACACGCAGTCGATGAAGTCGGCAATGGAGCGGAAGAACACACAGTCGCTGGAGTCCGGCGAGGGCAAGACTCTCGATGTGGCAGCCGAGGATGAGCAGATTGGCCGCGCAATCGACGAGGAGGCCGTTGCGCAGACGAACAGCATTAGAAGCGGTGGCGGAAAGGGAGGTGCGCTCTCTGGGAATCGTCATCTCCGCATCGACAAGGTAGACGGCGACGAGCTGACGGTGACGCTCATGGACGCCGCAGGAAAGCCGCGTGGTACGGCGCAAAAGATGAACCGCACGCAATGGGAAATGCTCGGCAAGGCGGCGGCGATAAACGACGGCATCGACGGCGACCCGTCGAACCCGCAGAAGGGCGACATGCTCCGCATGTCCAAGGTCGAGGCCGGAACACATGACTACGCAAACGACGCCGACTACCAGAAGTGGCTCAAGGACCGCGGCTGGAACGACGCAGAGCCGATACGCGAACGCTACGAGCGCGAGGGCGCGAAGCTGGCGGCGGAGCGCGGCAAGCTGCTACTCCGCGACGCGAACATGGAACTGAACCTCGACCGCGAGTACGACCCCAATGTGGACGGCGACGGCAGAACGATAGAGGATCCCGACTCCGGCCGCGTCGTCGGCACGTTCAACCGCGAGACCAACAAGCTGAAGCTCTTCCGCGGCGCGACGATCAAGACGCTCGTCCACGAGCTGGGCGGCCACGCAACGCTCAAGTACGCCGAACAGCTCGCCGAGCGGGGTGACAGCCGCCTGCTCGACCGCATCAACAGGGTCATCGACGAGGCGGAGACCGCCGCGCCCGAATGGGTGGAGTCCATCCGCAAGCGCTACAAGCAGGGCAAGGACGAGTCCGACGCGGCGTACAAGGCGCGCCTGCGCGACGAGGTCTGGGCCGCCATCCGCGAGCGCAACTCCCCCGAGATGGAGAAGGCCATCAAGACCTTGCAGGGCAAGGCGTGGTACAACCGCGCGTGGGCCGCGTTCAGGGACGCGTGGAAGGGGCTGCTCTCCCGCATGGGGATGAACCGCGCCGACCTGTCGAAGATCGACAAGATGTCAAACGAGGAGTTCATGGACTTCCTCGACAAGACGATGGCCGAGGGCAAGACGCTCGGCAGGCTGGAGAAGGGCGACGCAGATATGCAGATAAAAATGAAGTCACCCGAAGGAGCGCATCTCGACACAGCACGCCTTGAAGACGTGGCCGAAGCATCCAGTTCGGGTGATTCGGCACGTAGTCTACCAAATTCCGCTGCCGAGCGCAAGGGGGGTGGTGAAGAAAACTATTCCGTCCAGCGCGAGGCCCGCGCGCCTCGTCCCGCGGGGTCGCGCATCCTCGACGACGTGCGCTCCAAGTGGGAGAAGTTCAAGGAGAAGTTCCTCGACCGTCTCGCCCCGGCACAGTCCGTGCAGGACGAGATCGGCGGCGTGGAGGAAATCGTCGGCGAGGACGGTTACACCGATCACCGCAGGTCCACCGACTTTGTGGCGGCAGCTGACAAAGCGAACGGTCGCGAGGAGGCGTTGACGCGCAATCTCCAGAAGAAGGTAGACCAGGTTGAGAACGACATCTCCCAGGCCGCGTTGAAGGGGCAGGACACCGCAGAGCTCCTTGCCGACTTCGACCTCTACGCTCAGTGCAAGCACGCGGCGGAGCGCAACCGCACCATCGCGGAGCGCAACGGCGTGGAATACGACGCGGACTACTACTACGGCATGGGCAAGGTGGACCGTGGCGGGGAGAGAGTCGGACTGTCCGAGAACATCGCCAACGAGATAGTCAGGGAACTGCGGAAGAAGTACGGCGACAAATTCTCGCACTTCGAGGACGCGCAGAAGAAGCTGGTGGAAATCAACCGCGAGGACATCCGCAACCGCGTTGCGTCCGGCAGGCTCTCCGCGCAGGACGCGAACCAGTACCTCTACCGCTGGCAGGACTACGTCCCGCTCAAGACCGACATGGCGAAGCTGGAGCCGGACGGATTCAACTCCTCCACGGCGTCGATGCGGCGCAACGAGTTTATGAAGGCCCGCGGTCGCGGCAATGCCGACATCGCGGATTCGCCTTTCGCGGCTTCCGTCCTCCAGGCGGAGCAGGGCATACGCGGCTCTGTGAAGAACGAACTGTTGAATGTAGCCGCGAACCTCGTGGAGCACGCCGCAGACAAGGGCAACGCAATAGGAGAGATAGTGCGCGGGGAGACCTTGCCGAAGGGAGCCGGATGGACGTTCACCCTCAGCGACGGCACAAAGGTCACGGCTGGCGGCTCGATGCGCCTTGCCGAGAACCGCCCCGATGTCCTCCTCTTCAAGCGCAACGGCGAACTGATGGCGATCCGCATCGACAAGGGAGCGAACGGCCGCGGGCTGGCGCTGTCGAAGGCGATTAGCGGCGAGAACATGGGGCGCTGGGGCAGCGGTACTGAATGGGTTCCGCGCATGACGCATTGGATGAGCGCGATGCGCACGCAATACTCGCCGGAGTTCATCGTCTCCAACCTCCTTGCCGACCACCTTGAGGCGTACCAGGCGCTCGTCGGGCGCTACGGCATCAAGGGCGGCTCGAAGACCTTTGCCAAGATGGTGGCGTCCGAGATCGGCAACTTCAAGGCGCTCAGGAACTACCTGAAGACCGGCATGATGACCCGTGACGTCGGCGAGGCCGTGAGGGCGGGGCTGCTCACCAAGGGCGGCGTCGCCTCCGAGGGCTTCGAGGGCAAGGAGCAGAGCATCCGCAGCCACATCGAGGAGTTCCGGCGCAAGCAGAAGAAGTGGCGCGACATGAGCGCTGCGGACTGGGCGAAAAGCGGGTGGAGCAACATCAGGGACTTCATCTCCTTCGCCAACGAGATGGCCGAATACTCCACGCGGATGGGAATCTTCTCCGCGCTGAAAAAGCAGGACGTCCCGGTCAAGGATGCCGTGAAGTTCGCGCGCGACGCAACGGTCAACTTCAACCGCAAGGGAACGGCCATGCCGCTCATCAACGGCCTGTACATGTTCGCCAACGCGTCCGTGCAGGGCACGGTGAGGTCGGTGCAGGCAATGCGCGACGAGCATGGCAAGGAGCTGGTGGGGCTTCTCGTAGGCATCGGCGTAGCCAAGGCAGTTCTCGACAACGTGCTCGGCGACGACGAGGAGCGCGAGAAGTCCGGCGGGCGTTCCGCACGCAACCTGAGCGACTACGACCGCAAGCACAACGTCGGCGTGCCGATCCCGGGGACCGACATGCAGTTCGCTCCGCTCCGCTTCCGCGGCCCATACGCGGCGGTTCCGTACATCGCGCAGATGGCGGCCAACGTCGCGCTCGGCAACCAGACGCCGGAACAGGGGGCGGTCAAGCTCGTGAAGGAGCTGGGCGACCAGGTGACGGACATCGTCGGCGGCAACGGCGTCGTAAACGACAGGGGAGAGATCGACGGGTCGCTCCTGATGCAGAGCGTTGCGCCGTCCGTCGCCGACCTGATCATCCAGCTTGCGTCCGGCAAGGACTACAAGGGAGACGAGCGCAGGGCGAAGGAGTTCGACAAGACCACGCCCGCCTCGTCCAACGGCAAGCGAAACACGCCGTGGGTCTACAAGAAGATCGCGCAGGGGATAAACGCAATCCCGGTTCTCTCCGGCGGCAACGAGAACCGCAAGGGACGCCTTGACTTCGCGCCGGAGGACATCCAGCTCATCGTCGAGTTCCTCGGCGCTGGCCCTGCGCGCGACATCGGCAATGCCGCGTCCACCGTCCAGAACGTTGCCGAGCTTGCCAAGGGCGGCTCCCCGGAGCGCACGCTGTCGCAGATGCCGTTCGTCCGCCGTGTCGTCAAGGAGTACCCTGAGAACACCACGCGCTACTACAACGCAATCGACTCCTACGAGCGCGACAAGGCGGAGTTCAACAGGACGACCGACCTGAAGCGCAGGGCGGAGTTCGGCAAGGCGCACCCGCAAGTCCGCCCGATGGTGGTGGACGGGAAGGCGCAAAGCAAGAGCCGCGTCGATGCGCTGAACGACCGCGTGAAGGAGCTGATGCACCTTGAGCGCGGCGAGATCAAGAACGGCCGCAAGTGGGTCGAGCGCAAGACGCCGATTACGGAGGCGCAGAAGAAGTCCTACCACGACCGGCGGCTGGAGTTGCAGGCGAAGGTGCTGGACATCCTCGGCGCGTGACCTTGCGTCGTTTGGCCGAAGTGTGATATACTATGTGGCGGTTGGTCGGTGACGGCCTTCCGCCGCGTAGCGTTCATGGCGCTGGAAGTGGGGCAAGTATTCGCAAGGAATCCGCAAAAAAATGTCTATCAAGCATAAAAAAAAATTTCCAACTTGGAATAGTCGGTGGAGTCGTACATTACAATAATTCATAAAAAACACGACAAAACATCTAAAATACCCCATTTGACACGGTAATTTTTTTTTGGTATAATTCCAATTTCTCGGCTTCTTGGGGGTTGACAAGAATAGGCTGATTTTGCTATACTACGCGCACCATTTGGGGTCGGAAGAGCGAGGTGCGCTTTTTGGTATCCGCAATGGTTTCACAATGAAAAATGAAGGGGGAATATGGCGTTTCTACCCAAGGCCATAGTCGAAAAAAACATCAAGGAACGCTCCAGGACCGACCGGCTCAAGAAGCAGAGGACTGACTACGAGGCTTATCTCGGCGTCGATCCGTTCACCCAGAAGCCAGTCCGCATCTCGCGTGGCGACAAGAAGGAACTCGAACAGGACATCGCCGACTTCTACCGGAGGCACAAGTTCGGAGGCGACGCGGCAGCGCGTCTGACCGCCATCCAGGCCATCGACGCAAAGAACGCCTACGACGTCCTTGCGTCGGCCAACCTCAAGGTGTCCCTCTTCGACGTCGCCAGCGCCTATGTAGGAGGGCTGAACGCTAAGGACAGTCCAACCGTGAAGAAATCGGTGGCGGAGGCGTTTGACGAATACTACAGGGGCAAGGTGGACGGGGCCGACAAGACCAAGACATTCTCCACGGTCGGCAAGTGGGCGCAGAAGAACGGCGGCAAGCAACTCGTCGCCGTAACCGCGAAGGACGTCGCAACCTATTTGCAGACGAACTACGGGACGCACAAGCCAAAGACATACAACTCCCATCTGCTCTACCTCAAGACGTTCTTCAACTGGTGCTGCAAGGAGGAGCGCAAGTACCTTCCGAAGAACCCGATCAAGTCGCTTGAACTGAAGCCGGACCCGTGGGAGGAGCCGGAGTACATGAAGCCCGACGAGGTGAGGAGGCTGTTCGCCCTGTTGGAGTTGGCGAAGGGCGAGAAGCCGGAGCTGCTGGCCTACGCCGTTGCAAGTTTCTTCTGCGGGTGCAGGGCGGTGGAGATACAGCGCATGGCGGCCGACCCGGACGCGGCAAAAATCAACATCGAGGAGGAGACGGTGCGAATCGCGAAGGCCAAGGGCTACCAGCAGGGGAAGCGCCCCAGGGCGTTCCACATCGAGCCGACGGCGATTGCGTGGATGAAGTCGTTCGACTTCCTCGGTGCGCTCAAGAAGGTGACGAACGACACGCTGCTGGAGATCTTCGACCTTGCGCGCAGAAACGGCATACACGTGTTCCAGAACTGCGGACGGCACACGTTCATCACCTACCACGTGGCGGCATATGGAGACCCGGCCAAGACCACGGCGATGGTGGGGACGAGCGACAAGATGCGGGCGGACAACTACTGCGGACTGGCGACGAAGAAGGACGGCGAGGCGTACTTTAAGATACTACCTGCGGTTGCGTAGACAAAGGTGGCGGGGTTTTGCCCCGCCACCCCTGCTTTTGTCGGTTAATCGTTACTCGACAATTCGCCAATCGTTTGCGGCCATGTCAGCCTGCGATGCAAGCCAGCCGACCTGAATGCCTGGTCTACCAGTCTTACGGTTGATGCAGTGGAACACGAAGCATTCCACTTCTATCATTGGAACGTTAATAAAGCTATCAGGATCCATGCCTTCTTCAATGCGAATCTTGCCGTTTTCAGAGACAAGAGAAGATTCGAAACGGACGAATTGCCCCTCGCCATTCCATCCCTCGCGCTGAATCATTGCGCCTTTGTAGCGGCAGGCGTCGATTGCCTTACCGAAGGTCATATTGCCCCCTGTAACTTTTCTCTTTTGTGTTTTCATGTGTAATTTCCTTTTTGTTTACTCCCGGCGTGATTGCCGGAAATGATGTCGTAGAAGAAGTTAGCGTGATTTGTCATAGCGACATCTCCTCCTGCACGAACGGCGGCTTGGGCGGCGGCGGTGGGTCTGGCGGGTTGTAGCGCTCCTTCTGCCACTTCGGGCAGACGCCGCGGCTGTGGACGTAGAACATGTGTAGGATACATTTGTATCGCTTATGTCGTTTGGTCTTGCATTCGACCGCGCCGCAGTTTGCACAGCACATTCCGCCGTCAATGACGGGCGGAATGTAGCCGGCGAGCTTGCGCGCGATTGCGATTGCGGGGGTGAGTTTCATTGTGCGGCTCCATTCATTTGCGTTTTGCCTCGCGGATGGCGAATGCTGGATTGCTTGAGTTCAGGAAGCGGTAGATGTCACACGTGATGCAGTCGTCGTGCATTCTGCCCGCAATCATGTCGCGGTACTTGCCGTGAATTTCTACGTAAGACGTGAATGCGATTGCAAGCAAAATCGTGAGAATGATGCCGACAAGCAATTTTTCTTCAAATACCATGTGGTGGTTAGATGTCATACGGCGGTTCCTCTCATTCTTGGTTGTTCTTGTCTGCGGTTCCCTCGATGGCGTTGAGCAGCTTCCTGCCGTAGCGCTGGATTACGGGGTTGTCGTGGTTCTCCAGCTTGTAGTCTGTGCGGAGGGTTATGGTGCGGCCAGTCGGGTCGCGCTGGTCGGGACGAATCCACACGGTGAGTTTCATAGCTCCACCTCCGTCTCGTTCCACGCCCATACCGCGGCGGCGAATGGGGCTGCCACGGCGACGAGCGGCGAGACGATCGCCACCGCCACGAACGCGGCCAGCGCGTTGGCGAGTTTGCGTATCATTCCTGGATCTCCTTTTGGTGTGATTCGAGTAGCTTGTCGACGGCTTGGCACTCGCCGACGAAGAGGGAGAGGCGGCCCAGCATCGGAATCGGGAGGGCCTCGCCGTGGGTGACGAGGACTCCGACTGCCTTGATGATGTCGGCGATTGCCACGCGCAACCGCTCCAGGTCATAGGCGTAGGTCATTCCGCGCCTCCCTTCGGCCTCCCCAGGCCCTGCCGCCCCTCAAGCACGTCGATGGTGCGGAGTAGCACGGCGATCACTGTCGCCGTTGAACATCGCCTCGGTCGCCTCCCACACCTCGCAGTCCGCGATCTCGTTCCACATCAGGTTGTGGTCGCGGACTCCGGCCTTGATGCGGCGGCGGGCGAATGATAGGTTCCTGGCTATCCGCTCCCGAATGTTGTCCCGCAGCAGATAGTCCGGGAGCAGACTATCGCAGAAGTGCGGATGCTTCTCGCGGGCGTGGTCGTAGTGCGTCCAGATGCGATTGGATGCGTCGAAGCGGCGCTCCACCTCCTGTCTCTGCTTGGCTGTCATTGGGGGTTCTCCTTTCACTTTGATACCATCTTTACGAGTTGCGGCATCTGCTTGTCGGACAGTTCGCTCACCGCTTCGTCGAGGCGTTGCCCTGCGGCGATGCGCGTGTCCATGTCCTTCGCGGAGTCGTATTCCTTCATGGCGTTGCGGACGCCCTGCACAAAATCGGGGGTTAGGTTCACTTAGCGCCTCCTTCATCTTTTGGTTTGCCGAGCTTCGCAAGATCGAAGCGCACCTCAAATGCACCGACGTTGACTATGAAGTAGTCAGACCTGTTGTTCACGTAGCGCACCACTTCGTTCATGGCGGCGTTAAGTTCCCGCGTGGCCTGTTCTAATTCGGCGTCGTTCACTTCTCGCCTCCTTCCTTAGTCGCCGAGTTGACCTGTCACGAGGTCTATGCCCATAGCTTCGGCCACATAGCAATCATAGTCTGGGTCGGGGCATTCCGTCCGCATTGCGTCGTACTCCGCCTTGTTGTCCCGGATGAACAGGAACAACGACTGCCTTGTCATTTCTTCGGGCATCTTCAGTCCAAGGACTGCCGATATTGCCTCGGCAAACCGTACCTGCTTTTCCGTCGGTTCGCGGCTCACTTCGCGCCTCCTTCCTCGTGCGGCTCGTAGGGCATCTGCGCCCATATGAGCGTACAGCCAACTTTTGATTCATCTTCGTACATCCTGTGGTCGCAGTCAGAAGCGCAACACCGCTTCTCGCAATAGTCTTCAAACCTCTCAGCCTGCTCCTCCGCCGTCCCCACGTCGCACTGACGCGGCGGCGCGGCAAGGGCGGCGTTTATCTCGAACTCCATGTCTGTCACGGCTTCCGCCGCGCTTCTCGACTCGGGCTTGTCCGTAGTCCCCGCAACGCCAGCCGCTTCATCTGCCTCCCATTGGGACGCGATTTCACGACACTTCAACAGCGCCTCGCGCATGGCGGCGGCGTTGACGACGGACGCGTGTTCCGCCTTGTACTTCTCGTGACCCCATTGGTTGATGGCGTCGCGTATCTGGTCGAGGTAGGTCTGCTCCATCCGCTTCGCCGCCGCCTCGATGCGGTCGGCGTATAACGCCAATAATTCGTGGTCTGTCTGATGCTTAGGAACTGTACCGTAGCGCATCCCCGCCATGATATCCGCAAGCGTCTCACTCGCCATCGCGCACCTCCTTCGGCTTGCCGTCCCTCAGCGTGTACCATGTGTCGGCCTTGTACTTCTTGCCGTCGATGCGCAGCAGCTTGGCTCCGTGCAGCTTCCAGCCGGTCGCGGTCTCTCGCCAGTCGGCGAGGACGATGTGGGCACCCTTGACGCCTTTGGCCTTGGCGAGGATTCCCCAGCCGACCGCTACGGCGGTTTCGTTTTCGGCCGATGCCGCGCCTCCGTAGCCCGTGGCCGATGCCGCGCCTCTGTAGCCCGTGGCCGATGCCGCGCCGCTGTAGCCCGTGGCCGATGCCGCGCCGCTGTCGCCCGTGGCCGATGCCGCGCCTCTGTAGCCCGTGGCCGATGCCGCGCCTCTGTAGCCCGTGGCCGATGCCGCGCCGCTGTCGCCCGTGGCCGATGCCGCGCCTCTGTCGCCCGTGGCCGATGCCGCGCCGCTGTCGCCCGTGGCCGATGCCGCGCCTCTGTCGCCCGTGGCCGATGCCGCGCCGTGCGCTTCATCGGCCTTCGCCTCCGGCATGATCCTGGCCATCGTGTAGTCGATTGCGGCCTTGACGAGGCCGGCTATCGAGAGCCGCGCTCCGATGGTGATCTTCGTCGCGGCGATCTTCGTGTCGCCGTCGGGCCGTTTGTCGATCTGTCCGTCCATCTCCACTTCGTGGTAGACCGAACCTTCGCCCGGCTCGTAGTACCCGAAGCAGTCCAGAGGGTGCTCGCAGGCGTGGAAGCCGCAGTCGCAGACCTTTGCCCTGTCGGTCGTGTAGGTCTCACCCTCCTTGTATTGGAATCCCCGGCAGGTCATGTCCTTGTTGAATCCCTTGTATGCTTTCATGTTTTGTCCTTTCGGTTTTGTCAAAGTTGTATTAGGCATTGTCAGCCTCCTTCTTTGCTTTTCCGGCGCACTCGTAGCACAAGCCGGTCTCGCCGTCCATCGCCCCGCCGCAGAACCACCGTTCGCACTTCGGGCATTGGTAGCCGCCGATGTGACACCAGTTGACGAAGGCGCACTCGCTGTCGCAGCAGGTAATGGGGCGCACCGAACCGCTCATCTTGCGCTCCTCTCGCTCGCGTGGTTCCAGTCGATGTAGCGGCGCACAACGCCGTCCGGCCAGCGCCGGTAGCCGCTGATCCACGGCGACCGCTCCCTTATCCGCCGCAGGACGGCGAGGAGTATTGTTTGGGTTATCATCATGTGGGTTACTCCTTGTGGGTTGTTTGTCAGAATGGGGGTGTGAGCAGGTGTCTGATCACCGCGTCGCGGGCGGCGATGCGGTCATTGACGACCTCCGCGAACCGGCAGCCGTTGGGGGCAAGGCGCCATACGCCCAGGCGGACTGCCGCGTTGGTCGGGACATACTCGCCGGCTTCGAGAACATAGGCTGCGAGGGACAGCCGCCGGCCGATGTCGCAGTCCTTTGCGTCGCCTGCGTCGCAGAGCATCAGCCAAAACGCGCCGGACTTGTCGCGGCAGAAGCAGTCCACCGTGTCGAAGAGCGGCGGCTCGGTGG
Organism: uncultured bacterium; assembly: GCA_902761035.1. GTDB lineage: Bacteria > Verrucomicrobiota > Kiritimatiellia > RFP12 > UBA1067 > RUG572. The sequence goes on along the minus strand of CACWIW010000017.1, from coordinate 38,977 downwards.
CGAACGCCAGCTTGTCCACGCCGAGGATGGTGGACGATGAGCGCACCTTCTGCGCGGCGTCATAGGCGGCGGCGAAGAGCCTGCGCTCGGCGTCATCGGCCGGCTTGTTGCGGAAGAGCGGCGCCCCCAAGAGGTCGCGGCGGTCCCACAGCACGTCGTGGAAGGTCTCGCGGACGGCCTTGGGAACGCAGTCGGCGACGCCGGCGAGCTTGGCGCAGGATGTGTCGAGGCTGATCCTGAGGATGGGCTTGTCGTCGGGGTGAGCGGGTCCGCCGCGCCGGACGAACGAGCCGTCGGGTTTGGAGTAGCCGCGTACAGTGACCTCGCAGGTGTCGCTGCCGGGGTTGTATACCGCTTCGTAGCCGTCGTTGTTGTAGTGCATCTCAGAACTCCTCGAGTACTTCCGCGTCGGATTCCACCGCATCGGGCGCGTTGAGGGCGGTTGGCGCGGCGGCGGGGCCAAGTTCCTCGGCGCGGAGCTCGGCAATCTCTGTTCCGAGACTGGTGTCGTCGACAGGGGCGTCGCCGTACTTCTCGGCCTTCTTCATGTCGGCGTCGAGGCGCAGACGGTATACCGGCACGATGGGCGTCGGGCGCACCTTCGCACCAATGAAGAGGATGCCGGAAAGGGGGACGCTCTTGCACGAGCGGGGGTAGCGACGGACCTTGCGCGAGAAGCACTTGATCTGCTTCGTGGCGATGAGGTTGCGCACGTCCTGGACAGTCAGGTTGAGCTGGCGCAACCAAAGGTTCACCACCTCGTTGCGCAGGAATACGCAGAGCATGTCGGGGTCCTGCCCCTCAAAGAGCCGGGCGATGTTCTCGCGGACGATCTCCCCGACGCGGATGCAGTTCTCGTTGTCCACGTTCGCCTCGTCGCGCATCTGAACGATGGAAGAGATCGCCTTGCGGTAGCCTTCCTCGCCGCCGCACATCGGCCACATCACCTCGCGCTCGAACACGGGGAAGCGCGTCGACGGCATCATCGAGGCTGGCGCCGCGCCACCGCGCATGAGGTCTATCATGTCGGCGAAGATGGCGAAGCGGTTCTTCTCGGTGTATTCCTTCACGGCACGCTCCCAGTCCTTGGTCTTGGGGTGGCTCTTGAGCCGCAGGATGAAGGCGCGGGTCGCGATGTCGGTGTCGAAGTTGGGCGAGTTGGAGGTGATGACGTAGGTGAGGTCATTGGGGCGGGTCTCCTCACCGCGTCCGTATGGCGGACGGCCGGAGAGCATGGGCGCCGTCACGAGCGAGGCGAAGAACGAGCTTGAGAGTTTGCCGCGCAGGTTGTCGAGCAGGAATATCCGGGAGTTGCGTCCGGTCGGGGAGATGAGCCGCATCATTATCTTCTCCTCGTCGAAGTTGGTCTTGGAGAGGTCGATGCTGATGGGCGAATCCTTGAACAGGTCGGCCACGCGGTAGACGAGGGTGGTCTTGCCGACGGCGAAGGCGTCCACCGAGTCGATGATCCAGCACGGACGCGGCACCCCCTGGCCGTAGTAGAGCGGCGCAACGATGAAGCACCGCAAGAGCAGCGAGTCGGCTTCCGTGGCGGGGGAGAAGAACTCGCAGAACCCGTTGAAGGCGGCGTGCCCCGGGGTCGGCTTCAGCTCCTCGCGGAACGCCTCGTAGGTGTCCTCGCGCGGGGGCCAGGTCGGCACGGTGGCGACCTTCTCGTAGCGGCGGGCGCGGCGGACGATTGCGGAGAACAGCTCCTCGCGCGTCACGAAGCCGGAACCGTTCTGCCATTCGTAGTTGTGCTTGGACTTGTCGGAGATCCACGCAAAGAGGTCGTGGCGCGACTCAAGGGTGTTCACGCCGTTCGTGTCGAGGTCGTGGTCGAACAGGAGCCGTTCGCCGAGACGGCGCGGGAATCCGAGGAAGCGGGTGTTGAGGTCTTTAACGAGGTCGTTGAGCGAGCGGGGGAGCTTCTCCGCCACCGGGCGTCCGTTCTTGATGGTCTCGCCCCACGCAAAATTGGCGAAGGCGGTCTCGTTGGCCTTCTTGGCGGCGGCGATTGCGTAGTCCTCGCCGGAGAATATCGGGTCGTCGTCGGCGAGCGACGGCGCGGCCTTCACGAGCGCGACGAACTTGTCCGCCGAGCCCTTCTCGCGCTCGACCCAGTCGGTCACATCGCCCTTCGGAAGCGCGGAAGGGCAGACCACCTTGAGCGACTTCGCCACGCCCCTGAGCGCAAGTGCGACGGTGCGGGCATGGACGACTCCGGCCTCGTCGTTGTCGCGGCAGACCACCACGTCCTTGCCGCGCAATTCCTCGGTGTACTCGTCGCGCCAGTTGGCGGAGCCGTTGTTACAGGTGGTGGCCGGAAGCCCAAATCCCTTGAGCGTGTCGGCGTCCTTCTCGCCTTCGACGACGATGGCCCACGGCGACTCGGCGATTGCGGGGAGGTTGTAGAGGTGCTTTTCCGCGTCCTTGATGGACGGCGCGAAGGGGGAGCACTGAACGAAGTCCTTGCGCTTCTGCGATGGCGCGGGGTGCGGGTGCTCGAGCCGGTAGACCGTGAAGCAGACGGCCCCCGCCTGGTTGGTGTAGTCGTAGTGGGCGGTCTCTGCGTAGCCGTTGGCGACAAGCTCCTTGTACCGGGGCGACTCGCGGTGGTCAAACGCGGGGCGGGTGGGGACGATGGCTGGCGCAATGCCGAGCCACGAGCCGAGGAAGTCCTGCGCAAGCTGGATGTTCTCGGGCGTGTCGCCCCCGAACTTGGTGAGGGCGCAGAGCGAGATGACCGATCCGCCGTCCTTCTCCTTGTGGTCGTACCATCCCTCGGGGGCGATTGCGACGTTGAATCCGTCGCCACCGCGCCACTTGGCCTGGATGCGGTCGCCGCGCACCTCGTAGCCGAGACCGGGCAGTATTTCCTTTGCGTAGCGGAGGCAGCAGTTCGCCGCCTTGATTTCTTCGAACGAGTAGAACTTCATGGTAGGTTGTCTTCCTTGGCTATTCCTTCTTCAAATACTATTTCCTGCATCGCCGTATGCTTCGGACGCGTCTCGGCTATTGCGCGGGAGAACGCCCATCCGTCGCCGATGACATGGCACTCCGCCTTGGTGCGGGTGACTGCGGTGTAGACCATGGGGCGGGAGAGGAGCGTCGCCGTGTCGCGCCGCGTCACCACGAAGAACACCTTGCGGTATTGCGAACCCTGCGACTTGTGGACGGTGAGCGCGTAGGCGAGCTGCCAGTCTTTCACCTTGTCCTTCGGGATGAGCACGGAGGTCTCGCCGTCGGAGTTGGGGAAGTCGAGCTCCACCCACATTGCGCGCGCCGTGTCGAAGGAGCGGCAGGTGCCGGTCGTGCCGTTCCAGACGTCGAGGTCGGAGGAGTTTTGGGTGCAGATGACACGGTCGCCTGGGTCGATCCTGCCCGAGCCTGGGTTGACGAGCTCCTTGATGTCGGCGTTGAACGCGCGCACGGAGCAGGTCTCGTCGGGCGTCTCGCCGTTGCGGCAGCAGAGGATGATGTCCTGCCCGAAGTCCACATCGCCGCAGCGAACCGCGTCGAGTATCGCCGCATGCGCCTTGCGTGCGTCGGACAGGGAGCGGAACTCGTAAAGCTCGTCGTCGCTCTTGGCGTTCGGGGGCGGAACCTGTCCGGCGCGAATGGCGAGGGCCGACGCAAGCACCGCCTCCCTTGAGCGGTAGCAGGTCGAGAGGGTGCGGACGCATTCCGGCAGGAGCTTTACCAAATCGTGAAAGGGCTGGCCGGAACCGACAGGCGGCAGTTGCGCCTCGTCACCTACCAAAACGAGGCGGTCTGGAGTCCGCTTGACGATTTCGGCCAGCAAATCTGATGACACCATCGACGCTTCGTCGAGGATGACGGTCGAGCCGCGCAGGGTCTTGAGCGCGAACCCGTTGCCGTCGCCCATCCAGACGAGCATGCGGTGGATTGTGGAGGCGTCGTGCATTGTCGCCTCGCGGAGCCGCGCCGCCGCCTTGCCTGCGAACGCGCATAGGCGCACTTCGCCGTGGCCTTCGATGGAATTGCAGAGGGCGTGGATGAGCGAGGTCTTGCCCGTACCTGCGGAGCCGTTGATGATGGAGAAGCGGCGGTCGAGGGCGAACTGAACTGCGTCGAGCTGGGTCTCGTCGAGGTTGAAGCTGCGGGGCCGGGGCTGGCGGGCGCGGATGCGCGAGCCGAACGCCCCGAGCTCGTGTTGCGCAAAGCGGTAGATAGCCGCCTCGTTGGAGAAGTCGCGCAACGACGCAATGCGCATCGAGCGGGGGAAGGCGACAAGCGCACCGGACTTGAACATCGCGCGACAGGCGTCGGAGATGAGCTGCGGATCGGAGTCGATGGCGGCAGTCACCTTGGCGAAGAGGTCGTCCCACGTGATTGCCGTATCCTCGGCGGTGAGTTGCCGGACGTAATACTTGAGCGCGGCGTTGATGCGGCGCTGGTCGTTGCGCTCTATCTTGAAATAGCGGCGGACGTGGGAGTCGGCGTCGGAGAACCCGTAGTTGGGGAGCGAGGCGAGGATGAACGGATCCTCCTCGACGCGGGCGACGGTGGACGAGCCCCACTTCTCGAAGGCGGACTCGGCCATCTTGAGAGTGAGCCCGATTGAGACGAGCCACGAGACGGTCTTTGCGCGCTCCTGGTTGAGGTTGAGGAAGTCGATGGTCTTCTGCAAGGCTGCCAGCTTCTCGGGCGTGAGGCCGCGTATGTCGTCGGCGAGGGAGATGCCGCGCCACGATTCGCCGCGCTCCGCCCAGATGCGCTCCTCCATTGCGGGGCCGAAGCCCGGGGTCATTTCGCAGGCATAGCGCAGAAGGGCGCGTTCGTCGGTGGGGATGTGGACGGTTGCGTGGAAGAAGCTGAACTCGGGCTGGCCGCTGAACTTGGAAACCTCCCAGCAGCCTTCGAGCGAAAGGGTCTCGCCGATCTTTGGCTGGTGGTTGAGCTTGCCCTTGACGACGCCCACGTCGCAGGAGAGGATGTAGAACTGCGGTTGCGCGTCGCCGTCCTGCGGCTCGGAGCCGGGCTTGGGATAGCGGATTCGCGCCACCTTGGCGGTGATGCTGGTCGTCTCTCTATTCTTCATCGTCTGCGTGGAGTTCCCTATGGCGCTGGTATAGCAGGGCGGCGGCGAGCATTGCGGCCTCGGTCGGCCCGTCGGCGAAGCGCGCTGACGCGCCGAGCACTTCCATTTCGCCGATGCGCTTGAGGACGAACCCCGGAGTGAGAAGGGGATGGTCGTGCGGCGGTGGGGTGATGGTTCCGTCCGCCTGTACGGAGAAGAGAATGTCGGAGAAGCGGGCTTCCACGATTACGGGAAGATGGAAGCCCGCCTCCCTTGCGCGGTATATCTCGCGCTGGAAGCGATCCCACCCGGTCGAGATAGTGCCAAGGAAGTCGTTGAGAGACTTGCGTTCGATGGCGAAGCCCCGGTCGCCCGTCACGCAGTAGTCGCCTGTCTTGATGTGGGCGACGTGTGTTCGGACGAGCGTGGGGTCGAAATGCCACGGCTGTTTCTCTTGCTGATCTATGGTTATCTCGAACACGGATGGGTGGACGCTCGGGGTTAGTCCTTCTTGCGGTTCTTCTTGCAGAGGTCTGCGAGAAAGAGCTTGGCGTCAGAGACGGACTTTAGGTCCTTGCCTGTTACTCTTGTGCTTCTATCCATAAAGATGCCACAGTCTTTACATACAAATGAAACTCCCATGAACCCACTATCATCAATCTCACCGTTCTTGCCGTGGCAGACAGGGCACTCGATGCCGGTCAGCTCGTCACCGTCTGACGGTTTGTCGGGCTTCGACTTGCCGTTCGCCTCATCTTCCGCGGCGCGTCTGACGCCATCGACAAGTCCGCCAAGCAGCAGAGAGCCAAGCATCACGCCGGCAATGGATTTGCCCAAGTTGGATGGCACTGCGTCTTTCTTCAGCCACTCCTCGAAGGTGCAGCCGCAGTCGCAGCACTCGTTGTGTTTCTTAAACGCCTTTATCGCGTCGTCGGTGTTGGGGTACTTTTCCTTGTTTGTCATTTTGATTTCTCCTTTCATCAGTTGAACGGATTGGGAGCAGCAGCGGCGGGTGCAGGAGCGGCGGCTCCGCCCATCATCTGCTTAAGCGCGGCGTTGGCCTGCGCTCCGCTGAGGGAGATGCGCTCACGCTCCGAGGAGAGATACCACCCGGGGTTCTTGACGGGCTGGCCGTTCTTGTCCTTGGTGCGGTAGTTGAGGCGGCAGGGCTTGCCGGTCATCTGCGCCTTGATGGTCGTGAGGTCGTCGCCCTGGAAGCCCATTGCGTGGAGACGGTCGAGCGTCTGCTGCCAGAAGGGCTTCGTGGTGTCGCCGTACTTCGGATAGTCGGCGGAGAGTTCGAGATAGCAGAGGATGCCGCCCTCGATGTCCTTCCCGCCAGCGTCCTTCGCAGTGCAGGTGAGTTCCACCTCCATGCGGTTCTCGCCTTCCTTGGCGAAGCGCGACACGATGATGTCGGCGTCGGTGATTGTGCCGTTGTAGTATCCGTCCTTGATTTCACTCATTGTCTTTTTACCTTCTTGTTGCCGACATTTGTCGGCAGTGTGTTGATTAGCGGCTCTGCACCTGCACAGTCGCTGAAATGCGGAGACCGGCGACGCTTATCTCGTCGGCCTTGTAGCCCTCTGCCTTCTTCGACGCAATGAAGGCGCGGATCTTCTTCTCGTCGGGCGAGCACAGTTCGCGCGGAACGGCGTTCGCGTCGACGACGGCGAAGTCCCACCGCTCGACCATGCGGTTGGAAGAGGTATGGGGCATCGTGGGCATCGGCATCGGCGCGGCGGCCGGGGCGGCGGGAGCGGGTGCGTTGAAGCCGAAGGGGTCAGCATCCTCTGCGGCGACGGCGGCCTCGGCTGCGCGGCGCTCCTCTGCCTCGCGGTGGCGGCGCTCCTCCTCGATGCGGCGGGCACACTCAGTGGCGTAGGCGGAGGTGAGCGCCTTGATGCGCTCAAGCTCTGCCTTGAGCGGGGTGGCGAGCTCCTTCTCCTTCGCCATGATGGCGCGCTTCATGTCGTCGATCGGAGCGGTGACTGCCTTGCGTTCGGTCTCAAGCTTCTTGACGAGCTTTGATATCTCGGTCTGCACCTCGCCGGCGAACTGGAGCTCCTGGTCGGAGGCGACGGCAGTCACCTCGGCGGCGGTGTTCATCACTGCGTCGCGCTTCGCAAGCCATGCGGCGGCGAAGTCGCGGGTCATTAGGGTGTTGTCAGACATGGATTGCCTCCTCTGCTTCGATGGTTTCTGCGGTTGTGTCTGCCGGGGCGGGCGCGGCGGAGCGCTCGCGCTCGGCAAGGATGTTGCGGATGTGGTCCTTCATCTCCACGGTGATGAGCGGCGAGGTGCCGTTCAGCGCCTGCTGGAGTATGGGCGTGTCCATCTCGGCCCACGGTTTGCCCATGAGGGGGCCGCAGGGGCAGGTGTCCACGGCGGGGGACGGCGCAAGCGGCGAAGGGGACGCCACGCCCTGCACCGGACGAGGCGCGGCGGGCTGCGGCTCCACGAAGTCTGCGGTCTCCTCGGGCGTGTAGATGCCCTGGACGCACTCGGGGGCCACGACGCGGACGCCGTCGGAGACGCAACGCGCCCACAGCATCTGCATCCTCGCCCTCGGCGTGGAATACTTGGCCTTGAGCGGCGGCGTCTGACCGCGCGCAAGCATGGAAACGACATCCTTCTCAAGCCCGACATAGACGAACGGCTCGGCAAGGCAATCGGCCCAGGTGATCGTCGAGGTGTACTCGCACTGGCCAAGCTGGAACCACGCCTCTGCCCTGTCGGCGGTGCGGGCGACTACCTTGTGGACGCCGCCCATGCGGTGGAAGTCGGCGATGATTGCGTCGGTCTTTTTCGACACCACGCCCTGTATCATGTGGAAGTTCTGCATGAAGTCGAGCCACGATATGCGCTTCTGCTGGCACATGGCGACTATCGCGAGCCCTTCGGCGGGGTTGCGCTTGCCGAAAAGGTTCGACTGCGATATGACCTTGCCGAGGATTTCGAGGTCCTGCACGGAGTTCACCGGCAGGGTTGCGGCGGGTTGCGCCGCGAGTGCGGGTAGGTTTTGCATTGTTTACTTTCCTTTTGTTGTTGGTAGGGAAATCTTGCGCGTGTATTCGTTGATGCGTTCCTCCACTATGCGTCCCTCGCGGACGAGGCGGTTGATGGCAGTGAACTTGTTCGCCTTGGAGTTGGTGGTCGAAAGCACGAGCTGGGAAGGGTAGACCGGTCCGTTGAATCGGTTGAGTATGTCGAGTATCTCGTTCTCGATGAGGGTGTGCCTTGGGATGCGCACGGTGCCGTGCTCGACCGTGGACGCAACCCTTCGGGCGATGTTGCGGAACTGGTATGCAGGGCATTTGGAATGCCAGCACTTGATTGGGTTGCCGCGGCAGCAGTCCTTGCACGGCGTGACGAGGCATGCGAAGAAGTCCTTTACCTCGCGCCAGACATCTGATGGAACTGTGGTATATCCTGTCATGCTACGGAAGTCCTCGCAAGCCACTCTTCGAGCATCGCCCTTGAGTAACGTATGGTGCTGCGGTTGATGCGGAAGTGTGGGACGACGCTGCGCTTGCTGCGTGTCCAACGGCGCAAGTCCCGGCGTGTGACGCCGATTGCGCCGAGCTGCGTGACCGTCTCTTCGGGGGTGAGCAGGTCGGACGGCACGCATTGGAGGGGTTCTTCGATGCCGACTCGGGAGTGGTTGATGAGCGCGAGCACGCAGTCGGAGCGGATGCGCCCCGACTGCGTGGCGGGAACAATGTTGTACGACTGGGACTTGCCCAACCGCAGGTGGTCGTTCACCGACTCTCGCGTCCAGTAGTGGAACACCGCTACTGCGCCTCCCTGTCAGCGGAGAACATCGCCTCCTTCTCCTTCTCGACGGCAAGCCCCTTGCGCGCCATGGCGAGGACGGCTGGGCCGGAGAGGTCCACGCAGGACACGCGCTGCATCTCGGCGAGTTCACTCTTGTAGAGATTGACGCCGACGGCGATCTTCTTTTCATGAACCGGAGGGTCTACGAGTTTTAATGTTGGAGTATTCATTGGATTCTTTTCATGATTTTAACAACGGCGGACTAACGCGCCGCCCGACGGCTCGACCGGACACGACTCGCGGGCGAGCTACCCTCGCGAGGGCAAGACTTTTTTGACTCCGATAATGTGGGCACATTACTGGAGTAAACAAAAACTGCGGTAGATTGGGATGATTGAGTTTCGCTTAAATGTGCCCACACCACACGACCCAAAAGAACGGAGAGCAGTTTTGACACAGCCTGCTCCGGGGTAGTATTGGATTCCTTGGCAACATCTTTGACGCGACGCATTGGAAGGGCGATGGTATTTCTCATTTGTCCACTCCAATCTGTTCGATCATCGACTCCGCTACAGCTACACGGTTCTTGTATGCTGCCGTGACCTTGCCATCCTTGTCCAAAATTCCCTTGCTTTTCGCAATGGTCTCAACTCCATCCCAAAGGATCTCAGTCATAGTCATGTCTGAGACTGCCGCAGTAACCGCAATGACAGCTTTCCGCCATTTGGTCACATATGCTTTTATCGCCACTTTGTCAGGGCGATGCTTTCCATTTCTTTTTCCCATGTCGTGCCTTTCTTGTTTGTGTGTCGTGTCCATTGAACCTATTGAGGTGTCAACGGCGCGTAGTATATCAAAAAATGTGGGCACATTACAAGTGGAAAATTAAAAATTTTTCATCAGCATATTCAAGCGGCGTCAAAATATGCTATAATATGCGGCAAAGAAAGGAAAACTGCAACATGGAAGGGTCAAAATTTTTTGAGTGGATTCGCAGCAATCGAGCCGTGGCAATCACGGCAATCGTCTGCGTGACGCTTATTGTCGTCGTGATTCTCCTGCGTCCGCCGAGGTATCAGAAGGCGGGGCCGAACAACAATCTCATCCTCGACACGCAGTCGGGGAAGATGCTCCGCATGGACGGAACGCCGATCCATTTATCGGGAGCAAGATAGAATGTCCTGTCCGTTTTGGCCGGACACCAGACGGACGGATAACGGTTGTATCTAATTGGTAAGGAGCCCACCAACCCATCTGCCATCGAGCAGATTCAACTGGTCGGATTTCGTGCCTAAAAGACGGAGACACGAGGCTGCCCGATTTCTGGTTAGACGAACAAACCGTGGCGAGTGGTACGCTGATGTCCTATACGCGTATCACTCGTTGTTTTGTTGGTGCTGCTGCTCTTCCGGAGCCGTGAACAGGTGGGCGAACCGTGGCTCTTTTTTCAACGTGAGCGCCATGGCGTAGAGGAACTCGTTGGCATACATCCCCTCGTTGCGCGCGCACCTCATTATAATATCGCGCGTAGTGCGCGACATCTTGAACACGACGCGCTCGTCGGCGGGGGCGAAGTTTCGCTTGCCGCCGCCGTGCGACTTCTTGCCGCCCAACTTGCCGGCCTTGCTGTGGTCTTCTCTGCTGACCTTCTTCGCATTCCTGCTCTGAATCTCGTGCAGGATGTCCATGTCGATCTTGTATTGGTATGGCTTTCTGCCGGGGACATATCCCTTCCTGCGCACCCTGGCGTCGAGCTCGCTCAGCTCATCTATCATCGAGTCGATTGCGTTGGGCATGACTGTTCCTTTCGCTTGCGTTGGATGTATTATACCAAAAAGCGACGAAGGGGTGGTAGGCCCCCGCCCGTCGCAACGGTTCAGTAGTCGCGCTCGTCGAGCGTCACCCATTGCGGATGAGCGTTGAACACGGTGTGCTTGCCGTCCTTGTCGAAGGTGAGCGTGAAGCCCAGCTCCCATAGTCCGGCGGAAACGCCGCGCAGCCAGTGGAAGCAGCACTTGGCCTCCCTTCCGTCCTCGCCACGCAAAGACTTGTCAGTCACGCCGTCGAATTTTGCGCCGCCGCCGTAGTCGCCGGAGTAGCAGTAGTGGATGGGGTGATCCTTCCATGCGGCGCTCGCCTTGTAGAACGCGTTCGAAGAGAACGTCCATCCGCACCTCTCTGCGCGCTCAAGCATCAAGGTGTGCACGCTGTCGCATCTATCTTCGATGTCCTTGAAGAAGTGCGGAGGAACGAGGGCAATACGTCTGCGGTGTCGGTATTCGTGGCCGTGCTCTTCGCACCACTCCACGCACTCGCAATCCGGCGCAGGGCCGAAGAGCGGATCGCCTTCGTAGCCGTCGTCGTATCGCGTGGGCGCACCGTCACGCTTGCGCACCTCGAAGTCGGCGCTTGTCCCCGCCGTTGGGATGATGTCCACTTTCATTTTGTTTCTCCTTTCGTTGTTTTACTTTCCGAGCAGAGCGGCCAGCGCCCCGATGAATATCGAGACGCCGACGGCTATGCCCTTGATTATCCCGAGTGTTCTTGACTCCTTGTCGTTCATGGCTCTCCTTCCTTGCGTGGTTATCTTATGCGGTATGACTCGATTATCCCGTCGCCATCTCCGCAACATTCATAGGTGAGATGGAGGCCGTAGGCGTTGAGCCATTCCGCCATTTTGTCGTATGCGACATAGAACTTTCGGTAGTTCTCGTTCTCGTATTCGAACAGCACGTCGAGGAAATTGTCGCCCGGCTCTTCCTCGTTTACGTGGCGACATACGTCTATCTTCACACCATATTTGTCGGCGACGGTCTTGGCGAAGGACTTGGCCTTCCTCAGCCCGCCGATCCGCTTTATTGCCGCATTGGCTTTCATGTTCGTTGCTCCTTCCCTTTAGTTGTTGGTTATCGTCTTCATCTCTACCGTGACCTTGAGTATGCGGGGGAACCTGAACGGCGCCCCCTCCGGGCGAACAGCACGGTAGACCCGGTACAGCTTGCGTGCCTCGGAAAGCGACAGGTGCGCCGCCTTCTCCGCACCGAACCCTTCGACATGGCCGAGGTCGAGGTTGCCCTTGTGGACGAACATCGTCGGCGTGGTTTGGACTATGTATAGTATACGTTCTTGCCCATTGTTGCCTCTCCTTTCTTATCTTGACAGCTTCCCGACGACAAGCTCGCCGCGGTTCCAGTCGAATCCGAGTATCAGCGCATAGGCGCCGACGCCCTTGGCAAGCCTGTCGCGTGCCTCCCGGACTGCCGACGCTTTGGGCCAGCTTGTTATGTGGGTTCTTTCAACGAGCCGCCCGTCGGCGGCGTGGATCTCGTAGTTGTAGTCCATTGTTGTTTTTCCTTTGTCTTGTCAGCACCTGTCGGTGTCTGTGTCGGTGTAGTTTATGCCTGCTTCGAGATTGCACAGCGCACGGACGGCGCGGTCTCGCTCCGCCCCGTCGGTTCCGGCAATCCACTCCATCAGGTAGCGGCGAAACGCCGCCTTGCTCTTGAACACTTGCGTGTCCCCGTATGCCTTTATTGCGTAGTTCATTTTGTTACCTCCTTTGTCTTGCTCCTTTCGTTTTTGGTTTATGTTACGATGCCATCTCCCACTCGCACTCCGACGCCTTGAGGTAGTCGTAGTAGCAGTAGGTGTCGTTGTACAGGTCGAGCGCCTCGCCCTCGTCCGCCGCCTCGCAGACGAACGGAAGGCCGGACGCAACGCCGTTGTCCAGCTTGTCCACCCGTTCGGATTCGAGGACCGTCTGGACGTTCCTGACTCCTTCCCGGGACGCGTCCCCCACTATCATGCAGTAGTCCTCGTCCCACTTCGTTATGCCGGTTATCTTGATTGACATGGCGTGGCTCCTTCCCCGTCAGACCTTTGCACCCATCGTTTCAAGGAAGACGACGATCTTCTCGATGTCTATCTTCTCGATCCCGCACAGCTCCATCAGCGTTGTGACCGCCTTGAGCTGCCCGACCGTGAAGAACCGGGGCGCATTGTCCTTTGTGGTTGCGTTGGCCTTGGCCTTGGCCTGGAGAAGCTCCATCTCGCAGGCGGTGGCCTTCACGCTGTCGAGGTCTGCGAAGAACCTGTTGCCGAGGCCCTTCTTGCCGCCCGGCCGCGTCTGCCTCTCCGCCGCCATCAGCTTCCCCTTGTCGGCTGCGAGAAACTCCTCGAAGGAGTTGAACGCCTTCATCAGCCGCAGGACTCTCCCCTTGCACTGTCTCCCGGCCAGCGCCTGGAGGAATTGTTGTTTTGTTATCTTGCCCATTGCTTGTTCCTTTCTGTTTGTTGTTTATTTTATTCGTCTTCGTCGTCAACGCTTGCGTTAACTTCCATGTCCACAGCCATGCCGTTTTCAACGCGCTGCCCCCAGCCTCCGCTGTCGGTGTAGACTTCGATTTCGCTTCCGTCTTCGAGGGCCGGAGCGACCGCATGGAACCATGCGTAGATGACTGACTCCCACAAGTAGCCTGCGTCGAAGTCGCTGCGGTACTCGGACCACCCGTCCACCGCCGGTTCTTCGTTGAACATCTCCTGGCGCGCAGCCATGACGAACTTGATGTTGCCGATTGACGTAGTTAAGTCTTCGCCTTTGCAACTTAAGACATGGCCTCCCCTGAGGTAGTCAACGGACATCCTGACGAACTTGGCTTCGTTCTTGACCTTCGCCGTTAGGTACACCGAATATGTCTGTCCCATTGCGTACTCCTCCTTTTTACAGAAACCTTCTGATGTTGTTCGCTTCGCGGCGCATCTTGCGCCGGACATTCTCGTAGGACGAACCGTTGAGATACCAATCCAGCCTGTCCTCCATAATGGCGGCGGCCAACGGATACACGCCGCTGTAATCGCTTGCGCTTTCGTAGTCGATACATCCCGAACGCAGGGCCTTCTCGACCGCCGCGCGCCAAGCCTTCGCGGAGATGCGAAGGTTCATAGCGTGCCTGACAAATTCTCTTTTAGTCATTTCGTTTTCTCCTTTCGTTGTTGTTTACTTTGTATTCCCCGGCCCATCCCTCACAGGATGCGGTCGAGTGTCTTGATGACTTCCTTCTCAAGGCGCTCTGCATACCCCCTGTTGACATAGGTCACGTGGGCGTTGCGCAGGCACGAGAAGTATTCTCTGTTGCTTCCGTCGCTGATGATGTGGCAGTCTGGACTGTTCCATATCACCGATTCAATCGACTTGCCGTCCGGCATCTTCTCGCTTCGGACGCACTCGTCGCTCTTGGCGGGGCCGTCGAACACCACGATGTCGATGTTGCGCCAGTTCTTGCGTCGTGTCTTCTTCCACGACTCGTAGTAGGTGCGGTTGATGGAGTTGCCGCCTTCTGGGTCCACAATCCAGTCGGACTGCTTTGCGATTGTCGCGTAGTCTCCCATCTTCACTACCTCCACGTGGAGATGCCCGCCGGAAAGCTCCACCGTCCGCGCAGTGGCGGAGAGGATGCGGTTGAGCGCGTTCTTGCTTGGCCTGAACGACCCGCTGACATCCACCCACAGGACGAGGTTGACCGAAGACATCAGCTTGTCGCCGACATCGCTCTTCCTGCGGAAGATGCGATCCTTGTCGGTTGCGTCCCTCCGGGCGTCGATTCGACCGTGCAGACCGGACCAGCAGCCCGCCGCCTGCGCGCCCTTGCGCTTGGACAGCCTCGACGCAAAGCGGTTCAGCGTCCGCGAGACCTCGGATGTTGGCTCGCAGAACAGCTTAGAGGCCGCCGACTTAAGCAGGTCGTCTGGAACCTCCAAGTCCCTTGGCTTCTGCCCCTCCGGCTTGCCGCTCGGTTCGCTGTCGCTTGCGCCTGCGTCCGGCATGTCTCCGCTTGCGTCTGCATCCTCCGTCTTGTCGTATCCTTTTGGGCTCGACTTGCTGTTTTCCTCCCCGGACCCTGGGCTTCCGGACTTGTCTTCGTCGGCGTCGTCGCCTCCAGAATCCTCTCCGTCCATTGGAGTCCCGCCCTTGGGCGTTGCGTCGGGAGTGCCATCGGGTGCGTCCCCCTCGGACTCGTCTTTGGCTCCGTCGCCGGGCTTCCTGTCCTCGGAACCGGGGCCGTCCTTGTCGGTCTCCCCGTCTTCTGAACTGTCCCTGGATTTGTCGCTCGGGCTGTCTCCGGACCTGCCTTTCCCGTCGCCGTCGCCATCCTCCGACTTGGATTCCCCGCCCAGGATTGCGATGACGAGGTTGTTTAGCTCTTTACCATATATGCACCGCGGTATAGAGTCAAAGGGGCTGGTGTCGTTGCTGATCGTGGATGTCGCCTGTATTGCGTCGTCAACCATTTCGGAGATTTCCGGGGTGGTCAGCCGCAGCCTCACGGCATCGAAGAACCGCATTGTCCGCTTGGAACTCTTGCCTTCCTCGCCCTTGTTCACTAACCGTGTGAACCCCTTGAAGTCAACCCCGATGAAGAAGTGCGAGAGCACTTGCTCCAGCCGTTCGTCTTCAAAGATGTTGAGCAGGGCTTTTTCGTCCGGATCGTCATCCCCGTCTGGTTTAAACACGGAGACATATCCCTCTCCGAGCCACTTCGGCGTCAGTAGCAGATGCCCGACCTCGTGGTAGAGCAGGCACCGCAGCGTCTTTTCCCTGTCCCATTTCGCCGCGTCCGTTGCGTCGATGTGGTCGGCCGCTATCTGTAGTATCGGCATCCCGATGTGTATCTCGCCCTTGACGACGTCGCAATACGCGCCGCCTTCGGGTTCGATTGTCACCGGAACCTTCCTGCCCAGGTAGTAGCCGACGGGGAGGCGCTTTGCGATTTCTCGCATTCCCTCCAGCGTCAGTTTCATAGTTTACCTCCTTCTTTTTGTCCTGTCTCCGCAGTGCCGTCCCGCACGGGACAGTCGCACACATCGGACTTGCGAGTCGGCCAGCGGTCGGCGCGCAAGTCCGGGGATGCTTGACCTCCAGCACCCCCACGAGGTAGTTGCGTCGGTTGCGTCAGCAGAGACCGGCGCCCACAGCCGCCTGTTCCACGGTCGTCTTGAACTCCTTCACGACGCAAGCGCGGTCGACGAGCGGCAGCGGAAGCGGAGACGAGCCGAGCCCGGTGTCGATGTTCATCGTCCCGATGACGAAGAACCCGTCGTTGATGGGAAGCTCGACGCCCATGATGTGTACCTTCGCCTTGTTGTCGAGGATGTTCTGCAAGAACATCCTCGCCTCCATAGGCAGCAGGTTCACCTCGTCCAGCACAACCGCACGCCCCGACACCATCGCCGTGAGAAGGGCGGTGGGAACGTAGCCGCGCTTGCCCGTCTTGTAGTCCAGCCGGTATGCATACAGCATGTCCGCCGCGTCCATAGACGGCGAGCACGGAACCACGTCGCAACTCCCGCCGTTGATTTTCTCGCCCGCCTTGATCGCCGCATAGGTCTTGCCGCCGCCGGGCGCACCGTAGAATACCGCGAACCGCCTGTTGAGCGGCTCTGGCTTGAACTTCTTGAACGCCTCGCAAGTCTCCTTGAACTCGGGAGACTTCATCTTCTCGTCCAACTCCGGCAGGTCCTCCATCTGCGATACCTCGCAGTAGGAATACAATGCGCTCCGCTTGTCCTTCGCCATCGCGAACGTGTTTATCAGGCGCATTGACACGCCGTTGCGGAAGTAGCTGAACTCAGAGAGGAAGCTGTTGAGCTTCTTGACCGCGTTCGTCGCCTCCGGAGTCGCCTTCGCCGACCAGCTTGACGCTGCGTGAGCGGTCTTGACCCCGTCTCCCGTTGCACGAGCAAGGGCTGGCTCGTCCTCGGCGGATTCGCCCGACTCCGGCGGTACTTCGCCGTCTCGGATTAAGTCCGCCACCGACTTGCGCAGAGTCTTCTGCGCCTCCTTGCACGCCTCGTCCTTCGCCGCCTGTACCGCCTCGGCGATGATCTTTGCC
The DNA here is from genome assembly GCA_902761035.1 of uncultured bacterium. GTDB lineage: Bacteria > Verrucomicrobiota > Kiritimatiellia > RFP12 > UBA1067 > RUG572. The sequence goes on along the minus strand of CACWIW010000017.1, from coordinate 22,267 downwards.
TTGTCCACAGGCTCGGCCTTTGGTTCCGACAGTGCAGTTGTCAGCGTCCTCAGAGCCGCCGCGATGTCCGGCGCAACGCCTGCCGTGTCCGACGGCTTCGTCGCTTCCTCCGCTGCCGTCCCGGTCTCGTCGGTTGCGTCGTCTTCAGGCTCCGGCTCCGGATCGGCGACCTCGGCGGACGCCTTCCCTACCGCCGTTGCGTAGTCTTCGTCGCAGACGGTGGTGTATGCCGGGCCGTCAACTTTCGCAATCTTGACGATCCAACCTGGTTCGCCACCGATTCCCTTGCCGCAGCACATACAGGTCGACCCGTCCGGGAGACTCGCCATGTGCTTGGCGCTGGCGAACGTCTTGGGCGACAGTGCCTCGACTGGCACCAACCCTGTCTCAAGGAATCTCTTCCCCTCCGCAAGGCTGAGCCAGCGGCTGAACTTGTAGCCGCTTTCGTTGCGCTTGGCGATGACAGCGACCCTGACCTTCTCGCTGTCCCTTTCTTTCCTTTCCATTTCATTCCTCCTTTCCATTTCATTCCTCCTTGTCTTTGCGTAGTTGTAAAAAGGCCCCCGTCACCGTGACGGGGGCCGAAGTTTCGCGTTGCCTCACTTCTCCATGAGCTTGGCGAGCAGCACCTGCTTCTCGTCCTCGCTCATCGACGCAACCGCCGCGCTGATGTCGACGGCAGTGGGCGACGCAAGTGGCTTGATGCGCTCCTCGACGAACTGCTCGAAGAACTCGCCGTCGACCTCAAGCGTGTGTATCCACTTCTTCCCCTCGCGGAACCACCAGAAGCCATACGCCTTCATGAGCTTGCGCAGCTCGTCGGACGGCTTGGCTCCCTCGAAGTCGAGCTCGATGGAATTGTGTTCTACGTTCTTGGTCACTTTCATGTTTGCTTCTCCTTGTCTGTGTGTTGTTATGTGTTGTTGTGTTGTTAGTTCTTTGCCCTTGCGCTCATCACCTTATCGACGTAAGCGCTCCATCCCATTTCGAAGATGGCTATTGCATGGCTCCTCGACGCGCCAAACATCGCGCCAGTGCAGTCGTTGCACACCTTTGTAATAGCATCATCAAACTCGTTCTCCGTGGGTAGTTTCCTGTGTGACGGGAAGTGCCTGTCCTCGCCAAACTCCTTGTGGAACTCGCCCCTGGCCTTGCGCCACTTCTCAAGTTCCCCAGGGTGCGCCCGAAGCCATTCGACTCCGGCTTTCGCCATGTTGCGGCAAGCTTGCTCGTAGCCACCGCCGAAACCGCTGATTTCAAACGGCCACTCGAACTCATTATACAAGTGTTTCATTTAATCTCCTTGTCTTGTTTGGTCTTGTTTGTTTGTTGTGTTTTAGAACTTCAGACCGTCGACGAACTTCATCACCTCGTCGTAGTCGCCCGAGAGGGTGGCGCGAAGTATGATGTCACGCTTGCACCGCTGCACCTTCTCGTTGAACTCCTCCATCGCAGCGTTGGCCGCGGCAACGGACTCCTCGTGCGACGAGGATTCCGCCGAGCAAAGCAGGTCGTCCAACCTGTCGATGTCGTAGATGCCATCCTGACCGTCGACGAGACTGCCTGCGTTGCGCTTGCCCCAGCATGAAGATCCGTATTCGAGGTGGTTCTTCTTGACGATTGCGTCAGCCTTCTTTGAGAACTCCTCAAACGCAGTGATTAGCTGCGCTTTCGCGGTCTTCAGGTTGGTCTTGAACTCCTTGTTCCTTGCGTCGCGCGCCTTGTCGTACGCCTGCTTGAGCTCAAGGCGCTTGGCCTTCGCCTTGTCCTCAATAATCTCGCACAGGACTTCCTGCGCCTGCTTGGTTATCTTTGCCATTTGTTTTCCTCCTTGTTTTGTCTTTCGTTGTTTTTGTTTTGCCACGCCCCGGACTTCGGGACATGAAACGGGGGGAAGGACTCGCGCCCTGCCCCCCGGCGTCATGTCTCGACGCTCCCGCTATCCCACTACTCCACATCATTGGTTCTCTTTCTCACGGCACTTTCTTCTTTCCCTCGTCCTCTTCTTTGTCTTTCCTCTCCTTGAACACAACCTTGAACTCCTCGTACCCCTCGGGCTTCTCGTCCTCTATGGATATGAGGTCCCACACCCACGTCCCCACCTTGTCGGCTCCGATGTAGCCTTCGTGGAAGTCGCCGCCTCCACGGCCATTGCCCAGCGCGGTCAGCAACGGGAACGGGCATATCACCCATCCGTTGTCTTCCGACTTGCGCCAATACTCGTCCAGGTTGACGGCGAGCTTCTTGTCGTGGTTGACGAGCCACTTCCCGTTGTAGTCGAACTTCGACGGAGCGAGCTCGTGGCCCGGGTCTGCATCTTCGCCCCACAGGTCTTCGTACTCTACCGCCCCGTCCGTTGCATCGTACACCTCGTCCTTCTCGGCGTAGTCGCCGCACCACAGTAGCCGCATCGGCCACTTGTACATCTCGTCGGCCACCGCCATCGTGAGCGGGTTTTCCATCCAGCTGTGCTCCATGAGCTTCGCCATTATGTAGCCCTCGCCCTCGACCTTCCGGCCGTTGACGACCACGCGCTCGCCGTCGTGCTGGAACGCGATTTTGTAGTACTGTCCCATTTCATACCTCCTTGTCTTTCGTTGTTTTCACTTGGCGTCGGCCAGTGCCTTCGCCCTCGCCGCAAACCGGGCCGCCTTGGCGGAGAGGCGAATGTCCTCGTCGTCGCTCAGCGTACCCTCGTTGCGCAAGATGTACAAAGCGGCGTCCACGAGATCGCGGGCGAGAGCCTGCTGCATCTCCGTGCCGTCGCCACCGACGGACTCGGCGGCGTCCACGAGACGCCACGCAAGGCCATCGTCCACGTCGCGCTCAAGCTCGCTCGTGTCGTCCGACAGATGGTAGCAGGACTCCTCGCACGGAATACATATCGGGTTGCCCCTGTATTCGTAGCACGAGAAATCCTCCTCCGGGAGCTCGCGCCCACATTCGTAGCACTTCTTCATCGCCGCACTCCTACACAAGCACCAGCTTACCGCGCTCGGCGAGCCACGCAATCAGAAACGACTTGCGCACCCACCCCTTGTGTCCGTTGCCCTTGATGAACACCTCGGTGTCCTCGCCCTCGCCCCTGTGACGGAGCGACTCAATCTGCTTCATGCTCATCTTTCCATTCCTTTCCCTTGTCATTTGCTCCACCGCACCGGGCCGCCCGGCCCGTTTATACGACGGACGGGCGCACCCACTCCGCGTAGATGCGCCCGTCCGGGGCCGCTATTGCCCTCCAGCGGCCCGTGAGGTCGTCGAGCTTCCCTATCGCACCGTCACGGCGGCGATTGCGAGCAATGCGAGCGTCCCGAGGAACGCCCACACCCCCAGCCACGCAACCGCGCACCAATACGCCGCCGACACCGCGACGGCGCCCAACCATGTCCTCGCACTCATTACGCCACCTCCTCAACGTCCCAATGGTCGTCCTCGCCCCCTTCGTACCCGGGGCCGAAGATTGCGTACGCCACCCTCGCCCTCGCCGCCGCCGGGTTGCGCGCCCAACGGTAAAACGTGCCCCAATCATAGGTCACGATCTTGTACTTCTTCAGTGCCATCGCTTTACCTCGTGTTGTTGTGGATAAGGAAGGGGACGCGGCCACCAGACCGCGCCCCCGCGTCCATTGCGTCCATTGCGCCGCACCTTACGCCGCCATCAGCGCCGCCAGGTACTCCTCGCGCTCCTCCGGCGTCATCTTGGCGACCTTATCGGCCGGAGTCAGCTTGGACTTCCGGGCGGCCGCCTTCACCTCCACGCCCCAGGTGGACTTGACCTTCTCCACTTCCTCCTTGGCGCGCTCATAGGTGGTAAACACCGCCGTCCGGCTCTTGATGCCGTAGTGGTGCAACACATCGTTTTCGAGCCGCCACTTGCCATTGACGAACACGAGGACGCTGAACCCAGACGCCCTATATCCCTTCTTGTCGTCGGTCGCCTTGTTGCGTGCGACTACCACCTTGGCCATGTCAACTTTCGGCAATGCCGCCGTGTTGACGCGGTTCCCGTGGACGCGCTCCGCCGCCGCGACTTCATTCTTGACCTCTTCCATTTTTACTCCCTTCCGGCGCGTTTTGCGCCTTTGGCTGTCATTGTCAAACCGGAACGCACCCGCGCTCCGTGGCTCTGTGTTTCCGCGGACTTGCCACCGCGCAACGAGCACTCGCCCATTGCGTCACATTACCGCGGCGGACATTACTCCGCCGCGGTTTGACAAATCGGAAGTGTTTTTTCGGGACGCAATCTCGCTCCGCGTGTCCATCGCAGCAGCATTACACTCGCAGAGCATTTCCGTAAATACTCCGCGACCATGGGCGGTGTCCGCCGTGTCACTGCAATTATAAATTTTTACGCGGTGTCAATTGCGCCGTTTTAGGCATATTCCCCTATACGCCAGCGCGCTCGCAATAATGGTCAATCTCTAAAACGCGCTTTTATGAGTGTTATCGCGGACTGTCAAAAAGGGGTGATTATAGTCCGCTCCTCGCGAATGACTTTATAAGATTTCTTTCATATCGTAGATTATTGCCTGCGCCTCGCTATTCGCAAATCACGCAACAGGTCATATCTCTCTACACTTCCACGCGTTTGGCATAGCGCGCAATCTGAGCCGCGCAACGCGTGAAAGATTATCAACTGTCAAAGAACAACGCCGCGAACTCAATCGCAACACCCATATATTAAACAATCGGCGCACCCCTAAATGTTAGACGCCGCTAACAATGGAGTTCGCGCTATTGAGGAATTGCGCGAGCGCACCTGTATGCGCGCGCGAGGAAGTTAGCAGAGTCTAACATCTGAAAGTTAGCGTGTGCTAACTTTGCGAAAAGTTTGCGAAAACGAAAAAAGAAAATACGATAAATGCGCAAAAGAAAAACGAAAATAAAAGAAATGCGCAATCAAAACGAAATAAAAAAATGGTAGACTACCAAAACGAAAAGCGCGAACGGCAAGCGCGAACGGCAAGCGCGGACGGCGGCGGCGGCAGGGTATGGGGGAATAAGGCGGCGCACGATGGCGCACGCGGGCATCTATATATGGGGACTCCTTGTTGCCAACGATCGGTCTTGGCGGGTGGTTGCGCGTGGCGCGTGGGGTGGGTGGTGGGCGTCTTGGTGGAGGTCGCGTTGAGGCGGCGTAGGTGGGGTAGTTGGGGTTTGGGGGCTGGTGACGCGTATGTGTGGGGGCAGGTTTGGGGTGGTGGGGGGACAAGGGGAACAGGGGGAACAGGGAAAAATTGGAAAGTGGTAGACAGTAGAAGGTGGTTTTAAGGTAATTTTAGGGGTCTGGGGAACAAGAGAGAACAAGGGGAACAAGTGTTCCCCATATAAGCCTATATAGAGCTATACTATACTTCGCTTTTTTTATCTATATACCTTGTTCCCCTTGTTCCCCTTATTATATCTATAAGAAGGGAGGTATAAAAAGGGTAAAAAAGGCACTTTTTGGGGAACAAGCGGGGAACAACTTTGGGTATTAGGGGGTTGTTCCCCTTGTTCCCCACCCCAAAGAGCCCCATTTTCGCCCATAAGCGCTGTCATCGAACGGGAATTGAGGTCATGGAGGCAGGTTTCCACGCTCGGCGCGGTCAATCGTGGTCAATCGGCGGGGCAGGTATGCTATCCTTGGGGCCATGAGCGAGGAAAAGAGCGTCCGCGCCGCCAAACGCGCGGGTAGGCCGCGGAAGGCGGCGGGGGAACCGGGGGAGACCACGGCGCTTGCGCCGATTGCGCTCGACCGGAGGGCGGAGGACACGGTGTGCGCCATTGCGCGGAGGCTGAAGCTGGCCGACGGGTACGAGGCGGCGAAGGAGACGTGGCTGAAGTGCGTCGTGGACGACGGCGGGGAGGCGGCGGCGCGCGGGATCGTGAACTTCCTGTCCGCGCTGGCCAACGGGGAGCAGCAGAGCGTCAAGGCGCTGGAGGCGAACGGGCTCCAGTGGAGCCAGCTGGTGATGTACTCCGAGGCGGACGAGCGGTTCCGGAAGGTGCTGATGGACACGTACCGTATCCGGAAGGGGGTGGCGGCGCTGCGGAAGGTGGCGATGGGCGACGAGGTGCTGAACACGGCCTACGAGCTGGCGACGCAGGGGGAGGAGCAGTACAACAAGCAGACCGGCGAGTACCTCGGCCACAGGAAGAAGTCGGAGAAGATGCTCGACCGGCTGCTGATCCTGTCGGGGCGTGAGTTCGCCCGGGACGGGAGCGCGCTGGAAGAGGGCGGCGGTTCGCAGTCGTCGAAGCCCGCGGTGTCGCTGACGTTCAACTTCGGCGGCGGCAGGCAGCAGAGCATGGAGGTCATAGATGTCCGCCCGCAGTGACGAGCCGGTTCCGCACAAGGACTTCTACGTCGCGACCCCGACGGGGGCGAAGTTCCACGCCAGTCCCGCGAAGGTGAAGTGCGTCCGCGGGCCGACCGGCTCCGGCAAGACCGTGATGAGCTGGATGGAGATAGTCCGCAAGACGGCGGAGCTGATGCCGCCGATGGCCGACGGGGTGGTTAGGGCTCGGTGGGTGGTGATAAGGAACACCTACGATGAGCTGAAGTCGACCACGGTCGCGACGGCGGTGAACTGGTTTGGGAAGATCCATGCGCTGACCATGCACTGGTCGCCGCCTCTGGAGGGGATGCTGCGGCTTGCGACTCCGAAGGGACATCCGATGGAGATCCAGCTCCTGTTCCGCGCGATGGACTCGCCGGGAGCGATAGACCACCTGCTCGGCTTGGAAATATCCGGAATCTACGTGAACGAGGCGGCGCAGGTGTCGCTCAATGCAATCGAGCAGGCGATGACCCGTCTGGGCCGCTATCCGGCCAAGGACGGCGACAGGGTGTTTCCGTCGCTCGGCGTGCTCATGGACACCAACCCGCTCGACGTGGCGAACTGGTGGTACCGCAAGGAGAGGGAATGCCCGAAGGGCTGGGAGTTCTTCGTGCAGCCTCCTGCGCTGTTGCGCATCGTGGACCCGGAGACGAACGAGGTGACTTACGAGAACAACGTCGGCCAGGATCCAGCCTTCCCCCCTGCGGAGAACGTGGAGAACCACAACGAGGGGTTCGACTACTGGCGGTTCCAGCTCGGCTCGTCGCAGGAGAAGATAGACCGGTTCGTGCTGAACAAGTGGGTGGCGAAGAAGGCGGGGCGTCCGGTCTACCCGGAGTGGTCGCCGGAGTTCCACGTGGCGAAGAAGCCGCTGGAGTTCTCGCAGAACCTGCCAGTCATCATCGGCCAGGACTTCGGGCGGACGCCGTGCGCGGTTATCGGCCAGGTGGGGCTGGACGGGCAGATACGGATATTGCGCGAGATAACCTCGGACAACATGGGCATAGCGGACTTCGTGACGCAGAAGCTGCGGCCTACGCTCGTGAACGACTTCGACTTCTACCGCGTCAAGACCTTTGGCTTCGGCGACCCGGCGGGAGCAGACCCGACGCAGGTCGACGACATCACCTGCATCGAGACGATGAACCGGCTCGGGATAAACATCGTCCCCGCGCCGGTTACGCCATACGGTCAGCGTGGCTACCACAACTCGTCGGTGACGCGTATCAACAACGTGTCGGAGGTGCTCAACCGCCGCATCGGCTCGGCGCCAGCGATCATCGTCGACCCTTCGTGCAAGGTGCTGATCGGCGGGTTCAACGGCGACTACCACTACCGGAGGATGAGGCTGGACGGCGCGGCGGAGGAGGACGCGAAGTACACCGACGAGCCGGACAAGGGGCATCCCGTGAGCGACGTCCACGACGCGCTACAGTATTTCGTCTGCGGGGTGAAGAACAGCGGCATGGACTTCTCCAACCCTTACTCCATCGACGGCGGGAACGACCCTGGGATGGACGAGGCGATAGCCGCCGCGGGCGGCATGGGACTGTGCTTTTGAGAAAAAATCGTGGCTGGAAGATTCTTCGGTCAATCGTGGTCAATCGGCGGCATCGCTTTGGTAAGATGAAAGCGAAATGGACGCATTGGATACATCGTCTGCGTCGGCCCTTGCGCCGGACGTGAAGGAGATTTCGGGGTCGTCAGGTTCCGAGACGCTGGACCGCGATGTCCGCACCACGCCGCGTGAGATGACGCTCGCCCGCTTCGTGAACGGGGTGTTCCAGACGAACGAGCAGTATGCGCTTCGCCAGGGATACCACGACCAGATGCGCGAGTCGTGGCGCGTCTGCCGTTCGGAATACTCTCCGGCGGAGAAGCGCAAGCTCGCCATGCTCGGCATCCCTGACGACGTGTCGGAGCCGGTCGTTGAGCTCAGGAAGAACATCGCGCTCTCGCAGATGAAGGAGATCCTCTCGACGAGCGGAAACCTTCCGGTGAAGTTCTCGTCCACATCGCACCCCGACGTCCCGAGCTATGTCACCGAGGAGCGGCTGAAGCAGATCCTCGACGAGATGATGCAGGTGATAGTAGCCACCGGGCAGATACCAACGCCGGAGATGGCGGCGAAGTTCGGCCGCAACCGCATGGCGGAGATACTCAACGCCGAGCGCGAGCACGCCAACGACGAGATCGCGCTTCTTGAGCGGCGCGTCCGCGACGACTTCGAGGAGGCGGAGTTCATCCGGGACTTCAACCAGGGGCTCGAATACCTCGCGATCTACGGCACCGCGATGTGGGAGGGGCCGGTTCCCTGCGTCCGCTGGAAGAACGACTGGAAGGAGGACGGCAAGATTCGCCGCGTCGCCAAGCCGGGCGTTGCGTTCCGCGCGATAAACCCGCTTGACGTCTACCCCTCTCCCGACCAGACCGGGGTCGAGGACGGCGCAATCTGCATCAAGGTCAGATTCGCTCCGCACGACCTCTGGCTCAACGCGACCGAGGTGGGTGGCGACGACGCGGAGACCGGGGTGTGGTTCAAGGACACCGTTGCCGACCTGCTCGCCAAGTACCCGACAGGCGGAGTGCGCCTCTCCTGGCAGGACGGCGACGAGAAGAACCGCGAGATGCGGGGGCAGTCGACATGGTGCGCCGACGCCTCGTGCATGATGGAGGGCATTTCCTACTACGGGCAGGTCAAGGGCAACCTCCTCCTGCGGATGGGCATAGTCAAGACGCACGACAAGAAGACGGTCGACCCAGAGGACTTCTACGAGGTGAACGCAATCGTCATCGACGACTATTGCGTCTACTGCCGCATCATCAACCCCTGCATGGGGCGTCCGCTCTCGAAGGCGCAGTTCTACGAGAACGCCGACAACTTCTTCGGCAACTCCATCGCGCAGCGGCTCATCTCCTACCAGCGCGTGATGAACGGATGCCTTCAGTCGCTGATCGTCAACATGAACATGACCGGCGCGCCGATGGGCTGGATAAGCGACGCCTCGCGCCTGCTCGACAAGTCGCCGACGCGCTTCCAGTTCCTCGGCGGCAAGATCTTCGCATTCAAGGCGTCGACCGCTGGCGTCGCGCTCCAGAGCGGGCCGCCGATGGGCGTCCTCCGGGTCGACAGCCGCATCCCCGAGATCCTGAACGTCATGAACATGGCGATCAAGCGCATCGACGATGTTTCGGAGATCCCGTCCTACACCTACGGCCAGAACGTCACCGGCGGCGCCGGTAGGACGTATTCCGGCCTCGCCATGCTCACCGAGGCGTCGAACCGCTCCACGAAGATGCGCATCGACCACCTGAGCATCAACTGCATCAACCGCATGGCGAAGATGGACGCGTACCGCCTGATGATCTACGACGACAAGATCGGCTACACCGGCGACGTGGAGGTGGTGCCGACCGGAGTGATGGGGCTCGTCCTCAAGCAGCAGGAGATGCAGAAGGTTCTCCAGCTCATGCAGATGGTGGCGAACAACCAGTTCCTCGTCCAGACTGTCGGTGCGCGCGGGCTCATGGAGCTTTTCCGCCAGGTTCTCGAAACCTATGACATCGCGAACATCGACAAAATCATTCCGCCGAAGGGGTCGCTTGACTTGCAGGAGTACGTTTCGCGCCTCCAGAGCGCGGCGAACGCACAGACCGCGGTCAACCAGGCGCAGCAGCCGCAGATCCCCGCGCAGGGAGGAGAACTCCCGGCGCCGCAGAACATGGGCCAGGAATACGCCGGTGGCGAGCAGGGCGGCGGCGAAGAGCGCGCCCAGACCTACCAGCGCGGGATCGAGACCTACGCAATGCCGCGCGAACCCATGCCTGGCAGCGCCAACGAAAGGAGGTCGGTTGCATGAAACCCCGTGAATACCCGGCTTCCCGCTTCAACGACGACAACCTCGCGAAGGCGTGCCGCTCCATTGCCGAGGGCGCGGACTTCGACCTCGTCCGATGGGCGCTTCTCCGCCGCTACGCGGATGTAAGACAGCTTTTCTTCTCCACCGACCCGAACGTCGTGAACCGCGCCGTTGGCAAGATGGAGGAGCTTGAACTGGTGCTGGATATGTTTGGCGAGCCTCTCTACGGCGGGCTTCCGTTAGCTGACGGAACCCCCGCCGAGGAGACCGCTTCGGCCAAACTTATCCTCGACACCGAAATTGGAGGCGGCGACCCCGGAGGTACCGGCTTGCCGACCCCCGTTGCGACCCCGGTGTAGCAACCGGCTTGCAAGGCGAAAGGAAACCGAAAAATGAACGAAAACGAACAGAAGGAACAGACTACACAGACCACACCGGCCACGGCGGCGGAGGCAATCGACGTCTCCTCGCTCGCCGCGCCCGCACCCGCACAGTCGCCGACCGGCGGTGCAGACCCCCGTGACGCGGAAATCGCAGAGCTGAAGCATCGGCTCGAAGTCGAGTCCGCAGAGCAGGGCCGCCTCCGCAAGGCAAATGACGAACTCCGCAAGCTCCAGGACGAGAACGCGCGGCTCAAGGCCGAGAACGCGAAGCTCTCCGTGCGCAGTCCGGGGGACTACCTCACCGACGAGGAGAGGGCCATCCTGGACGACAAGCAGCTTGCCGCCATCGACAAGGTGGCGAGAGGGCGGATCAACGACGCGGTTGCGGAGCAGAGGGCCGAGAGCGACCGTCTCCGCGAGGAGCTCCAGAAGCGCGACGCCAGCATGGCCGCCAGCGCAAGGGCTCAGTTCAACGCCGAGGTGGAGCGCATTGCGCCGGGTCTCGCCGCACTTGCGGCGGAGAACCGCGACGCGTGGCAGAAGTGGTCGAGCGACCGCCGCAGGGCGGCTTCGGTCTCCCAGGCGTTCGCGTCCTACGACGCGGGCACGGTGGCCGAGTTCCTGAACGAGTTCGTCAAGTCGAACGGGATCCGGGCAAACGGGGGCGGCGTTGCCGCGCGTCCCAGTACGTCATTTTCGCCGACGGGCGGCAGCCACCCTGTTTCGAAGGGCGGTGACACGGCTATCTACACCCTGGAGCAGTACAACGCAGCGATGCGCAAGGCTTCGGACGACGTGAACGCAGGCCGGATAACCGTCGACGAGTACAGGAGCATCAAGAAGAAATTCGACACTGCCCTCAGCGAAGGGAGGATAACGCAGGGATAGCGTGACCTTCCTCCGGGGGCGAAGCGAAAGGAAAACCAAAATGGCAAACTCCATCACTATTACGGGCGGCAAGGGCGACTTCGGGCTGAAGTCGTACATACCGCAGCTCTACTCCCCCAAACTCCGCGAGAAGTTCTGGTACAACACCATCCTGCGGAAGATCACCAACTCCGAGTTCAAGGGACAGTTCAAGAACAAGGGCGACACCATCATCGTGCGCTGCATGCCCGACATCGGCACCAGCCGCTACGTGGACGGCATGAAGCTCACGTATCAGAAGCCCGAGTCCTACGACATCAAGTTCACCATCGACAAGGGCCTCTACTACGCCTTTGTCGTCTCCGACGTCCAGAAGGCGTTCTCGGACATCTCGAACTGGGCCGAGAAGTGGACCGACGACGGCGGCAAGCAGCTGGCGCAGGACTGGGAGACCTGGTACTTCAAGGACATCGGCTCCGGCACCAAGGCCGACGCAGCGAACATCGGACGCACTGCCGGCGCGATTTCGGCGTCCTACGACCTCGGCGTCACCGGCACGCCCGTCTCGCTTTACAAGAGCGACGCGGCGGCGGCGGCTGGCACCGCGTACAACAGCGGCGACAAGACGACTCCGATGGAGCTCATCACCCGCTGCGCGGCGACGCTCGACGAGCAGAAGGGCGGGGCTGGCGCGACGAAGTTCGTCATCGTCCCCGTGTGGATGACTCAGGTTCTCCAGAACTCCGAGATCTTCCAGGCGGCCGACAAGATGGGCGACGACGTGTCCATTCTCCGCAAGGACGCGGTGACGAGCATCGGCAAGGTCGCCGGTCTCGACGTCTACGTCTCCAACCTCCTGCCGAAGACCCAGCTCGGCGCGACGACCCGCTACGAGTACCCGATCATCTTCGGCGACAACTCGGCGATCACGTTCGCGGACGAGGTGTCCATCACGGAGGTCCTGCGCGACAAGAACGTCGTCGGCGACTTCCACCGCTCGCTCCAGATCGCGGACTGGTTCGTCCGCTACCCGAAGCGCTTCGGCGTCGCGTTCGTCACCAAGGGCGCGTAAGTTCAACAGGCGCGGCGGCGGCAATCCCCCGCCGCGCCGCAAGAAAGGAAACTGAAAAATGGCAGCACTGAATGACAAGTACGTGGTCGTCGGACAGCCCGACGGCTTCACCGGCCAGAACGTCGTGCGTTCGCGCGTCTTCAAGCAGACGGTGACGAACTTCGGCACGGTCAACGAGGGCGACACGCTCGCCGCCTCGACCAACTACGCGGTGGCGAAGCTTCCTGCGGGGTTCATTCCCCGCACGGTCGTCGCCAACGTCATCAAGGCGAACGGCTCCGCCGCCGCCGTGACGGTCAACGTGGCGAAGAACGTCACCAACCTTGCCGACGCGACGGTCGCGGCGGTCAATGGCACGTCCTCGACGTTCGCCGCCGGCTCGGCTGGCGCGACGGTGATCGACTTCGCCGAGGCGACATCCGGCGGCTCGACGACCGGCACCGCTCCGTGGGTGACGGGCAAGAACGACTACCTCGTTTTGACCGCCGCCGCCGCGGTGGACGCGAAGTTCGAGGTCGTAGTTCTCGGCGACTGGCCGGAGCTGACTGGCGTGGAGCATCTTCCGAAGCTCGCGTAAGGAGGTTCGTCATGGCTGACAAAGTTAGGCGTATCGCCAGTCTCGTTGACGGACGCATCTGTCCGTGGTACTCCAGCGAGGACCCGATCCCGGAGAAGTTCGTCATCATACCCGACGATCTCTGGGCGAAGCACGAGTCAGGCGAGATTGCCGACGGCAAGACGCTCGCGAAGATGGCGCTGATGAAGGATGGATCCGAAGTCGGCACCGCTCCGCAGAACGTGGCCAAACCGCCGAAGAAGGGCAAGGCCGGCGATGCCGATCCGGGCGCGGTCGATCCCGCGACCATCGAGCGTGGCGAGCCGACCTCGCCAGAAGTCACTCATTTCCCCAGGCCGGGGACGATGAGGGCGTAGCCCAATCGCGGCTGGCGGATGCGGGTTCGCGTCCGCCAGCCGCAGATTACCAACAGGAGCGACAATGGCATACATCGGAGACAACGCAATAGAGTTCGAGCCAGTGGAGACCGAGAACATCGGCTCGCTTGCGTCGCTCATCCTTCCCGAGCTCCCGAACTGCGACGACCTCATCATCTGCCAGCAGCTCGGCTACGCGCTCAGGGAGTTCTGCCGCGAGACGGACGCCTGCGTGATAGATCAGCCGTGCATGGCGCAGATGACGCCGTTCGGCGTGTATGCGTTCCCGGTTGTGGGCGTCCCGAACGGAATGGTGCTTGGCTCGGTGCTGAGCTTCACGGTGCGTGGCGCGTCGGTTCCATTCGAGGTCAAGGACTACCCGACGCCGCACATCGTCGCGAAATACTGCGTCTGCGAGGGCGACCACGCGGTTCTCAGGTATTCGGTCTACCCGAAGGCGGGCGGCGAGGACTGCCCGCGCTGGTTCAAGGAGCGCTACGCCGAGGCGATTGTGGCGGGCGCGATGTACCACCTTCTGTCGATGAAGCGGGCGTGGAATGATCCGCAGAGGGCGGCGGAGTACGGCGCAAAGTACACGGATGCGATAAACGAGGCGGCGTACAGGCGGCTCGGCTCTCCCGCCGACGGCGGCAGCGAGAGTGCAATCCCGTGTGGGGGGCTGTTCATGTAGATTTCCCCGAGGCGCGTGCCGAGGGGGCAAGGAAAGGATGATGCCATGACGAAGGAAACGAAGAAGATGGTGAAGATGGCGGCGTTCGCGGAGTTCCGCGAGGGCGGCGTCTCCATGCTCAACAGCCTCAAGCTCCCGTTCAAGGTGGAGGACACCTGGGAGAGCGTTCAGAAGGCGGCAGACTACGTGGCAATGCACGCTAACAAGCCTGGAGAACACGGCACGGCCATCATGGCGGCGGCGATGTGGATGCACGGCTACCTCGAACACAAGACGATGCAGAAGGTGTGCGCAGCGGCCGACCTCATCGAAAGCGACGATGCGGCGAAGAAGTCCGCCGCGAAGTAGGTGATTTCACCGTCCGCACGGTGCGGGCGGCGTAAACCAAGACAAATCCAAAAAGGAGAAACACCAACATGGATGAAACAACCAAAACTGAGGGATCGACCACGATCAACCAGTATCCCAACAACAACGGCTGGGGCGGCCCGTGGGGCGGCGGCTGGGGCGGCTACGGCTATCCCGTGGCGTTTCCGGGCTACGGCTACGGCGGCGGCTTCGGCGATCTGATGCGCGGCTTCGGCGGCAACATCAACATCGGGCGCGGCGGCGGCATGACCGGCACGGCTCTCGGCCTTGCAATCGCGGCTCTTGGCATTCCCGTGGTTGGCGCTCTCGCGGGGCGTGGCTTCGGTTTTGGCGGGAACAACTGCGATCTCGTCACGAAGGATTACGTCGGGATGCTGGAGAAGAACAACGCGCTCCTTGCGGAGAACGGACAGCTCAAGTCGCAGATCTACACGGACAACAAGATCGACGGCGTTGTGAAGACCCTCGTCGAGTGGCGTCAGCGCCAGGAGCTCATCGACACGCAGACCGCTGCGGACGTTGGCGCGCTCAAGGCGGAGAACGCGAACCTCAAGGCGACGCTGGGCAATATGCTCGGTACGTACATCACGCCGCAGACGTTCGCGCCGTCGCAGGCCGTCTACTCGCAGCTCCAGGCTGCGAAGACCGCCACGGCTTCCGGCTCGTAAGCGAGTATTGAACATCGTCGGGGCCAAGCCTCGGCGGTTTGACCCCGACGTATTTCAACACTCAACCGAAAGGAAAGACAAATGACGAAGACGGCGATAGTGAAGGGCGTGGCGAGGTGGTACGGCAAGAACGTCGTGCCGAAGATTCCCGCGTTCTCGCTTACGAAGGCGGGGCACATGACCGCAGTCATCATGGCGGAGCAGAACCCGTCCGTGGCGGAGGCGTTTCTGATGAACGTCGTGCCGCCGGGAGTGGGCGCGATGCTCCAGACGATTGCCGCCGCCGCGCAGGACGACGCCGTATTCGACCTCGCGGTGAAGTCACTCCGCGACGCCGTGGCACAGGAGCCGGTCTCCTTCCCGACGCCCGGCAAGCCGCCGCACATGGACGGCACTTTCGACATGCTCAACATCCGCCCCGCAGACATCGAGCTTGTGGCGGGAGAGATACGCACGGCGCAGACTGAAATCGACAATGCGGCGGCGCTCGCAAAGGCGAACGCGCCGACACCACAGACAGGAGCGGCGGCATGACTACTCTGACGATAACACCAAACTGGAAGAACAAGACGGCGAAGTTCAAGGGAACCATCGCCGCAGGGGAGCATGTCGCCGTCTACATAAACAACGGCGACGGTGCCATCGCCGACACCACGAACCTGCGGCTGCGCGTGGTGGATGAGCGCGGCAGGACGCTTGCGCAGTTCCCGATGCCGGTTGAGGAGGGGGAGACGCCCGATACATGGGACGGCACGACCACGCTTTCGTGCGAGCTGAACCTCAACACGGTGCAGATGCTCGCCGCCGTCCCGCCGCACGCGACGCGGCAGCTTCTTTTCGTGCTTGACGCGTACAGCGAGGACACGCCGGAGTTCACGCTTTTCTTCAAGGACTGCCACGAGGTGACGCACTGGCCGCGTCGCACCGGCGAGGAGGAGCCGGTCAACCTAGACGACTACCGTGATTTTATCGCGGAAACCGAGCGGCGCATCGAGCGTCTTGATGGATGGAAGCGCGAGGCAGACGAGATTGTTGCCGCCGCCGGGAGGGTGGACGCCAGCGTAGTCTCCATTTCGCAGGGCGTCAGGAACGGCGCCGAGATCCGCACGACGAGCAGAAACGGTCAGCAGCGCGTAGCCAGGGTGCTTGACGGACAGCGCGGCATTGACGCGTCTCTGGCGCATGTCCAGGACGAGCAGGGGAAGTGGCACAAGGTGTCCGCCGTGGCCAACTCCCGCGGGAAGCTCGTCCTTGCGCTGGAGCAGAACGAATCTTCCGGAAGCGAGGTTCCGCTTTATCTCGAAGGCGAGCAGACGATCACCGGGCAGAAGAGGGTGTATTCGGCCTATTCCGCCAACAACAACGAGAACGCCGTAGCGAGGTCGTTGCAGGACCGGTTCGCCGATGTAGTAAACGTCAAGGACTACGGAGCGCAGGGGAACGGTTCTACCGACGATACAGCCGCACTTCAGAAGGCGCTTGACGGCAGTAGTCATAAGACGGTTTATATTCCGTCCGGAACCTACATTATAACAAGCACTCTTGTCGTCTCCAAAGGCAAGAAGATTGTCGGCGACATCGGTTCGACTTTTATCAGAGCGGGATATGGGCATACCGATTTGACATACATGCGGATTGCCACAAATAGCAAAGTTATTGTGGAAGGGTTGACTTTTATTTGCAACTATGACTACGAAAACGAGGAAAACATACCGCAGACCGGAGGCGCGGCGATTGCGCTGAACACCGTGTCCGACGCGGAGGACTATTCCAATGTGTACGGGGCGGAAGGCAAGAAAGAGAATAATGGGTCGATTATCCGAAGCTGCAACTTCAACTACCAGTATAGGGGCGTCTTCATATATGCTGGTTCAAACTGGCTTGTGGAGTCGTGCGGATTCAGCGCATACCAGGACTGCGGAATCCGCGTCGAAAATCACTTCAATCCCGACCACGGCGACGGCAAGATCAGCAGATGTTCGTTCAACACGGCGGAGACGGAGAGTCACAGCCGCTGTGGTGTGAAGATACTGTCGAACGGCGGTTCGCGCATCACGGACAACAAGCTCCTGGGCGGCGACGTCGGAGTCTACTTCGCCTACGACGCAGGAACCTGCATCGGGATTGTCGCCAACAACAGCTTCGAGGAATTTTCAACTGCGGCAATTGCCATGCGGACTGACGCCAACGCCCACAGCAACTCTTATGTCAATGGGGGGGAGACGGCGCGTTCCACCGGCAGCGGGTCGCTCTACCTGTTCTATGGCAACGAGATCACCGTGCCGGTGGGCGGATTGGGCGTGAATGTTGTGCAGGGCGCAGTTTATCGTGACATCAATATCTACGGCAATACGTTCCATTTGCGCTGCCCTACCGATACCGACACGGAGAAGTATACGATTGGTGTCAAAATCAATGGCGGCAGCAACATAAATGTTGGCCGGAACTCGCTCTATGTCCCGCCGAACAGCTACAGCAACAACAGAACCATCGGTGTGCAGGTCAACGACAACGAGTCCTGGTCTTCACGCGTGTCGGGAGTGCGCCTCTACCGGCAGGACTGCACTCGCGTCGAGAGAGAGATAAATCTTTCTTCGTCGCTCACTACGGCGATGCTGGCGATGATCGGATATTCATACACAACGACAGTCACAGGCACGACGGGGGCTACGGCGACAGGCGGGTTCTATGCGACGAGCGGCATATCGGTGAGCCTTGAGACTCTAATGGGGACGAAAGTCAACGGCCGCGTTCCGAAGGCTTATGTGACTTGTGGTTCTGGCGGCGCGTTCGGCAGCGTAACATCGGCAAACAACGCCGGATTGACAATAAAGCTGTACGGGTTCGAGGCGAGCACCGAGATTTCGGCAAGCGTTCTTGTCGTATTTGAATGAGGAGGATGTTAAAATGAGCGTACTACTGCATCTTGAGGACGACGGCACCAAGGCGGACAAGGCCACCACGCTTGCGGGCTACGGCATCACCGACGCGAAGATTGACAACGGCGTAATTACGCTTGGCTCCAGCTCGATCACCCCGCTCACGGAGCACCAGTCGCTCGCCGCCTACGTGAACGGCGGCTCCTACGACTCCAACGCGAAGAAGATCCTGCTGAAGCACGACAGCACCACCGTTGCCGAGATTGACGCGACCGCGTTCATCAAGGACGGCATGGTGTCCTCGGTGGAGATAGACGACGGCAGCCTCGTGATTACCTTCAACACGGACGCGGGGCAGGAGCCGATAGAGATACCGCTGACGGACATCTTCGACCCGGCGGACTACTACGACAAGGACGCGGTGGACGGGCTTCTCGACGACAAGGTAGACAAGGTGGAGGGCAAGGGTCTTTCGACCGAGGACTACACCACGGCGGAGAAGACCAAGCTCGCTGGCATCGCGGCTGGGGCGCAGGTGAACGTAATCGAGACGGTGAAGGTGAACGGCACGGCTCTTACGCCGTCGGGCAAGGCGGTGGACATCACCGTACCGACCGGCACCGCCGCGAGTAAGGACGTTCCTACTTCGGGCGACGCCTCTACCACGCAGGTGGTGATGGGCAACGACAGCCGCCTCGCCGACGCAAGGACGCCGACGGCGCACAAGTCGAGCCACGCCACCGGCGGCTCGGACGCAATCGCGCCATCTGACATCGGCGCGGCGGCTTCCTCTCACACGCACTCTGCGAGCGACATCATTTCTGGGCTTGCCACCGTAGCCACGAGCGGGGACTACGACGACCTGACCAACAAGCCGACGATACCGACCGTGCCGACGAACGTCTCGGCGTTCACGAATGACGCGGGGTACGTCACGGCTGCCGCGCTCCGCTACGACCTCGCAGCCGAAACGGTAATCAACACCGCTTCACAGGAGACGGTCGAAGGTGAGACTGTCAACTACGGCGAGGCGACGCTTGCCGACCGAACGGGCAACCGCGTGTCCATCACGGCGACGATCGACGAACTGCGCGTCACGTTCCCGACGTTCCCGCCAGCCGTTTCTGGCAAGCTGCGCGACTTCGGGCTCCGCGTGGAGGTAGGCACAGGTTCGGCGGCTCTCACCGCTCCCGCGCTCGTTCCCGTCGCGCCGACTGGAGAGACGATAAAGCTGGAGAACAACGCCAAGCAGATTCCCGCGCTTGCGGACGGAGCGGCGGAGGCAAAGGGCGTGACGCTTCTCTATTTCAGCGAATCCGCTCCTGGGGTATTCTTCGCCAAGGGTGAACAAGTCGGGGAGGTTGCATAACATGAACAGGAATTTCGCAAAGCCGCGCGAGGACATGACGCCCGAGTACGCGCCGGACGTGCTGGAAATCAACGGGCGCAAGGTTTACAACCCTAAGGCAGTCCACTGCAAGATTGCTGGCTACCTTCCGCTTTCGCCCGACTACCCCGTAGACCCGCCCGAGGGCAAGCATTACGAGCGCACCGGCACCATCGAGTCGGACGGCGCGGACGGCTACCGCTGGGTGTACCGCCTCGTTGACGACCCGCCGCCGCCGCCGCGCGTGTTCGAGACCGCCGACTTGGTGGAGGCGCTGATGGAGGAGGGCGTGTGGGAGCAGGCGCGGGCGTGGATTGTGGAGCAGGGGATGCTTGACCTCGTGTTGGTGACCAAGGAGTTTGACGAGACCAACGAGAACTTCCAGGCGGGCAAGGCGGCGCTCCAGTCCGCGCTCGGCTGGACGGACGCGGAGGTGGAGGAGCTGCTCGCCAAGTGCGTCAAGGAGGGCTACTGATGCGTATCGCGGCCAGAAACGCGATCCTCGCAGGCGGCGCGGCACTTCCGTATGACGCGGAGGTGGAGTACCTTCAGTCCACGGGTACGCAATACATAGATACTGGCGTATATCTCAATGGAGAGGATGTTTACTTATGGGTAGATTTTCAGTATACTGAAAAACCATCATCAAGCAATATAATTGGAGTATTTCAATCGTCCCCCAATAGGGCTTGTCTTCGAAGCGCGGCGACAAATACCCATTATTGGTTTTGTTATGATGCTTCTTATAGCCAATCTTTGACTGTAAGTACTTCGAGAAAAACGCAAACCATAGAGATGGAAGGGGATAGCGTAAAGTTCTATAACAAAACAACCTTACGAAGCACAAGAAATATTACAAACAGGGGAGCATCAACCTATCCGCTATGTATGTTCAACGCATACACCGACGCAGGACTGACTGCAAATTTTATGATTGGAAAAATTTTTGGTGCGCAAATAGGACTTGGCGGCGTCCTCGTCCGCGACTTCATCCCGGTGCGCGTGGGCTCGGGCTCGTCCGCCGTCGGCTATATGTTCGACCGCATGAGTGGTAAGCTCTTCGGCAACGCAGGCACAGGCGCGTTCACAATCGGCCCTGACGCGTCCGCCGCAAATGGGGGGGGGGTATAAGCGCCAATGCGTAAGACGCTCACACAGACGCTCCTGGCGGCCTTCTGCGCGATTCTGCTCGCCGCGCCTCTGGAAGGCCTGCCCTTCGCAGCCTTGGCGGAGAAGGGAGGTGGCGTGATGCTTATCGGCATGAGAAACGCCATGCTCGCAGGCAGTGGCAGGGATTACGATGTGCAGGATTATGTCGGCTGGGGCACGAGCGACTTGCTGTGCTGCTACGACGGCATCCGTAATGTAGACGCCACATCTCCGCATAGCACGAGCGCGGCGAGATGGAAGGACTTGGTGAGCGGGAACGCGCTCACGAAATACTCAACCGCAAGCTGGGGCGAAAACTGCCGCGTATACAGCGGCGGGTGCGAGTACAGATACATCAATAAGGCAATCGCGGATGCGTTCAACGGCCAGAACTACACCATCGAGTTCGTTGTGAAGCCTAACAGCAATACGGGCGCAGACTGGCTTTGCCTCGGTTCGGCGTCTTCTTCTCCCGATGTGCGCGAGAGGATACAGGGAATTGCCTCCGATAATAGCATACGTTATCTCCAAAACGCGCCTGGTTACAAAATCGTATGGAGCGATACATATAGCACGCAAAGCATCAGCCACTTCTGCGGGATTCAGGACAGCTCAACAGCGGGGCATGTATTCTACAACGGCGTGAAGTCGTCGTTTACGAGAGATTTCACCGCGCCGACTTGGAGCACTTCAATGTTCCTCGTGATAGCAAACGAGCCGATGTTCAGGAATAACAGTCTGTATGTTTTGCGCGGAAATGTCTACGCCATGCGGATGTACAGTCGCGCACTTACCGACGCGGAAGCCGCGCACAACTATGCCGTGGACAAGGCGCGCTTCAATCTGACCTAAAGGAGAAACGCAGAAATGGCAAAGCAGACACACGACGAGATTCACGCGGAGACGTTCAGGCGGATCAACACCTTGGAATCGAAGATGGACGAGACCAACGGCTACCTTCGCGGCGTCGTGGAGTCCAACGAGAAGCTGATTACCCTTCTCGAAAAGCGCGACACAACCCTGAACCGCGTGGTCTGGGCGCTCATCGTCCTCCTCTTCTTCGAGCTCGGAGTCATCGCCTTCGGCGCAATCGGCGAAGAAGGGCTGCACGCGGTGCGACAGAATCTGCCGAATCTGCCGACATCCCACACGGCGATCCCAGCGCACAACGATTTCGACAAGTGGCAATTGTGCCACGCGATCAACAACAACCGCAACAAAAGGAGAACAACAACATGAACATAAGCAAGCTGAAAATCGTGCTGAAGTACCTCACGTCCGGCATGGGCGGAGTGGTTGACTATCTGCTCGACCTGCTCAACAACGCTCTTGCCGGCCTCGACCCCGCCAAGAAGGATCGCATTGTCGCCGTGCTGAATCTCTCCAAGCGCGTGCTGGCGACCCTGCGGTCGTTGCAATGGCTATGCCCGACGAAATGGCAGATTGCCTATGGCGAGACCGTTGGCGCGGTTGAGACGACCACGGACGCGCTGGCCGATCTTGTGCTGACGCCCGAGGAGCTGAAGAAGGTAGCCGACGCCTTCCAGAAGGCGGTGCAGGAATGGAAGTCCGGCGACGACGAGACCTGCGTGGAATAACCATCTAACCACCAACCCAAAAGGAGAAACCAATGAAAGCGAAAATCAAATCGAAGGTCAAGGCCAAAGCCGCCGCTGTCAAGGCGAA
>CACWIW010000016.1 GCA_902761035.1 uncultured bacterium | reverse complement strand
ACAGCCCAGACATCCACAGCCACATCCAGACGACGCTCCTGAACGCATTCCGCCGCCCTCCCATGTCAGTACCCCGCCGGGGTCGAATGGCTCGACCGTAACAGCGTAGACGCGGCCAGATCCCTCGATGCTTTCGGTGAAAACAAAGTCCAGCGGCCAGCGCACTTCATAGCCTGAAACTCTATTGGTAGTGACAGTGGCAAAGCCTTCGACGGGGAGCAAAACGGAGAACGGCACGGTGGATGTAACAGCATAGTTGATGCCTATCAGCAACGGTACATGATTGGTTTCAAATGCTCGCGCAACAACAACCGGATTGCCTAATCGTGATTCTCGGTCGCCTGTGAAGTAGATCGGCGCTAGACCGTTCGTGTCGTCACGACATCCACGAAATAGTAGGCGTTTGTATTGACGTCATCAAGCCACGACAAGGTGGGGCGAGGCGTCCCCGCCGAGCCGTCACCTTCCACCGCCTCCAACACATTCGAACATACGACGTTGTACCATTCCGCGTTCGTACCGTGTGCGTCCGCACCCGCGACGAGCGGATCGGGATCAACCGTATTCTCCAATCCGTCGCCATCCCAGTCAAACGGCTCAACCCTGCGGCATATCCGCTCCACGTCATTCGAGCGCGTTACGAAGTCTCCATTCGCAACTAATTCAATCTGCGCGTTGACGGGCGCGTTGGTGTCGGCATTCAAAAAGAAGTTCTCCCACGTCAACCGTATTCTGGGAGGGTCGCGCTCCGTCGCGACCTCCTCCCCCACCCAAAACCTACTCGCCCCCTGCATCGCAAGCATCGGCACGCCCACCGCGCAAACCTCACGCGCAGCGTCGCGCGGAGTCGGACGAATCCTTCCGTCATTGAAAACGGAGAACGACGTAACAGCCCCGTCGTTCGTCCCAAGCGGAAAAGCAAAGTCGCCAAGGTCAAGCCGCGCCCACTCACCGAACGTCCCGCGCTTGTGCCAGTTGAACGACGGTGAAATACCCTCTGGCATAACGTACGAAACCGCGTCGTTCGTCACAACGCTCTCAAGCCTCCATCCCTGTGCAATCTCCTCGGGCGTGACCACCACTGGGACAACGGGCGTCCCGCCCGTTGTCGGCGGAGGCATGAGGAACTTCGCGCCGCCGCGTATGACACAGAATGCCGAAACGGTCACAAACGCGACGATTCTTGCCACCGCCAGAGGACGCCGCATGGCGGACGCGACACCTCTGCATAGCCACGCACCGACGACGCCAGCCGTAACAGCGGCCAACGCCGACAGGCCGATCCACATCAGCCCGCTCTTAATCGCATCTATGGCTTCAATTACACTCATCGCCGTTCGCCGCTATTTTATCACATTTCCCGATTGGTGAACGGCACGATTTGGCGAAAACCGGTCAGACCAGTTTTGCCACTCAATCTTTCATGCGTAATGCGGGTTTCAGCGTCGAAGGCATAGCCCACGATCTCGTCGCCATGTCGCTTAGTGACGCCGCTTTCGGAGATGACGAGGCCAGAATCGTCGCCGCCGATTTCGCCTCCGATAACCTTCACGCAGTCGCCGTCCTTGTCCACCTTGAACCAGATCAGCTGCGTGCCCTCAAACTTTGCGGTGAGGTCTTCACCATCCGCACGGTCTTCTCGATGCCCTTGCCGACAAACCGGCAATGTTCTCTCACTTCATCTATCGTCTGCATGTTGCGCTCCTAATCACGTTGTCTTTCTGTTGCGTGGCCACAACTACTCCACCACTCCTACTCCACCAATGGGGTCAGACACTCTCTTCTCTACTGATCCCAGGAGAAGCGTTTATTAATCTCGTTTTGAAATGTCACTCCCGTATCTCATACCCTTTCGCACCCGTAACAAACCATTGGTATTGTGTTCCTTCGTCACCTCTAATTATGTCAAACCCCAAATCTTTTGCAGACATTGGAGGAATGTCACATGGGGTGGAATAGACATTGGCAATTTTCTGTCCTCCAATGGTGGTGGTCACTTCAATCGAGATGGTGGTGACATGGATCTTCCCATTGCCATTATATATCGTGCCATAGTAACGATTTCCGTATGAAATGCCCATGCGTCCAGTTATCTTCTTGCATTCATCCCAAATAAGCGATCGAGATTTCTTTTGTTCACTAACTTGTCGTCTGGATTTTACATCAAATATCGTTGTTCCTGCTATTCCCTTTGTTCTTCCCGTAAAGTTGTCAACGAAATAAACAACATTACCATTCCCTTTGATTGTCGTATATCTGAATTGCGGGAGAAATACAAGTATCAAGAGAATAATGACTATACATCCGCTTATAATCTGCCAGCGATGACGCTTCCACCTAGAAGGCACTTTGTTCATCGGATTATCGACTAATACATTTTCATTATGTTCATGTTCATTATGTTCGCGGGTTTCGTCTTGTTTGCCTTGTTCGCGTTTCTCGCCTAGATCCCTTTCTTTTATATCGTGTTCTGTGTGTTTTTGCGCTTTTCCCACTCTTTGGCACTTGGTTACATTTCCAGAGGTTAATCGGAAAGACATGACATCGTTTGCCCACTGTTTCACAGATGAAGAAAATATGGCTATCATTAAATATGGCATACCAAGAATGGAATCAAGAAGTGCATTGCCAGCGAATTCTATCGCCATTTCTTTGCTTGCTGGAATCTTTGCTACGAACGCCCAAACTACACAAGCTACTCCAATTCCTAAAATGATACAGCGATAAATAATTAGATTCCTTCTGCCTCTTCTTTTTCGTTGCAAAAGATCAGACATACACCATGCCCAGATTGCAACACCAAGCCAATTCATCTTTCCCTCAAACGCTATAACAAGCGTAAGCATCGAAAGAAAATGAAGCACCACAAAAAACGTTACTAATTTTACGGCCAGCGGTGATTTCACGAAAAAGGTTTTATACTTAAACAAATCCTTGCTCTTTCTCAATTCCGCAAAGTAAAGAGAATCTGAGTCATCATGTTCATCACTATGACTTGATTCTTTCTCTTTCGATTCCGTCAGCACTTCATCATTGCTTTCTTGACGTGGAACAATATGAGTCACAATAGGTATACCTTTCCGCGAAACAAGAAATGAGTGGGAGCAGTCAGGACATTCACACTTCCGTCCCAAGGCTTCTGGCGGAAGATCTAGTATCGCGGCACAAAAAGGACATAAGATATTCATTGTCTTTTACCTTTCTTTTAGATTGCTTGAATCTTCACATCGTGTTTTGACATGGAATTGTGCAATTCTTCAATATCCTTCTTCAACTCAAGAGTGTTGAGACGATTGTTTTGCAATATGCGGCTTTGATTTTCAGTTACTATCTCAAAGTTCTCTTCAATGTTATCAAAATGTCTCCCAGATAATTTATACATCCTAACAATCAACAAAGATTGTATTATTATAACGAATGACAGGGCAAAGAAAATCGACCATGCATGGTTTGATAACCATTCACGAACCCATAACCAAGAATCGGGACTGATCTTCCACTGTGTATAGAACAATGCCAAATCTCCGACGTTGAGGAGACGGCATACGCCCTGTGATATCCTAAACGTCCCCGCTCTTAAACCAAATCCAGTATAAAACCAAATGCTCAACACGGGCAAGACACATGCCACGGTGAAAAGCACAAAACCAATGATTAACCTGTTTTTCTTTCTCATATCATCCTCCGCATTTCCCGCAGCGGTCACCTTCGTTTTTCTGGCAGGGGTAGCCGTACGTCTTTCGGTAGTTCTCGCAGAAGCTGTTAGGTGTTTGTTCGACTGGAGTGTAAAGCCTTGCTAGACTGGAGAGTAGAAGCGTCTTAGACTGGAGTGTACGAGCCTCTTGGACTGGGGTGTACGAGCGTTGTGGACTGGGGTACGATACGATGGGTGCTTCGCGCCCCGATGCGTCAATGGAAAGTACGGTGATCGTGTCGCCGTCCGCGACACGAACAACACGCCCGACGATCTCCTCCGCGAAGAGGGAGAACGAGAGCAGCAAGAGCAATGCCTGTAGCCTAAACACCATTTGTCTCCTTTCGTTTGAGGCGGACGCGACGGAGCGCGTCCCTCCCGTTGCGGCATCGTGTGCCGCCACGAAGGAGACGATTGGAGGGAGAAAGTTCGAGACTACAAAAAATGCGTGCCTCGTCTATCTCCCTCAACCGGAGGCCTTGCAGAGCCCATGTACGAAAGAGAAGACAAGGGCACGCGAGACGGTATAAAACCGTCCGCGCGACCTCGCCAAACTTCGTTCGCACATTCGTACTTTCGTACGTTTGAAACCTGCAAGTTTCCGGTTGAACGTCAGTTGCGTGTCAGCGCAAAATACCTGATTCACCTGGGCGGGATTTCTCCCCCGTCCCGGCTAAGCCCCCGCAGCGCACCTGCGCCGCGAGGACGGAAAAAAGTATATCACAAATCACCGTCGTTGTGGGAAAAAGATCACACCCAGGGGGCCCCATGGGCGCATCTCCGTTTTTCACCCATGCGTATTGGGATTTGGAAACAACCATGACAACTTTCAAGAACAACATTATCCTGATGGCGCACCTTGAACAATCAGAATCGTGACAGTTTGTGAGGATCGTCAAATGGGCACGGGCGAGTTAGCCCGTGCGCCAAAGGCAAGTTGTTTCAAATAGTTGTTTCCAATCATCAGAAGGCTCGGCGGTGAATTTCGCAGATGCGCCCGGGCCCCACCAGAGTATCATTTTTTCTTTTGGCATTGCCAAACGGGGGGCGAAAGCGGTATAATTACATGGATTGACTTTCACTCCAAAGGAGAAAACAGAATGAAGAAACTGATATTCGCCTCCGCCGTGGCAGCCGTTGCCGCCTCGGCATACGCCGGACTCTACGGCGACACGCCTGACGCCAAGCACGCCTGGGCCGTACACGACCACAACCGCCCCAATCCCGTCAAGGTCACGCCAGCAGACCAGATCGGACAGCCGCCGAGCGACGCCGTTGTGCTGTTCGACGGCACGCAGAAGAGCTTCAACGAGAACTGGACCGACGCCCGCGGCAACAAGACCAAGTGGAAGTTCGTCAACGGCACGATGGAGTCCGTGCGCTCCGCCGGCAACATCTGCTCCCGCGAGCAGTTCGGGGACGTGCAACTCCACGTCGAATGGCAGGCGCCCGTGAAGGTGTCCGGCTTCGGACAGGGTCGCGGCAACTCCGGCGTGTTCGTGCTGGGCGGCATGTACGAGGTGCAGGTGCTCGACAGCTACGAGACCAACCCCGCCGACATGAAGAACCCCAACTACGCCGACGGACAGGCCGGCGCCGTCTACGGACAGAACCCGCCCCTCGTCAACCCCACGCGCAAGCCCGGCGAGTGGCAGGTGTACGACATCGTGTTCCACCAGCCCGTGTTCGAGGGCAACACGTGCGTGCATCCCGGCTCGCTCACCGTGTTCCTGAACGGCGTACTGGTGCAGGACCACTGGGAAATCGAAGGCCCCACGTGGCACATGCGCCGCACGCGCCAGGACAAGCCCCGCGCCACGAAGGGATCCATCCAGTTCCAGGACCACGGCAACCCCGTCCACTTCCGCAACGTGTGGGCGCGCCACCTGCCGAGCCGCTACGCGAACACCACGCACGGCACGTACCTCGCGAAGGAGCAGGACGTGGCCGCGCAGCGCAAGGCCACGGCGGAGAAGCTGCTCGCCAAGATCGACACGTCCAAGTGCGGCGCCAACGAAGTGAACGCCATCCTCGAGGTCGTTTCCTACTGCAAGGGCGAGCCG
The DNA here is from genome assembly GCA_902761035.1 of uncultured bacterium. Taxonomy (GTDB): domain Bacteria; phylum Verrucomicrobiota; class Kiritimatiellia; order RFP12; family UBA1067; genus RUG572. Next base: position 59,741 of record CACWIW010000016.1, on the reverse strand, counting down.
TTCTGCGGCGCGTGCAAGAAGATCTGCGGCGGCTACATCGCCAAGCTCAACGCCATGGACGGCGCCGCGCTCGACCAGGCGAAAGGCGAGATCATGGGCGTCAAGCACTCCTGCGACGTACTAGCCCGCAACAAGGTGGTCGAAAACTGCCCGCTGAAGGCCAAGATCGAGGAAATCATCAAGGCGCGCGGCTGGGATAAGAAGCGGCGCTAGGCTACCGGCTCGCCACGCGATTGCCGGGCAGGAAACGGACGCGTCCCTTGAGGCGAAGAGCCACAAGGAGCGCGTTCGTTTTTGCTACCGGCAACTGCGCGGCGCGCGCCACCGCGTCCAGCGTCGCGCCCGCCGCCGGCACCTGCCGCAACACGAGCGCCTCCTCGATTGAGAGCTTCACCTCGGGAAGGGCCGGCTGCGGCGGTTTCGGCGGTCGCGGGGCGACCGCCCTACCGGTCGCGCTTGTCGCGACCGGATGTTTCCCCGACGGGAGGGGCGCGCTTGTCGCGACCTTCTTCTGGGCGATCGGCGTCAACTCCTCGATCACGTCGTCCACGCACGTCACCATGCGCGCACCCTCGCGAATCAGATTCAGGCACCCGGCGGAAGACGGCCAGTCGATCCGCCCCGGCACGGCCATCACCGCGCGCCCCTGTTCGTTCGCGCGCAGGCACGTGACGAGCGTGCCGCTACGGAGCGGACACTCCACTGCCACCACGCCGCGCGCGAGGCCCGAGACGATCCGGTTGCGCTGCGGGAACGTCTGCGCGTCCGGACGTCGTCCGAACGGAAACTCGCTCACCACGCACCCGCCGTTCTCCACGATCCGCCGCGCGAGCGCGCGGTTAGCCTCGGGGTAGAACATGTCGAGCGCGCCGCCCAGCACGCCCGCCGTCACGCCCCCGCCCGCGAGCGCGCCCTCGTGCGCCGCCGCGTCGATGCCCAGCGCGAGTCCCGAGAACACCGCCCACCCCGCGCGCGCCAATCCGGCAGCGAACGACTTCGCCGTCTCGCGTCCGTATGCCGTCGCCTTGCGCGTGCCGACGAGCGACACGCCGGGCTTGGAGAGGACGGAGACATCCCCCACCACGTAGAGGACAAGCGGCGGCGAGGCAATCTCCCGCAGCTGCGGAGGGTAGTCGGCGTCCAGGTCGGTCACCAACCGTACATGCTGCTGCGCCGCCTGCTCTATCTCCCGTTCCCAGGCGGGTTCCTTACCCTCCCAGTCCTTTTTCTCGGGATAGAATTCATACGCTGCCGCCGCGCTGCCGTGCGTTTCCCGCATCAACCGCGCAAGTGTCACAGCCCCCACCGTGGGGATCATGTTGAAGGCTATTCTCGCTTCTCGTTCCGTCATGGCCAAATTCCTCCTCTGGAGTCGGCACACAGTATACCAAGAACGCGGGGAAAAGTTGTGATGAAACAGTCTCTCGGCTGTCTATTTTTTGTCTATTTTTTGTATGCAAAATGTAGCGAAACCGCTACTTCTCGAGAATGTTCGAGAGCCGCGCGCGCGCGAAGCGCCAACGCCCGCTTTCCCGATCTTTGCGGAGAGTGGCATCAAGTACGCGTGCGTCGCGTACGGACCAGCCGAAGTCGTCACCCTTGTAGAAGAAATCGCATGATACCTCTGCCGTAGTCTTGTCCGTGAACTTCACGGAGATGTCCTCGAACGACAGGTGTAGGTGCGTCGCCATCGTGCGGAATGCGACCACCTGCTGCGTGATGTCCGGAACGACCTTGGAGAGAGTGAACGTCTTGCCGAATGCCTCGACCGTGCAGCCCGGTTCGACGAGCGCTACGGCGCGACGGGCCTTGCCTATTGACTCCAGGTTCGGCTCGTTTCCGTCCTTGTCGAGGGCTGCGGACATCTTCGCGAAAGTCTCCTTCACGCGCGCCTCTTCGGATGGCGAGAGGAAATACCAGCCCGCGAACGCAAGCGCGGCGAGCACCAGAACGATGAGAATCTTGTTCACCAGAGGGGTCTCCCTGCAACGCGGGCAAGCGAGATTTCGCCGCCAACGTGTACTTCAAAAGGGACGGAGCGGTTATCGCCCATCACGTAGATGTGCCCAGGCCGAACCGTGCGTGGCGGCACGTTCCAGCCGGAGTTTTTTACGACGTACGGCTCGTCGAGGGCCTGTCCGTTCACCACGCATACGCCGTTGCTGAACGCAACGGTCTCCCCTTCGAACGCCAGTACGCGCTTGAGCAGCATGTAGCGAGTGCCGCCGTACTTCAGCACCACCACGTCGCCACGCGCCGGCGCATGGGACCGATACGCCGTGAGAACGCAGAAATTGAACCCATGCGCCGCGTATGTTGGCTCCATGCTCTCGCCGTCCACTACCATCGGACGCAACAAGCATGTGCCAATAAGCCAAGTTGCGGCCGCCACGAGGGCGAGCCGCACAAGAAATCCGCGCGTGAGGCGCGGAAATATGAACCTAGCTAGTGACAGGGTCTTACTCAGCTGAGATCGCTTCGACCGGGCAGCCGCCAGCGCACGCGCCGCAGTCAACGCAGGTGCCTGCGTCGATCACGCACTTGCCGTCCGCCTCGGAAATCGCACCGGCCGGGCAGGTCTCTTTGCACGCGCCGCATCCGACGCACTTCTCTTGATCAATCTTGTGTGCCATTTTCAATTCTCCTTCTTTGAGTGGTTGGCGGTGGGTATTATCTCATAGACACCTTCTGTTAGGCAACGGTAAGATATAACTTTTTTTGAGCGACGTCTGAAACCAGTCGTCCCACGCAGACGAGATGACAAAACCAAACCGCGATATTACGGCATCGCTAAAATCCGCCAAGGAAGAGCTTACAATCACTTCCCGTGATCCGTGACACCTAGGTGTCACGGGTTATGACACCTAGGTGTCAGAGGGTGTGACACCTAGGTGTCAGAGGGTGTGACACCTAGGTGTCATAAATCGGGGCTCTAGAGGTCATAACAAACAGGAAAGCAGTTCAAAGGCAAAGCTTCTTCTTTTCTCCCAATAGCGAAAGCAATCAAAGTTGTCCTCATGTTCATTCCTGCGAGATGCGAAGGCGGCTGGTTATCTTCTATTTTTAGAGTTCCCAATTGGGTGAATTGACGGACTCGACGGGGCTCGGCCAGGTTTTACAGCTGGCTCATTATTGAACGACATCGACGTTTTTTTACATGCGCAAGAGCGTAAAAGTTATTTTTGGACAACGTCTTAGATTAGCCGATTGGCACGGGCGAGTTAGCCCGTGCGCCAAAGGCAAGTTGTTTCAAATAGTTGTTTCCAATAATCAGACGGCTCGGCGGTGAATTATGTAGATGCGCCGATAGGAGTGCTGAAAATTTCCACTTGCGCAGGTCAAAAATGATGTGGTATAATCTCGTTCGTCAAGTGCCGTCAGAGTATAAAAATCTCGACGCAAAAAGTTTTCAACCAAAAGGAGCAGTCGTATGGACAACGAAGAGAAAAAAGAGACATTTGCCGATAAGGCAAAGGCGCAGTTTGACGCCATCAAGACGCAAGAGGGACGTGATGCCATCAAGAACAAGGCCAAGGAGGGCGTGGAGGGTGCAAAGAAACTCTGGAACGCCGCAAGCATCGTCCAACGAGTCGTCGTGCTTGTCGCCGTCGTACTCGTGACTATCTTTCTGGTCCGCTCATGCAGTCCAAATACCCCTGCCGTAGTCGCGTCAACTGATACCACACAGCAGGAAAAGAATGTCTCGCCAAAGTTTGACGGTTCCGTTGACCTCGCCAAGGAAAATGACAAAACTGACAGCCAGAAGTCTTTCGTCGGTTTCACTTTCGGCACCAAAGCTGATGAGTTTAAGGATGTCACAGAAAAAATGTCTGGGAAGACTTTGGAATATTACGTTGCCACACCAAAACTAAAATCGAAATTCCGCCTATTCGATTCAGCGTACTTGCAGTTCACACGAAAGGATAGGCGACTCTATAAAATCACAATACAGACAAAAGCCGAACATTTTGCCACATACAAGCCAACCGCAATTTTACGTGAAGCACAATACTGTGCCGCAATGATTGAACGCAAATACGGACAGAAGTTCAATCTTGCCAATAAGTCACGCCTTTACTCTGCTTCCAAGGAGGTAGTGACTGGGAACGACAGCTGGGATCTCCTAATAGGCATGGCTGGTGGAATGCGTAATAGTGGAGAGACGGCTAAAGTAGTTGGATCTGCGATATACTCTGACAACAATCAAGATAGTAAGTTTGCAATAGCCCCGGCAGCAAACTATCATGGATTCTTCAACAACACGATTGAAGTTGAAGTGTCTTGCTGCGGAATTGATGAAAAATACCTTGGCATTACCATCTCTGCGATGGACCACAGCGTAATCGAAGAAGAAGGTGGACGCACCAAGGTCATTCCTCTCGACGCCGATGACGACGAGGGGAATCTGTAGCGGGCGCGGCGATCGGTCGTTGCGGCGATCGGTCGTTGCGGTGACGGTTCACCGACCGGCATCTCTCTTGCGATAGACAGGTGGTGGGGCGAGGCCGTCGCCGCCAAGATGGTGGCTTCCCCAGTTAAGGTTCCGCGCGCAAGCACTAACTGGGACGCCCGCCACGACCTGTCCGAGGTGGAGCATGTGGGAGAAACTGTAATGGCAAAAACCAGCAAACCGAAAAACAGCAAATCCAATCGTCGGCCGTCCGATGTCGGATGTCCCGAAACAGTGCCCTTCCCGCGTGGCGGCATAATCATGCCGCATGTGGTCTCGCCCGAGATCACGGGCGGCGAAGTGACCGCGCCGCCGCTCTTCCCGCAGGCTAAATTGGAAGAGGCACTAACGAGGGAAGAGCGCGATGCTAAGATAGAGCTACTCTTTCAGGAGAAGATCGAGGAACATTACGCCAAGGCGCTGGCTGGCGTGAAGGACCGCCGGATCAGCGTCAGACAGATACAGCGGCTTCTGGGTATCGGCTACAGTCATGCCTGTCAGATACACGATATGCTTTCGGAACGAGGTGCAATAGAAGCAGACACCATTGGCTGACATTGGAGATGGATATCGCATGGCACACATGGTTCCAAAAGAGATGCTCGAGTTCGACCCGAAGAGCCGCGAAGACGTGATCTTCAAGGCTCTGCGGAAAGGCCTGAACAACGATTACTGGGTGTTCCACTCCTTCAACGTAAACCAGACGTCGCGGGACGTGTTTTACGAGAAGGAGATTGATTTTCTCGTGTACCACCGTGACAAGGGGATTCTCTGCATCGAGGCGAAAAACGGACACGGAATCTCATATTGCAACGGCGAGTGGCGCTACACTAGCGGCCTGCCGATGTCCCATAACGGCCCCTTCAAGCAGGCCCAGCTCGAACGCATCACCATCTGCCACCTTCTCGCGCGACGTGGTGACGAGGCCGCCCTGCTGCAGGGCGGCACGCGGTTCCGCGACATCGCCTCGCGCTGCAAGGTCGTGTGGGGCGTCTGGTTCCACGGCATGAGCCGCGCGGAGATCAACGCGCTCGACCTTCCGTCGGACGCCCCGCGCGACCGCATCCTCGCTCAGGACGACCTGTCGTACCCCAACTTGCAGCCGGCAATCGACCGTCTGTTCGATGTGGAGCTGCCAAACGGCATCGAGACGGCGCTGGACGACGAAGACCACCATTGGCTCGTCACCCATGTGCTCGCGCCGCAGATTCCCGGACTCTGTCCCGCCGCCCGCACCGCCGCAAACTTCAACGACCTCATCTACCAGCAGCTCATCGACGAGCAGGCGCGCGTACTTGACTTCCTTGAGGGACAGAAGAGCGCGGTAATCAACGGCATGGCCGGGACGGGCAAGACGTTCGTTGCGCTGGAACGTGCCAGACGTTGTGCCGCACGTGGCGAAAGGATTCTCTACTTATGTTTCAACATGGCGTTGCGCCGCCATCTGGAAACGACGTTCGCGGCGGCCAATCCCGCCCTCGCATCCCAAATCGACTTCCGAACGCTGGACGATTTCGTTGCAATGCTCGGACAACCGCTGCCGCCAGACCTGAAGTCTCGCCCGAAACCCGATATCCTCGCGCTGCAGCGCGCGCGCTACAACACCGCCGCAGAGACGCTTGCCGACCAAATCGGCCACTTCCGCTACACACAGGTGATTGTTGACGAGGGACAAGACTGCTCCATTAGCTTCATTGAGGACTCCGGCATCATGGAGACGCTCCGTGAAGTGGTGACGATGCAGGAAAACGGAATCGGGGACAGATCGGCGTTCTTCATGTTCTATGACGCCTACCAGCTTGTATCGCTCCGCGCAGGCGAAAACGCCGACCTACCGCGCGTGATCCGCGACTCCGACTGCAAGCTGACACTCTACAAAAACTGCCGCAACACAAACGCCATCGCCACCTCGGCGGCACGGGGAATCCTGGCGCACGGGCAGTCCCCCGAAATGGCCCGTGGCGCCATTCCCGGAACCTCACCTGAGATCCATTTCTTCGACACCGCAACCTCCGATGATGTCCTCACCGCCGCCGTTTCGCATACTGTCGCCGAGTTACGGAAGTCCTATCGACCAGAGGATATTGTCCTCATCTCATGCGCGCCAGAAGGCGAAGGACACAGTCGCCTGGAACATTCCCTCAAGGTGAATGCGGATACCGACGACCGGCGATTCAACCAGGTCTATCCCTTCACAACCTACCGCAAGTTCAAGGGGCTCGACGCTGCGGCAATAGTGCTGGTGGACGTGGGACGAGACGCCTTTGCCGGCAACCATGAAGCGTTGCCGTTCTATGAGGGCGCGTCACGGGCACGGCAGAAACTCGTGGTGTTCGCCGAAATGGATGAAGCGGATTGCGCGTTCGTACTGGATGCTTTCGCCGCCGCCAATCGCTACAAGGCAAAGCCGTCCACGCTGTCCGCCCGCCAACGCCTGGCCGACTTCCTCCAAATGGCCAACGCCTAAGTCATCACTCAAAAATAACTTGAACACTCAATCGAGTATTGTTCACAAATCTTCATTGCCAACATTGTTCACAAATCACAAATATCAATTGCGGATGGGATAAGTCCTGTCCTCCGCCTTTCGTCCTATAACTCGACTATACCGATAATATACCCCTCTATATCGTATTCAAGTACATTATTTTCTAACATCACAATAACTTCCAAACAATCAACGATTTTCACTATTTTAATTTCCCTGCCTCACCCTTGGCACGCTCCTTGCTTACATACAGGTGCCTTACCGCGGTGGTAAGACAAGATGACATGAAGGAGATACAATGTTGACAATTCTACTGCTCACTTTCCTGATCAGGCTTTTCAGGTAACGAACAACAACCCCACAAGGAGAAAAAAAATGACAAACGAAAACACGAACATCAATGAAGAAAAGGCCAAAGAGGCCTTGGACGGCTACGCCAGCAAGGTCGGCGCGGACGACGTCAAGGAGACACTCGGCAAAGAAGATGAGATCAAAAAGCTCTTCAAGCGGGTCAAGGTACTGGCAAAGTACTTCAATGACCTGTGCGACATCCTGGAGCTTCTGCGCGACCGCGTCACGGGCACCTACAAGGAAACCCCGTGGACGACGATTGCCGCCCTTACGGGCGCGCTCATCTACGTGCTCTCGCCCATCGATCTGATCCTGGACTTCATCCCATTCATCGGCTTCCTCGACGATGCGCTCGTAATCGGTCTTGCCATCAAGTTGGCCCAGTCCGATCTCGAGAAGTACCGTGTCTGGAAAGCGCACCGCAAGGAGCAGGCGGCATGAAGGACTCCCTTGTCACAAAGAACAGGAACACCCGCCCGGCATCCGGCACTGGCAAGCTCTACAGCGTCGGGTGTCTGCCCATCCTCATTGGATGGTTTCTGTTCGACCTGATCGGCAAGACCATCATCTATGGAATCGCCTCGCTATTCGGTAAGCCGATGCCGACTTTGGCCATGGTGATTAAATGGACGGCATACTCGATCTTCATCCCGTTGGGGGTAATCTTTATCGCCATCCTCATTTGGATACTGTATGTGTTCATCTCGGAACGCATAAGCGACTTGTTCCAAAAGGGCAAAAAGGACAAAGAGGACAAGAAGGACAAGAAGACCCCTACTGAGACGAGCTCGACTGAGACTGGCTCTTAAATTCCTTGTACTTCTTGAACTCTTCGGCACAGCGCGTGAATATCCAGGTGAGGACGGCCGCGTCATCTGCCCAGCCGACCACCGGAATGATGTCCGGGACGAGATCGATCGGCAACGCGAGGTAGGCGAGCCCGCCGACCAGCAGGGCAATGGTGGATTTCGACACGCCATTGTACCTGCCAGTCACGGAATCGGCCACCATGTCGTATGCCGTGCGGATGTTGTCAAGCAGCCCCGAAAGAGCCGAGGCGTTCTTGATTTTATTGAGGGTGTCGTCCTTCTTCTGGGCGACATCCTCGGGCTTTTCGTTCCCGACGAACTTCTTGTATGAATTAATGATTTTGTCGATGTCCATGTTGTTTCCTTTCGGCATTTCTCATTTCGGCTGTACCGCCACGTCCTTAAGTGACAGGTGTTCGGGCACTGTCTTGTCGAATACAAGGCCGAAGTGCGCGAGGCGTTTGCCAAATGCATCCGCAAAATTACGTTCTTTCTCCGTGCCGTAGTACCTGCGGCCCGCATCTGCGCAGGACTGCGCGTCCTTGCAAATTTGAAAGATGAAGTCAATGTCGTTCACGTCGCACGGACTCTGGAAGCCCTTCTTCACTTTGGCGGCAAGCGGCATATCGCGCCCTTCCGAAGCTTCACCAGCTTCAGTTCCCTTCACGTCCTCCATCCTTTCAATGGCCTTCCGCATCATGTACGTGGAAACAACGGTTCCTGTGCGCTCCTCCAATGCCTTGATCTTCAACCCCTCGAAAAGATGCTTCACGTCGCGGAAGTTTCCCGGCCATTCGTACTCACAGGCAAATGCATCAAACTCACGGCGTGCGCCTTCCGTGAGAGAGAGCCCGATCCCCGCGCAGTAGCGTTCGACTATTCCGTCCAGAAGAAGCTTGCGCTGTTCCCGGTATTTTTCGGACAGCCTTTCCCGAAGCGGCGGCAGCACGACATGGCAAGAGTTGATTCGGTAAAGAAGGTCTTTCCTGAATCCAGATCTGCCATGCGAATTTTCCCATTCCCTCGCATCGGCGGAAAGGTCGTGGTTTGTGCCAAAGACGATGCCGCATTTGACCTGTCTTGACTTCCGATCCTTCCCTGTGTCTCCAAGCCGATAATAAACCTTTTCCTCAAGGGCCGTCAACAGTTTGCCCTGCGTCTCAAGGGGCAAGTCACCAACTTCGTCAAGAAAGAGAATCCCTTCGCCCGCACTCTCAATTAGCCCCTCCACGTCTCTGTCGCGTCCTGTATAGGCACCCTTGACGGCACCGAACAGAAGAGCATCCGCCAGCGCAGGAGAAAGAGACGCGCAGTTGCCCTGCACATAACCGTATGCGCCGTCAATGCGCTCTTCAAGCGTCGGCTCTTTAAAAGGCTCCTTCCTGTCATCATATTTTGCGTTGCATATCCTCGGCAGATTGCGCGTGAAAAACGACTTGCCCGTTCCCGTCTCGCCGGTTATCAGCACATACTGCGGCACGCCGGACTCGTTTTTGTGCTTCAAGACCGTACGGACATTCTCAAGCTGGTAGGCGAGGTCATGGCTACCCAAAAGGAAAAAGTGCGTCCAGGAAGCAGGCTCCCTCGTACTCAACACCCCCAAGGAACATCCCTTCGGCCATGGACACATCTTCTCGCCGTCAAACCAGTACTTGGGAATGCCATTGAAAGCCTGCGGTAACCCTTTCTCATCAAGGACTATATATGCCACTTCCTTCTCTGCGGCGTGAAACAGCGCATCCAACTTCTCCTCGTCAACGACATCGCATACGGCGTGAACACACCTCTTTTCACACTCAGCTTTGAGAAACGCCGCATAGCGACTATTCTCCTCGGCCACCAAGAGAATACGCGAACATGCATACTCCTCTGCCGCACGGAAAACCTTCTCCACATTTTCATAGAGGAACAGCCCAGGCTGCTCCTGCCCACCGCTCAAGAAAGCCTCTATGAAGGAGAGATTCTGGTCTGTCTCACGGCAGAACCAGAAAAGGACATCTTCGCCTTTCAAATCACATTTCATATAACAATCCCTATTCTTGGTAGAAACGGCGTATATATTATCATACAATCGCAGATCCGTCAAACCACATATCTATAAAAATCAATTCAGTATAGCGAAACAATGCGCTTTTCTATTTTGGCATGGCAATTGCTCCCAGATTCGCAAAAGAGAAAGGAAGAAAAATGGATGCAGATGACATCATCAACACCTATAAGGACAAGTTGGGAGACACCCCGTCCCTGGAATCGATTGAGAGCGAGCGAGAGGAGACTTTGAAAAAAGTCTTTAACGCGAAAGCTCTTGTACGATTAAAGGACAAAATTGTTGCTGCCTATCAAATCCTGCACGATGACGTATGCGGGAAACGTAAGATACCAGCCTCGAAGATAGCGTTGCTCGCGGGTGGCCTTGCCTATCTTGCATTGCCACTTGACATTGTATGCGACGTGATTCCAGTTGTTGGACTTGTTGACGACGCAATTGTCCTGACATGGATATTCTCCCAGTGCGCAGATGTTTTCAAAAGCAGTCCCGCACAGCCGCAGGATATGGTATACTCTTCGCCGTCAAAGCGAAAGGATAATTAAATGGAGAAATTGATTGACGCGCTGAAGACTAGTCCCTGCACGGTCGCGATGACCGGTGCCGGCATTTCCACACTTTGCGGAATTCCCGACTTCCGCGGTCCGCAGGGACTTTACAAGCAGCCGGATGCCGAACGCATCTTCGACATTGACTGGTTCGACCGCGACCCGTCCATATACTATCGCGGCGCACGCGAGCTCGTCTACGGCCTACGGCTGTTCCAGCCTGGTCCCGTACACCGCGCGCTGAAGCACCTTGAGGACCTCGGAAAGCTCGCCGGCATAGTCACGCAGAACATCGACATGCTCCACCAAAAGGCAGGTTCGTCAAATGTGTGGGAAGTCCACGGCTCGGGCGTGTACCACCACTGCCGTCGCTGCGGCGACGAAAAAACCTTTGAGCAAATCTGCGCGATGCTAGACGCCGGTGCCGAAGTGCCGCGTTGCAAATGCGGCGGGCCCTACAAGCCCGACATAACGTTCTTCGGCGAAATGCTTCCCGAAAAGGCGTTCGCCGCCGCGCAGGAACTCGCCATCCGCGCGAAGGTGATGCTCGTTCTAGGTACGTCGCTCACCGTGTTCCCGGCAGCGGGACTTCCCCGCCTCACGCTTCAGGCGGGCGGGAAGGTGTTCATCGTAAACGGACAGCCCACGCCGCTCGACGACTTCGCAGTCGCGCGCTACGACGACCTTCAGACGTTCGCGGACGCCGTCCTCGCGATGTGACCGCGCGTCAGCGCGTCTCGTCAAGCGGTTCGGGCGTGCTGGACCTGAGGAGGCTTGCGGGGTTGGCGCGAATTTCATCCGTGAACGCCCGAAGCCCTATCGAGGCCTCGCGCACGTTGTCCATGATCTCGCCAACGTTGCCCTTCTGCGCCTGGATGAGCGTGGTGACGTCCTGCAGAAGTATGTTTGCGGTGCCTGTCACCTCCACCACGTTGCTCCAGGCCGTGACGAAATCCATGCGGTTGAGCTGGTCGAGAATCTGCGTGACCGAGTCGGCCGCGCTCTGGAGGAATGCGGGCGCAGGTGGAATCACGATGTACTTCGGGCGCCAGCTGATCTTCTCGTCCTCGCGCTTGATTTTCGGGAAATTGAGCTCTATCTTGGATAACCCCGTCACGCCGGAGGAGGAGACGGTGGCGTGCAGGCCGCGCTCGACAAGGCGCGCGAGTGCCTCGTTAACGTGGGAATCCTTGCCGCCGATGCGGAAACGCCGTTTGTCGAGTGCGAGTTCCACGTAGATCTGTCGGCGGTCGTTGGGGTTTCCGATGTCTTCGTACTCCGCGCCGATGAAGGAAATGCGCCGCACGGTCCCCACGTGTACGCCGCGGAAGTTGACGGCGCTGCCAACGTCCAGCCCCGAGACGGGGTACGAGAAATGCGTCTCGGCTATGAACTCGTGCCGCTCCGCGCCGAAGCCGCCGAGGTAGACGAGCGTACCGACGACGAGGGCGATGCCGGCGAGGATAAAGAAGCCGATTTTGGCGTAGTTGGGTTGGCTGTCTGCTGCCATTATGCACCTCCACGTGTGAAGAACTTGCGGACAAAGGGATCGGACGACCCGTCGCGCAGGTCGGCGGGGCGGCCAAGTGCCACCATCGCCTTGCGCGCGCGGTCAAACATCGCGCAGCGGTCCGCTATTTTGAAAATGCTGGGCAATTCGTGCGTGACGACCACGAAAGTGACGCCGCGCGTATCGCGCAGACGCAGGATGAGGTCGTCTAGCGCGCTTGAGGTGAGCGGATCGAGGCCTGCGCTCGGCTCGTCAAGGAAGAGTATCTCGGGTTCGAGGGCGAGTGCGCGCGCAATCGCCGCGCGCTTCTTCATGCCGCCGGAAAGGTCGTTAGGCATCTTATCCGCCGCTTCGCGCAGTCCCACGAGGTCGAGCTGCATGAGCGCAAGCGTGCGGCGCGCCGCCGCTGGAAGGCGCGTGAACTCCTCCAGTGGCAGCATCACGTTTTCAAGCACGTTCATCGACCCAAATAGCGCGCCAGACTGGTACATAACGCCGATTTTCCGCAATATTCTCGCACGATTCGCAGGATTCATCTCTAACCCCGCCACGGAAACCTTACCGCCAAGCACGGGGTTCAACCCGATCAAGTGCTTCATGATCGTTGACTTGCCGCAACCGCTACCACCGAGAAGCGCAAACACCTCCCCGCGCGACACGGAGAAGTTCACGTCGTGCAGAACGGGGACGCCGACATATCCCGCGTCCAGATGCTCTACCTCTATAACAGTATCGGCCATGCGTCACACCCCCAGCAGATAGCATACGACGGCGAGAAGCCCGTCGGTTACGGCGATGGCCACGATTCCGCCCACCACGGCGGCCGTGGCGGCCACGCCCACGCCGTCCGCAGTGTTGCGCGTGCGCATCCCCGCCGAACAGCCGATGAGGCCCACGAGGAATCCGAACAGCGCGGCCTTTCCAAGTCCGAAGAGGATCATGAAAAGCGACGCCGCCGAAGTCACATGGCTCCAGTATACGACCGGCGGCACGCGCATCAGCTGCAGCACGATTGATCCACCCACGAGGCCCGCAAGCTCCGCGAAAATCGTAAGCACGGGCATCGCGAGCGTCGCGGCCACAACGCGCGGCATCACGAGGAACCGGACGGGCGGCAGACCGAGCGTCGTGAGCGCGTCGAGTTCCTCGTCCACCTTCATCGTGCCGATTTCTGCGGCGAACGCGCTGCCGCTGCGTCCGGCGAGGATGATCGCCGTCACGAGCGGACCGAGTTCGCGGAAGAGCCCGATCGCGATGAGATCCGCCACGTACACCTCCACGCCGAACGTCCTGAGCGACGCCGCGCTCTCGAAGGCAAGGATGAGACCGAGGAGGAAACCGATTGCCGTGGTGATTGGCAGGCCGTCAAAACCAGCCCGTTCAAAGGCGAGCGATGCGTCGCGGAAACGGAACCGACGCGGGTGAACGATCATGGACAGCGCGTTGGCAAACGTCTCGCCGAGGAACGTGCAGTTCGCGTGAGCGGCCGCACACCAGTTGCAGACTCCCTGTCCCACGGCCACCAGGAACGGACGGTGTCGGCGGCGCGCAGGCGCGGCGCCGTCGTATGCGTTGAAATCGTAGCGCGCGCGGATGGGAGCGAGCAGTCCCTGCGGGTCAACTGCCTCCAGCCGCGCGGCGCGCGCGGCAACATGGCGGTCTAACGCGACGAAAAACGCCTCGAACGCGGCCGTTACGCCCGTCAGCGCCGACACGTCGAGCACCACGACCTCGCCGCCCCTCAGGCGGTCCACGTGACGCAGATCGCCCCAATGGCGGGCAATCGAATCCGCATCTGCGGCTTTGACGACGATTGGCTTCACTCCGCCCTCACCTCACCGTCACAGGGGCAGCGCCGACCTTCTTGATGGTCGCCGTGCCATAGCCTACGCCGTCCAGAATGGCTCCATTCACAGTAGCCGTGTACTTCTTAGACTTCCCCGCCTCAGTGACGGAAAATACCTTGAAGCGACCTTTGAACGTCCCCTTCGCCGCCGACGCGGACAACTTGAGCCCGGAGGGGTTGTCGCTTTCAGACTCATCGCTGTAGCCGCCATCCTCCGCGCTGAACTTCACCTTACCGGCCTTCGGCGTGTTCCATCTCGAGCCGGAAACAGAAACCTCTACATCCGAAGGCAACAAGTCGTCAGCCGCCGCGATATCGTCAAAGGAATTCTCGAGCGAGAACGTGGCGCTCTGCGAGATCCCCTCCGCCATTCCAGCCCCCTCCACCTCTAGCTCCGAAACGAACGGCACGACTGTGTTGATCCACTGTGAAGCGACTGACGCGGACACTCCCTCGTCCGAAAAAGCCATGAGAAAGCCAAATCCGCCCCTCTTGCCAGAATAAAGCGGCACGACTACCGGCAGCAGGCAATGATCGTCGAAGACCGCCATTCGGCCCGAATAGGACACCCTAGTACCATCTGGCATCGTCCCCGACACGCGGGTTCTGCCGTTAGCCCTCACCTGCACGGACAGTCCCACGTAGCCGTTGCCGAGGCTTGATTCATCCGAATCCGCCTTCAGCGCCACAACGTAATTTCCCCTCCAGTCGTTCCCCACAGCATTGGCCTTCGTACGGTCGAGATACGTCTTTTTGCCGAAGATGTCTCGTGCGCCGAGGACCGAGTAGCTACCAAACGCCCCCTCCATGTCGCTGCCGCTAAGCGACACGTCAAGCTCACGTTCGTCGGACTTCGTGGAGACCGTCAAAGTGCCTGAAAGGTCTTCACCCAGCGTACCCTTCAACTTGATTTTTCCCTCCCCGAGCAGAACAAGCGTCGCCGAGGCCGTGACGTTCGTCTCCTCTTCCGCCCGGCTCCATCGTGCCTTGGACGTCTTCAACTGGATCGTTCCAGCCATATCCCCGTCGCTGTTCAGCAGATAGCCGACGTATGAATGCGTCTTGGCAAAATCGTACTCTACGTCGGCGAGGCTTTCAGGATCGTCGTCCCTATGCCAGTGAGCGTAGAAATGAAGCGGCTTGTCCACGATTATCCCAGCGGCATCGTCATCCCCTATCTCCGTACCGCCGTACGGCTTCGTGAACCAGCCAAGAAACGTGTACCCGTCGTTGACATTCTCCGGCTCATCAGGAAGCGATTCTAACGTCCGTCCGGGAACGTAGTATTGGACGATAGCCGAGCTTGAAACTCCCTGCGTGGCCCAGAACGTTACCCGGTGCAGCGGCTGCGTAACCCACAGCAACACTCGCCTTGAATACGCGCCCTCTGGCCACGGTGCATAAACAATTCCCGTGGCCTCTTCGCCGTTATCGGCGTCAGTGCCGGCGTTATTTGCGGCGTCATTTGCGGCATCGCCCGTATCGCCCGCATCGACCGCATCGCCATTTCCACTGGCTTCGCCGCTACTGGAAGATGTTACGGTTTGATACGTCACCTCCTTCGTCGGCCAGCCAGTTCTGACGCTAAGTATGCCTGAAATGAGGGATGCGGGCGCCCCGGCATACAGCGCCTCGCCCGCTTCCGGACAGTTGCCGAGGTAACGCACGATCTTCAGGTTAGGACAGTTGGTAAACACATACGAGCCCATCTCATCGACGCTTTCAGGAATCGTTATGCCGGGTGCAAGGCCCGTGCAACCGGCGAAGGCGCACGTGCCAATAGACGTGACGCCGAATGGGATCACGATGTTGGTCACTGAGGAACAGCCGGAAAACGCGCGCTCGCCAATCTTGTCCACCTCGTTGGTTCCAAGTCTGGAGGGAATCGTCAAAGTTCCCTTCACCGACGTGTCCACTGCTGCAACATAGGTGTCGCCAGACCTGTTCAAAATCGTAGCCCCCCCGTTGGCCACCGTATAATGCCAAAGCACGCCGTTGACTTCCTGGGTGTGAACCGTTACTTGAGAAATCTTCCAGTTTGCATAAAGCGTAGTAGTAGTGCCAACAGCTGTCAAATTTGAAACTACAGCACGATCCGCATACGCGACCGCCCCCGTAGGCGACATTGCCCAACCAGTGAAATCATATCCACTGCGCGTAAATTTATTAGCGGTAAGAGCCTGCGCCACGTCTTTTGCAATTGTCTGATTCGACATCGTGCCCTTACCGCCGTTGGAGTTGAAGGCCACGAAGTAAGAGTTTGTCGCAGCTGACACATTGTTGGTTGACGACTGCGTATTGGCCCTCCATCGGGCGTACAGTTTCTTGTACCCCACGCACACCAGCGTGTTAGTAGTGATATATACATTGTTCGAAGCCGCCGTGCTCCAGCCCGTATGTACGTAGTTCGTACGCGTGGCCTTGGGGAGCCAGCCATACTTTTGTCCCGGAATATATGTCATCTTGTTCGTGGACACCGTTCCGCCGTTACCGACGAAAGTCACTGTGAAATCGCCAAAATCACCCAACCACACAGCGTAACTAGCGCCTTTCCTGTAAGTTGCGGCAGAGATGTTGAGCACGTATGGCGTCGAGGTGTTGAATGTCCAGTTCTTGCGTTCCGCCGAAAGAGCAATCCCATCCCCCTCGCCGCCCACTTCCTCCCTGGACAGCGTCGCGCGAAACACGGATCCAGTCCCCATGTAAGTATATATGGCGGCTGGCAACGGCCCGTAATTTTTGTCTACGCTAAACGACACCCAATGCTTGCTGCTGGCAGACGACACGGTTCCCGTAATCACGGCCGGTAAAGTTATTTGCCTGTCAATCTTGACCGGGGCATCATCTAGTGGAGCGGCATAATAGTTTTCCGCCTGGACGGCGAACGCCGAGGCGAACAGGAGCCCTGCCACGAGGAAGCCTTTATTCATTTGTCCTTCTCCTTTCGTCTCGGCGTCATGCCGCATTCGGCGGCCATTATTTTTTCTGGAGAGCTTCCAGGAGGTTCTCCTTCGCCGGCTCTGGGGTCTTGGCGGGCTCTTCGCCCGCAGACTCCCGAACTTTGGCGGCGGACTGCGCCTCCTGTGCCTTCGCAGCGTCCTTCTCTTCCTTCTCCTTGCGGAGCTTGTCGATGAACTCGTGCCAGTCCACCTGTTCCTGCTCGTAGCGGTTGAGGGCTTCCAACACGTCCTTCGCATGCTTGTCGGCCCACTCGCGGCGCTCCTTTTCGGTCTTCTCCTCGAGGTCCTTGATGCGCTTTTCCTTCGCCTCCTCGAGCTTCTTGCCCGTGGCGTGTTCCTCATCCTGCTCGGCCCACTCGAGCGCCCTGCGGCGCAGCTGTTCCTTCTTCGTGACGGGATCGGCGAGCGCAGAGAGCGACCAGCCGTTGTCATCCCACGGACGCGTGGTGCTCAGTACCTTCTTGCGCCTAAGGGCCTCCGCCTGCGACGCAGCCGCGTCGTCAAGCACGTACGGCGTGATGAACACCAGGAGTTCGCTGCGCGCCTCTTTAATAGACACACTGCCGAACAGCCACTTGCCTATCCACGGGATGTCCTTCAGCAGCGGGATGCCGCTCTCGGACTGCACGTTGGACTTCTTCGTGAGGCCGCCCATCATGATAGTCTGGAGATTCTCCACCGTCACCTCCGATGACATCTTGCGCGTCGTGACGGTCGCGTACGGATCCGTGCCGCCCGACTCGTTCGGCACGTTCTGGTCCGCACCCTGAGTCTCGAACTTCTCCTCGATCTTGAGCATCACGGTGCCGTTCTTGTTGATGTGAGGTGTCACCTTCACGGTAAGGCCGATGTCGCGCTTCTCGTAGTTGCGAACCTGCGTGCCGGAGTAGGTGGAGCCAGAGTACTGGTAGCCGCTGAAGAGGTAGATCATGTCCGTCGCCTCGATCGTGGCCTCCTTGTTGTCGAGCGTCATGAGAACCGGCGAGGCGAGCACCTTAGAGCGGCTGTCGCTCTTCGCGGCCTGGATAATGGAGGCGATGTTGAGCTTGTCGCTCTTCAGCAGGTAGTTCACGCCGCCGCCGATCGGATTCGCAGCGGTGAGGACGGCCTCGTTGGTCGATGCGTTGACCGCAGCGTTCATCAGCGTGCCGAGCATGGACGTGCCGGAACCGCCGCCGCCGCCGAGCATGTAACTGCCGTTGTTGTAGAAACCGTCGCGTGTAACCTTCGTAATCGTCTTCATGACGGGGTTGCCCGTGTCCTCGGTCGTCTGACGCGTAGTGGTGGCGCCGGAATCATCGGTGACCTCCTGCCAGAACAACTTGCGCCCATTGGAGTCCGTGGCCTGAACCTGCTGAGACGTCCTCTGACGGCCGCGTTGGACCCAGTCGACGCCCGTCTGGAGGTCGTCGCCCAGTTCAACCTGGATGATGACGGTCTCAAGCAGCACCTGGGAGAGCTTGATGTCCATGTCCTCGATAACGTGAAGGATGAGGTTCATGTCCTCCTTGCGCGCCTTCACGACTATGGCGTTGAGGCGCTTGTCGGCAAGTATCTTGACGGTGTCCTTGTTAAGCGCGCCAAGATTGGAGTTGGCGGCGGACGAAGTTGGACGCGGAGGCGTGACCCCCGGACGCGCCCCCTGGGTGAGGTTGCGCGTGGCCGCACCAGAACGGTTCGCGTTAGCGTTCTGATTGTTCTTGGACTGGGTCGTCGTCGACCCGATGAGGTCATTGAGCATCGAGGCCACATCCTCGGCCTCCGCATGTTTGAGCTGGTGTACCTTGACGGCCTCGTCCGGCTCCGTCTCCACGTCTAGGCTATCAATGATCCTTTTAAAGAAATTCCAGTTGGTCTTTGAAGTTATGACAATGAGCTTATTGGATCGATCATCGGCCACGATTAGCACCTTGCCGCGAATCATGCCGCGGTCGGCATCGGAAATGGCCGCCGTGAGGACGGCGTTAGGCTTGCTGACCGGATTATCTGGCTTGTTTATGCCAGGGCGGTTATTGAGGTTGAGGAGCCGATTGGGCTGCGGGGACGCAGACGGCCGCGAGAAGCCAGGCCCGCCGCTTGACTTTACTGCTGCGGCCGATTTTTGCACATCCTTTTCCGACGCCGTAACGATTTCCTCTAGGCGAGCCTTGATTTCCGACGCGACGGCAAACTTCACCTCGTGTACAAAGACCTCCTCGAGGACGGGGTTAGGCACATCGAGCTCCTTGATGATTTCAAGCATGCGGTTGACGTTCTCCTGCGTATCGGTGACTAGGATCGCGTTGTTCCGCTCAAACACCTGGAATTGGCCTTTTTCATCCATGAATCCCTTCAACGCCTCCTGTGCCTCGGACGCCGTAATGTTGTCCAGCCTAATGAGCTGGCTGATCACGCGGCCCTTCTCCGGAAGGCCGTTCGTGGAGACGTTCATTAGCGTGCGGATACCTTGTGTACGCACGGACTTGCGCTCAAAGGCGCGTAGGAAGTGCTCGTCGAACGGCTCGATCACAACGCCATTCATCACGAGCGCAACCTCGATGGCCTCGAGGTATGACTCCTTATCGAGTTCGCGCCCGTTTGACGTGAGCGTGATCTGCGTCTTGGGAAGGTTCGGCGCGGGCAGCAGCACCTTCTCGGAGAGCGAAGCATACTGCATCAGCACAAGTTCCAGCGGCGCATTCTCGAAGTTGAGCATGGGCACGCCGTTCGTTCCCTTAAGCTCCATACTTTCCTTGAGCTGCTCGGTAATCGGTTTTGCCTCGGGAGTAGGCTGTGTTGCCACCGTTTCCGCACCAGCCCTGCGGAGCCTAGAGCCCGGACGCAACAATGGCCGACGGCCTGGCTGAAACTGGGCAAACGCCACCGCCGAAATTGCGGACAGTGCCGCAATGGCCAAAAACTTCTTGATGTTAGTGTTCATAATATCCAAGTTCCCTTCACTTCGTCTTTTCCACGGGCACGTCGCCCTTCAGGTATGCGCAGGTAAGCACGAGCTTACCGTTAAGCGCGCCAGGATTCTTCGGACGCACGCTGATCTCGAGTTCTCGCACGTCCATCATCGCATCCGCCGACTTGTTGACGGCGAATAGAAACTCCACCAGGCGCTGCAGGGAGGTGTTGTCGTACCTCACGTCGACGGGCATCTCCCAGACGCCGCCATGGTCCTCCTCTGTCTGCGACGCCTTCAGACCCTTTCCCACGCTCACGTGGTATTCCGCGGCCAGGCGCTCGATGATGCGTTCCCAGCGAGTGGCTGGCATCTCACCCGTGTCCACGAGCGGCATGCGCAGCCGCTTGGTCTCGGCACGCTCTTCCCAGAGGGAACGGTCTTCGATAAGGGCCTTTTCCCGCTTGAGCGTCTTGAGTTCCCTCTCGTAGCCCTTGCGCGCAAGTTCCCATGCCTTGTTGCGACCAGTGAACCACATAAGCGCCGCAAGGGCGTAGAGCGCCACCACGACCACGATGGCAATGACCATTCGGTCCCTGCGAGACTTTGCCCCGGGCATTGTCATTTTGACCTACCTTTCTCGGCCTTGTCCTCTTCCACGACGGGGAACTTGGCCTCAATGGTGAACGGGAAGAGCCCGTCGCGGTTCTGGCTTGAATCAGACGGCTTCACTTCCGAAAACAGTGCCGGGGCGTCCTCGTCGGTCTCCACCTCGCCGTCTTCACTGACCTTGGACACCTGCGCGGCACGGAGCGCCTGCTCAAGCTTTCGCCAGCTTTCGCGCTCGGACGCCTTGCCGCGCACGAACACGCCGTCGCCGCGGCGGAAGCGGAAGAAGTCGAACGTCATCCCCTCGTCCTCCGGCAGGCTGTCCGACACGAGCTTGAGCATCTCGAGCGCGCACGTGGACCGGTCCTCGTAGCGGTCGATGAGCGCCACGCGGTTCGTCATGTCCAGTACCTCCTTGTATGCGCGCGCGTGCGCTCCCTTGCGGAGGTCCTTCTGGTGGTCCCTCATCTTGTTGTACACGATCTCGTATCCGAACAGCACGCCCATCACGATCGCCCAAAGTCCAACGGCGACGGCGAGAAAAGCCTTGAGCTTGCCGCGGAAGCGGGACTCCGTGCGCGCCTCAGCCCAGTCGGCCGGCGTCACGTCGAACGTTCCGCCCTCGGCCTCGCGCTGCGCACAACCCTCCACGCCAGCGGACGGGTTGTCCACAATCAGCGTGCGCACCGGACCAAACACGGAGAGACGTGCAAGCACTACCTCATCAGGTTGCTTGAATCCGCACACAACAACGTCGCCCACGTCCGCTCCGTACGCATCACACGCAAGCAGGCTCAGGGTGACCTCCCGGACAAGCTCTGCCGCCGAGCCGACGTTGCCGATGCCGCGCAGCTGCACGGGCGCGCCGTCGTCAAGCACCGCTAGGTCCCAGCCGTCGCCCAGATTCAGCAGCACGAGGCGGCGATGCGCCTCTACCTCGCTCAGACGCGGCCAAAGGCTGCGCAGCCAGCCGAGCGCCGTCGCGTCCGTGCGCGTAACGTGTACGCGGGCGGCGGTGAGCGCCGCGCCGATCTCGGACGCAGCAGCCGCCGGCAATGCTGCGGCAAGCACCTGTATCTCGGAATCCGTCTCAGCCACGACCTCCGCCGCTGGTGCAAGGTCCTCGTCGGGGAACGGCGATATGCCGTCCAGCTCCAGCTTCGCCGCGCTCAGTAGCTCGTCGCGCGCCTCAACGGGCATGCGCACGCCCTTCACCAAGAGCTTCGAAAGCGGAATCGCCAGCGTGAACTCCGACTGCTCGAAATGCTTCGCCGCAGCGCGCAACGCGCGGGCAAGCGGCTTATCCTCCTCCGCGACCGCCTCCACGGGCGCTTCTTCAGAGAAGTCGGGCGAGGTGGAGGAATCAGCCGGTACGACGGGCAGATTACCCATCGGGGTAGCAGGCTGACCGCCCATCGGGATGGCGGGCGTCTCGCCCGCAGATGCCGCTGCGGACGCCCCGTCCGCAGCCCCCGCCACGAGCGGCCACGACTCAACTTCGGCGCACACGAACGCGCCGTTCCGCTCCTCGAGCCGAACGCCGCGCAGGAATGCGCCTTCGATGCCAAGCACTGTAACTTCTTTTGCCATTCGCGATATTATCTCATTTTCATTGACGCGGTGCAAGGGCTAATGCCCCGAAACCGCAAATATGATACCACACTCCGAACACTCATGCGTTATAACGATGTCACGGATTTGTCAGAAAAACGTCAAACCCTGCCGTCAGTCGAACACGAAGCTCTGACCCTCCACGGGCGCGACGGGACTCGGACAGCCATGCTCGGCGAGAAGGTCGGTCATCATCTTCACGCGGTCAGGCTCGCCGTGGACCGCGAACGCGTGCTTCACGCGGCCCTTCACGCCGTCGTACCAGTCCATGAGGCCGTTCCGGTCCGCGTGCGCCGAGAGGGCGTTTATCGTGTGGACGCGCGCCTCGAGCTTCACCTCCTCGCCGAGCATCTTCACCGTGTCGTCCTTGTGCTCCACGAGCCGACGGCCGAGCGTGCCCTCCGCCTGGAAGCCAACGATGAGCACTATGTTTCGGGGATCGCCCACGGACGCCTTCAGGTGGTGTACCACGCGCCCGCCTTCGCACATGCCGCTCGCCGCAACGATCACCATCGGGCCGCGCAGCTCGTTGAGGGACATCGACTGCTGCGGCGTCTCTACAAACTGCATCCCCGGGAACGTAAGCGGGTTCACGCCGGAATTGAGGAGGCGCATCGCCTCGTCGTTGTAGCAGCCAGTGTGCTTCTCGTAGATCATCGTGGCCTTCTTCGAGAGCGGCGAGTCGATGTACACGGGAATCTGGCGGATGCGGCCGGACGCGAGGAGCCGGTTGAGGTAGTAGAGGATCTGCTGCGTGCGGCCCACCGAGAACGCCGGGATGATGAGCTTCGAACGCTGCTGCACGATGTCGTCGATGTATCCCTTCAGGCGTCCCTCCACATCCTCCGCAGAGGGATGCAAGCGGTCGGCGTAGGTGGATTCGATGAGCACGATGTCCGCTCCCTGCGGGTACTCGTAGTGGCGGAGGATCGGCTGGTTCGGCTGGCCGAGGTCGCCGCTGAAGAGCAAGCGGTGGTTGTGGCCCGTGCCGCCGGCGACGTCCAGCATCACCTGCGCGCTGCCGAGGATGTGCCCCGCGTTGAAGAACGTGAGCGTGATGCCCTTGAAGATCTCGCGCGACTGGTGCAGGTGGAGCGGCTCGAAGAGCGGCATGAGCGCGTCCACGTCCTCCTCCGTGTAGAGCGGCTCGAACAGGTGCTTGCCCTGCGCGCGACGCCTCTTGTTCACGTACTCAAGGTCGCGCATCTGCAGGAAGCAGCTGTCTCGCAGCATCACGTTTACGAGGTCGATCGTGGCCGAGCGTGCGTACACCTTGCCGCGGAACCCGCGCCGCACGAGCTGCGGCAGGTTACCAGAATGGTCGATGTGGGAGTGCGAGAGGATCACCGCGTCGATGGACGCGGGGTCCACCGGCATGTTCCGGTTCCGCTCGAACGCCTCTTTGCGGTGCCCCTGGTAGAGCCCGCAGTCTAGCAAAATCCGCTTTCCGTTCGCCTCCACAAGGTGCATGGAGCCGGTAACGGTCTGCGCCGCGCCGTAGAAGGAAATTTTCATGCGGATAGTATAGCATATTTTGGTATAATCTGTGGCCGTGAAACGAGAAACTAGGAATATTTTTCTGTACGCCGCCCCATTCGCCACATGGATCGGACTGCAGATGGTTCTGCCCGTCACCGCGTGGGCCTACGCCGTGCGCACAGCCGCCACCGCGCTTGTAGGCGTGTGGTGTCTGTTGCATTGCCGCCGAGGCGACCGCGATGCGGACGTTTCGGCGAAACGTCCCTACCAGGTGGCCATCGGTCTTCTCGCGGGCGTCCTCGTGACCGTCCTCTGGATCGTGCCCGAAATATCCCCCTTCTACCGCACATGGTTCTGCTGGCCCATCGGCTCGCTGCCCGCCGCTTCCACCGACCCATCCCCATACGACCCCGCCGTATGCGGCTGGACGCTCACCGTTGCCAAGCTCGTCGGCAGCGCCTTCGTTATCGCCCCCGTCGAGGAGGTGTTCTTCCGTTCCTTTCTCTACCGTTGGCTCCAGAAGCGCGACTTCCTGTCAATTCCCCTCTCACGCTTCGACCTTTCGGCCTTTCTCTGGATGGTGTTCCTCTTCTCGCTAGAGCACGACCGTCCGCTCGCCGCCGCCCTCGCGGGCGCGGTTTACGGACTCGTCGCAATCCGCTTCGGACTCGCTAGCGCCATCATCGCGCATGTCACCACGAACCTGCTCCTCGCCCTCCACGTGATCTTCAGCGGCGCGTGGGCGTTCTGGTGAACTGCTTAGTCATCACTCAAAAATAACTTGAACACACCTTTGCGTATTGTTCACAAATCTTCATTGCCATCATTGTTCACAAATCACAAATATCAATTGTGGGGGTGTGGAGGTCCCTCCAATTTGTATTGGTGGCAATGGTGGCATTTGTGAACAATTGAGATTTGTGAACAATCGCAATTGTGCCGACACGTGTGCAAGTTATTGTTGAGCAACGACTTACCGCTGGCAGCTCACTTCGGCATGCCGGAGATGAACGAACCGGGGTTGTAATTCTGCGGTGGCTGCGGCTTGCCTGTGCCCACGCCTTTTTTCATAAGAGACTTCAGCTCGTCCAGGTGGTTCGCATACACGCCGCGCGGCAGGCACCCGTGGTCCTTGCACACGCGCGCGGCCATGCCCACCACTTCGCCCATCATGCCAGTCGTGCGCATCACGCGCGTCGTCCCGAGCGCGACGTGCGTGACGGAGATGTTGCGTCCGGCCATGAAGAGGTTCGCGACGTTCCGCGAGTAGAGGCATCGGTAAGGAATCGGATAGGCGTAGTGCCTGTTGTGCGTGCAGATGGAACGGAACGGCTCGCCGTTGTAGTGCTTCGTGTTGCGCGGCATCGGGTAGTGGAGATCGATCGCCCACGTCGTGCAGCACGTGCCGTCGGGGTACTGCACAAAGTCGAATATATCCTGCTGCGTGAGGATGTGGTCGCCCATGAGTCGGCGGCTCTCGCGCTTGCCCGCCACGTAGGCCACCCACGCGAATTCGTGCTGCTCGTACTTCGCGCGCTTCGCGGACTTGTTCTTCAGGAAGGACCAGTTCGAGTACACAACGAGCATTCCGTAGTCGCGTATGCGCTCGAACTCGCTGACCTGGTCGCGCATCATGCCCGTCTCCCAGTCCCAGTCGCCACGCAGACCGTGTTCGCAGTTCTGCTCGTTGAACGCGATCATCCACGGTTCGGCAGGAAACGCGACGGCGCGCCCCGCGTCCTTCGTGTACCACTGAACCGAAGCGCCCATCGTCATCTTGTCCGCTTTCTTTGGTGCCATCTCCTCGCCCGTCTCGGCCTTCGACTCGCGTCCCATGCGGAAGTCTGCCCCGGCCAGCGCGCCCACGCAGGCGTCGCCCGTGCAGTCCGCGAAAAGCGGCGCCTCGAACACGGTGCGCGCACCCGACACGACATCCTGCCCCGTCACCGAAACGATGCGGTCGCCGTTCTTCTTCGCCGCGATGATCCGAGTACTGAGAAAGAGCTGGATGTTTTTCTCGGCCTTCACAACGTCGAGCTTGCGCTGATCCTCGTAACGTTCGGCCGGCTGCGCGTTGCCGCCCTTCGCTGGGCCGATCTCCGAAACTACGTCGCCGAGACGCGGATACGGTCCGAGGTTCATGGACCCACCGAGGTGTACGCGCACCTCGCTCGAATTCGCGCCGCCGAGCATCGGACGATCCTGCACGAGCGCCACCTTCAACCCCAGACGCGCCGCCGAGTTCGCCGCGCACGTGCCCGCGATACCGCCGCCGCACACTACGAGGTCGGCCTTCACCGTACGCGATGGTGCAGGCGCGACGGGACGCGACGGCGCATCACCGGCCGTGAGGCATACGGCGTCGCAGCGTCCGTCGAAGCCCGTGAGGTCGTGCAGCGCGATCGTCGCCTTGCCCTTCTCGAGCTTCACCTCACCGGCCTTCTGCCACAACCAGCCGCCTGCGCCGCGTCCGAGGGCGCACGGCAACTCCTTTCCATTCACCTTGACCGTAAACGTGCCGGCGGCGTGCATGCTCCACGGCGCGGTCCAGTTGCGCGTGCGCGCCCACACGTGGTAGGTGCCAGCCGCCGGACACTCAAACGTGGTGACGGCGTCGGACACGGGGTTTCCCATGCCGTGCGCAAGCAGGAAACTCGATCCCATCTGGTCGATGAACTGCGAATCGACCGCCCATCCGCCAAGATCGGCGAACTGCTCGGCTTCAAGACAGATCGTCGCCCCGCACGCCGTCCCGCCAATCAGCATGGACAATGCCGTTGCAGCAGTCAGAAGATTTTTACGCAGTTTTTTCATTTCTTTCCCCTTTCAGGATTCTAATCCGAGGTAATTATAAAGCTTCTCTTTCTTTGATGCTCGTTCATTGCTTTCGCTGCTTGGAGTTTAGGAGTTTTGGAGGATGGGAGAATTTGTAAACTTTTCCATAGCTCCAATATCCCAGCCTTTTTTTGTTTGTCCATGTAGAACATGCAAAACATATAAATCATATGTATGTTTTACATGTTCTACCTGTTCTACATGGATAAACCTCCTCAACTCCAAGACTCCCAATCTCCCAATAGCGAAAGCAATCATTCTCAGAGTCCGATGACGTGCGTCTCGACTTTCACCTCAGGCGAAACGACCGTACCAGGGGCACCACAGGCACTTTCCATGATGTCGCCTAGGCCGCCCATACCGCCACCGCTTGTGCAATCGAAGATCGTGTTGACTGTGTCGCGGACCACGTCCACGTCCTCACCCTGGTAGCCGAGCTCGCGCGCGACCTGTCCGACAAGCGCCGAACGCGCCTTCTTGGCGACCGGCGCCATCTCCACCTCAAGCTGTACCATCTGCTGAAGCGATTCCGGGTCTGGGAACCCTCCCTTCATCTTCGCCGCGATGGCCTCGCGCCGTTCCATGAGCTTGATGAATTTCTCGTGGTTCTTGCGTTCGTCGTCCGACATGCCGTCAGTGTTGACCGACGCAAGGAACTCCATCCGTCCCTTCGCCTTTTCGGCAAGCCGTGCGCGCAGCTGCGTCATCGCGTTCGTGACCTGCGAGAATTCCTCGTGCGAGAGCTGGCTCTCCAGCGTACCAAGGACATCCTTTCCGTCACCCTTCAAGGCGATCACGCGCTCGGCTTTATTCGTCTCCGCCTGCGCAGACGCCACCTTTTTCTGACTTTCGGCTTTCAGCGCAGTCGCCGCACGCCGTGCCGCCGCAAGGTCGCGCTCTAGTTCGGCTATGCGCTTCTGGGCTTTTGCAAGCCGCGCAGCATCACCAGACGTAGAGGGCTTCTCCACAGCAGGCTTCTCTTCCTGAATCGCCTCGGACTCCGGATTCTGACTGCGCCACGTCACCGCTGCAAAACCTCCAGCGGCCCCCAGCGCCAACGCCGACAATGCAACAAGTATCGTCTTCATTATTTACTCCTTTTCGCTTTGGCTTTAACGACTCGCGCCCCCCACACGCCCCAGACGATCAGGCCGATGGTGGATAACACGGAAATTGCAATCTGGACCTGCCGTCCACGGTTTGGCACAGGCGCCTCCTTTGGCGGCGGCGCGGATACGGACGGCCTCTCGAACAGCGCTAGCTGCGCCGAGGTCCCTGTTGCGCGCGTAATTCCTCCCGTGGCGGACACGGCATACATGCCGGCAGATTTCAGGCGCCCTGACCGCACCCATTCGTTGAACGCCCTGTCCTTGCGGAGCGTAGTGCCGTTGACGAGGAAGTAGCGGATGTCGGGGGCGGACGGGTCGTCCGAGACCTCTGCGAGATGCGCGCCCAGCGAATCGCGGATGGCTTTTCCGCCTTCCTTAAGTTCAATTGCCACGAACACCTTGCCGCCGCCCGCAGCCAGCACGTCCTCCGCCGCCGCGTTCGGGAGGCGCACGAAGGAGACATCCTCCACGGCGCAGTACTTCGAATCGATGTAGGCGAGGTTCACGACGTTCGCAACAGCCAACACGCAGAGTACGCACTTCAAACCGAACGGGGCCATCTTTCCATCGCGACGGAAACCGCGCCATGCGGCCTCGAATCCAAATCCGGCAAGCGCTGCCACGCAGAATTCGAGCAGATGCACGAACTTCACCGGCGCACGCAGCGAACCGCCGAACGGCAGCGCGAAGACGAGCTTGTAGAACGGCGTGAAACACCCGAGCGCGCACAAGTACATGAGCACGCCCGCACCGATCCAGAACGGCACGTCGCGACATATCCCGGATTCGTCCTTCCTGTAACGCCACCAGCCGACAATGCCGACAATGGCAAAGAGAACCGTGAGGATGCCGAAGTAAAGTGAATGCTGCCGGTAGGGCATCCAGATCGTCTCGCCGGCCTTGAGCGTCTCTCCCGTCACTGGGTGCTTCTGTCCGGCGGCTTCCGCCGGCACTACGATCTGCTGCCCGAGACGTCCCTTGTAGGGATTGATGGGACTCACGCGAGGATCGTTCGATCCACCATGGACTTCAGCAACGATGAATTCAAGCGTGTCCTCCGGCGGCAACGACCAGCTCGTGCAGAAGCGCCACCGTTCGTCGGCGGACTTGTCGACCGTTTCGTTCGCATCCTTCCCGCTCGTCGCGGCGATCTGCGCCTCGCGTCCGGCGAGATCCTGCGTGAGCGCGCGCGTGAACTGCGGCATGCCGATTGCGCACGCAACGACGGCCGTCACGCCGACTCCCGCAAGAATGCGGGAGAACTTGACATTCTTCCATTCGCGTACAAGCGTCCACACGCCGTATGCAAAGGTGAGCGCGGTGAAGAGCAGCCACATGTCCGGCTGGCGCGCGGCCCCCCAGGCGAGCACCGCGCCGAGGAGCGCCCAGTTGCGCCACTTCCCCTTCCGCACCGCACGGTCCGCGAGACCGAACGCGAACGGACCGTATATCATCCAGATGAACCAGCCGAGGTGACCGGCGGAGAAGAGCGTGAACGTGTAGCCCATGAGACCGTATGCGCCACCGCCCGCCGCCGCGGCGAAATGCGAGAGACCGCGCCCGCGCAGATAGAACATCAGCCCCAGCGCGGCGAGGTAGCCCGCGAACGCGTACTGGAGTTCCTGCCAGAAGTACATGCCGCCGAGGACATGCATGAGGTCGGAGGGGACGAAGTCGTGTCCCGCGACAAGCGCCTGAAACCACTGCGCCAACTCGTTGATCGGGTAGAACGTCGGGTTGTCAGGCTCCACCGGCGCGCGGTCGAGCGACCACGTTCCCCAGAAGATGCCACCCATGCACACGACGTAGAGCACGGTAAGCGCGAGAACCGCGATCGTCGCCGGCCGTTTGAAGAATTCCTTAATCCGCTGCATTGTTAGTGCCTCCAAGACGTTTTGTAAGTCGTCGATCCACCGCCGCGACGGCCTCCACCACCGTAACCACCACCGTAGCCGCCACGACCACCGTAGCCACCACGGCCACCATAACCGCCGCGGCCACCGTAACCGCCTCGGCCACCGTAACCACCACCGTAATCATCGTCGTCGTCATCCCAACGGCGATGGCCGTAGGAAGGTTCGGGGGCGGAATAGAGCGTCTGCTCCTCGATGAGCTGCTTGGGAATCTCGCGCACGAACACGGACGGCTCGACTGGATACTGTCCGCCGTCTGCCGTCTTTTTCGAACGCGGCACGCAGAGATAGAGACGGTCCTTCGCGCGCGTGACCGCCACGTAGAAGAGACGCCGCTCCTCGGCGAGGTTACCGTCCTCGATGCTGCGCGCACTGGGGAACACGGTGTCCGCAAGCCACGGCAGGATCACGACGGGCCACTCCATGCCCTTCGCCTGGTGCACCGTCGTGAGGTGCATGTGGTCGGCGGGGAGGGACGCCTTCGCGCGCGCGTCGAGGTTCGTCATGAGCGCAACCTCGTCGAGGAACGCGCCAACGCCGCCTTGCGTGGTGGCGATCTGCGCGGCGATTTCCGTGAGGTCGTCGACGCGTTGGTCGGCCTCCTCCGGCTCGAACTGCCGGTGCAGGTGCGCGCTGTAGAAGAAATCGACGAAATCGGTCACGAGCTTACGGTCCTCTTTCTCGGCGAGGTGTCCCGGTACCGCCGCGAACGCGCTCTCGATCTGTTGCCAGCCGGGACGCCCCTTCGCGCACATCAGCTCGCCGAGGTGCATCCGCTCCATCGGATTCGTGCCATCGAACGAGCCGCCGAGCGCCTTCCAGTACTTGCGTGCCGTACCCTCGCCCACGCCAGGGAGCAGTTCCATGAGGCGCATGAAGCTCATCTCCGCGCGCGGGTTGATGCAGAGACGCAGGAACGCGAGCACGTCCTTCACGTGCAGCTGCTCGAACACGCCCACGCCGCTTGTGATGCGGAACGGCAGACGGCTGCGCGTAAGCGCCATCTGGATGTCGATCGAGGTATAGTGCGAGCGGTAGAGGACGGCGATGTCGCCGTAGGGGACGCCGTTCGCGTGGAGCGCCGTGGCGAGCTTCACGATGGCCTCGGCCTGCGCGCGTCCGTCCCACACGTTGTAGAGACGCGGCTTCGGCGCGCCGCCGGTGCGGAACGGACGCAGCGTCTTCTCGAACTCGTGCGGCACGTCCTTCATCACCGTGTTCGCCACGTCGAGAATCGGGGCCACGCTGCGGTAGTTGCGCTCGAGCTTGAGCACCTTGCAGTCCGGCCAGCGGCTGGGGAACTCGCGGATGTTCTCGAACTTCGCGCCACGCCATGTGTAGATGCACTGGAAGTCATCGCCCACCACCATGATGTTGCGGTGCTTCGCGGCGAGGATGTCCGTGAACGCGGCCTGCAGGCTGTTCGTGTCCTGGTACTCGTCCACGAGCACGTGCTGGAAATGCTCCTGGAGGAAGTTGCGCGTCTTCTCGCTTTCGCGCAGGAGACGGAGACCGTTCACGAGCAGGTCGTCAAAGTCCATCGCGCCGAGGGCGGCCTTCTTCTCGGCGTAGGCGCGGCACACCTTCAGGATCAGCTCCACGTCGCCGAGCGCGGTCTTCGTCTGGTAGCGGTTCACCACGCGCTCAAGGCTCTCCTCGCCGTTCGCGGCGTCGGAGACGAGCTTCAGGAGGAACTCCTTCTTCTGGAAGTCCTTGACGTCCTTCACGTTGTCCTTGATGCACTGTCCCATGAGCTTCTTCTGGTCGTCCTCGTCGAGGATCGTGAAGCCGGGGCTGATGCCGAGGGGCGAGCCCCACCGGCGGAGGAACTTGTTGCAGATTGAGTGGAAGGTGCCGCTCCAGATGCCCGTCACGCCGGAGACGACACGCTGCGCGCGCTCGAGCATCTCGCGCGCGGCGCGGTTCGTGAACGTGAGCAACAGGATGCGCTCCGGCGGCACGCCCTTCTCCACCAAATACGCCACGCGGTGTACGAGCGTGCGCGTCTTGCCCGTGCCGGCGGCCGCCAGCACGAGCATCGGCCCGTCCGGCGCCGTCGCCGCAGCGCACTGCTCCGGATTGAGGACTCTTGAAAAATCAATGGCCATGTCTGATATCGCTTGTTTTCGGCGCATATTATACCATACTCTTTCGCCCCCCGCGTAAAACCTCACCCGCCATTTTAAAATTCTTCCGCCCTCTCCCCGCGCAACGGGAGGTGCCGCGCCACAACGGGAGGTGCCGCGCCACAACGGGAGGTGCCGCGATTGTCGCGGCCCTCGCCACTCTCGCCGCTTCACTCGGTGGGGCGAGCCGTCCCGGCGAGCCGCCGCCGACACCCCTTCAACCGTCTTCTCGTAGGGAGATCAAACCGGCCTAGTAGGGAACCCCAAAATCCCTAGTAGGGAAGTCAAACCCTGGCTAAGTCTCAAAAATCCCCTCTTCCTAGGGAGGTCAACCCCGCCTTAGGTCTCAAAAATCCCCCCTTGCCTAGGGAGTCCAAACCCTCTATAGGTCTCAAAAATCCCCCCTCCCTCCAAGGGAGAAGCGCGGCCCGTCTCGCGCTCACACGACGCCCAAAGCACTCTTGCAAGCGCCTCCATCGCAGAAGGAAATTCAAGATCGCCTTTAATTGATCTAAATGCAAGCAATATCATTTTGAATAACATTTAAAGGCCAAATTCAATAGCACAATCTGTCGATTTTCTGACACAAAAAGTGTGCCAGAAAATCGACAAAATGTGACAGCCCTTCTTGTCTGTATATCAAAATACAACGCGCTTAACATCGTTTTTGTCTTGATATGACGTTTTCGCGTGTATTTTGAATGATTTCCTGCGATGGGAGGCTCCTACACTGTCTGGAAAGCGGCGTTGACTGGGAACGCCGCCATCCTGGCGGCGACGGGAGGCCTAACTGGGAACGCCGCCATCTTGGCGGCGCAACAGGGAGGGGCGCGCTCCCCCGCGACCGCCGCCACGGGAGGGGCCGCGCTTGTCGCGCTCTAACTGGGAACGCCGCCATCTTGGCGGCGCAACAGGGACACCGGGCATCTTGCCCGTTATCGGGGTGGCGGGCGTCTCGCCCGCAACTGGCACAACGGGCGTCCCGCCCGTTGTAAAAGGCACAAAGCAAACCACCCAAAACCCGCGTGCGATTACGGTGCGGAACAATCACACCCCACGAAATCGTCCCGTCTTCTGCAATCCATCCGTGCGGTGACCATCCTCCAAAATCAAGGCCAAGGGCCGTCGCCGCCTCCAATACGCCGCGATCCACCCCCGTCTGCCCACCGGAAACGATCTTGACATTCGCAACAGGCTTCTTGAACGCGCAAGCAGCCTCAAGGCATTGTACGACAATCTTTTCAAGTTTTTCAGCGTTCATTTTCGCACTCCACCACTATAATACCACGCTTACCGTTATACTATTCCCCTTCTGATTCCAAGGCAACGTAAGCCTGATTCGGATGGTGGATTACTTCAGGATAAAGATAGGAAAGTCGAGTTCCAACAAGCGATGCAGCAATATGCTTAACCGTTGCGTCGCTCCTCTTGAGATATTTCACAAGATCGTCTTTGGTCATGGCACGACATGAACATAAGCGAACCATCAGTTCCACAACCCGTTCACGGGGTGCTTTCCTACCCAATGCCGCAAGATCAGACACTAAATCTTTTGGTAAAGGTGCGGTAGTTTGAGCCAGAGGTGCGGTAGTTTGGCCTTGAGGTGCGGTAGTTTGGGCCTGAGGTGGTGTAGTTTGGTCTTGAGGTAGTGTAGTTTGGCCTTGAGGTAGTGTAGTTTGAGCCAGAGGTGCGGTAGTTTCGTGCTTTGCGGCAGGGAATCTATCACCTGGCACATAGTAGGTCGCTTTGCCCCTGCCCTTCATCTCCAGCAACCCTGCATCGCGCATCATGCTCAATTTCGCGCTCGCCTTCAAGGTGTCACATCCGGCAAACTGCCTATAGACACGATTGTCCACGGCTCCAACCTCCCGCAGAAAAACAAGGATGTTCCTTTGATCGTCATCGAGCGACACCCCCTTGAATTGCGCCAGCCACGCAAGATCGTCCTCCCCAAGAAAATGGTGCAGAAGAAGCCGCATCGTAAAGGAATTCCCGATACGGTCGGATTCGTACGTCGGCACGGACATCTGCGCCTCCGACATCAGCCTGCGCATCCGGCGGATGCCGCTGCCCTTCATCTCGGCAAGGTTGGTGTCATGGAACACGGGAGCGATAATCTTGTTGCGGATAACGCTGCCCGGACTGCCAAGGTCGTTTTCCGGCTTGAGGGAATATCCGGCATTGATGATTTCGATGCGATTGTCGTAACGGATGACCTGCAACGGACGCCCGACGCGATAATCGGCATGCATCAAAGCGTTGACGACGGCCTCACGAAGAACCTTGACAGGCAACCCGGTACTTTTCGCCTGTATTTCATCGGAAAGCAGAAACCCCTTGGGAAGATCGGCGTTGACTGCCTCGACGACACGAAACGCAAGCATCAGCAGGGAACCGCGCATATCGACAGACCTGAACGACTCGTCCGGGTTCGCGACCCACTCGTTGCCCTGCACGCGAATATAGTCAACCCGCACCGTCGGCATCGCGCGCCTCAGCGCCTTGGCCGATCCAAAGAGCAGAAGCCCGCCCACATTAAGGCGATTCTTGTCGTCCTTGTCGAGACAACCAAGCGATTCCAAAAGTTCCGGCGTGTCGTATTTGAGCTCCTCGGCCATGGGATTGACGTCACTCCGCAACTTGCGATACAACGACACCGCAGCCTCGTCAATATCTGCCAATGCCACGCCTCGCATCGGCTTCTCGTCGTAGGACTCGTCCTCGCTCCGCAGAAGTTCACCGATGTCATCCGCCGTGCAATGCTGGTCAGAGCTTCCCACGCGCCGGAATGCTCCAGACGGCAGTCCGTCCCGCTTGAAATAGAGCGGCTTGCGTCCCGTCGGCAGTTCCGGCACGAATATCTTCAGCATCGGCCTGCCACAGACCTTTTCAACGGAAATCCTCGGACGCACGGGGATGTTGAACATGGACGCGCACTGGGTGGAAATGTCGAGCTGGGCCTTGTCGGGGTCGTCCACGCCCTCTGCCACATACAGCGGTGCGTCGCGATCAACATCTTTCGATTCCCGCGCGCCGAGCAGTATCACCCCGCCGCCCATCCCCGGCTCGTTCGAGAACGCGCACACCGACTCCATGATGGATCTCGTCGAGTCCTCATGGAGCGACTTCGCCTCAAGCGAGTCGGTCTCGTCAAGCTCGTTCAGCAACTCAAACAGCTCTTGCGCCGTGTATTCTTCAATTCTCATTTCAACCACCTCCCGTTTCCGTCATTTCGCCCTTATTCGCGTCGTTCTTGATTTCTTCAGCGTTCATTTCCGTCCTCCGCCCGTATTATACCATAGTATCATGGCGTACCTTCGTCTTCAGCTTGTTTCGACACAGATGAAGGAGCCAACGGCAATGGTTCGACATTCCACAGCCAGTATTTCTCCGAGCTGGGACTTGACCAACCAAGCTCAATAATATTCGCCTTGCTTACTTCCCCTGAAAAGCGCGTGATTCTGAATCGATGTATTAATGTGTCGCCACCACGCATCGTAGGCATGATATAAAGGACTTTCTTTGACGCCGCATCTTCCTTAGTCAAGACACCAAATCGCTTGGCATTCTCAAGCGACATGTGATACACGTTGTGACTCGCGATAAAGTCAAGTTGATCTTTCCCCCGGCAAGTGCCGAATAAGACCGTTTCCTGAACATTAGCCTCGGAATACGTATCCCCCGCCTTGGCACCATGCAACGCCGCCACCTGTCCTTGTAATTTCACAACCGGATCTTCGCCCAGTGCGCACGGTTCAACGATAAAACATTTCTCCAACCACGCTTTTACGTCTGCATTATCCTTGGCGGGATCGGCCCGCTCCAATGCGAGAGAATAATATGGTCTGCCGTCAACATCCCCAAATGGCTTGTACACTTTCCCGAGAATCTTTGCGAAATCCGACTTCAAGAACTCTTCTTCATGTCCGATCAACCTCGGCGTCATGGCATAGAAATCATAATAGTCCGTCAGAAGCTTCCTGATTTCGTTTCTGAACTGCTCACGCACTTTCCCCTTCCATGCCGCCTTTCGATAGGCGTTCTCTTGCGCATAGAGGGAGATGATGAACAGGAAATTCACATCGTAATGAGCGACAATCAACGTATCGCGGTCGAAAATCCGGTTCTCGAACTGGCGCGAGAAGAATTGCTTTTTGCCCTTGGAAGTCTGCGTTATGGAATCATCCAGAAATCCTCCGCGCAAATCGGAACTCATCATCGCGCTGATAAAGAAATTGGGAACGATATTATAGCCCTCCGTCACCCTGTCGCGCAGTTCGCTCGAGCCGGCGTATTTCTGCCTCTCCGCCTCCCTGTCTGCGTCAGGGCCGGATTCGTCCAGAAAGAGGTCCAGATGCCACTGTATGACGTTCTTCGCGTACGTGAACTGCTTGTACACCGCCTCGCGCCCCAACGGAGTATTGTATTTGTAATACTTGCTGTCGCCAATGTAGAATATCTGGCGTTCCCCAGAAGGATTCTCCATCAGCTCTTTCCAAAGGTACATGTGATCGACGCGCTTGCCGTCATCTTGATTTACAAGGCTGCGCGGAAGGTCTGTCTTGCGATCTCCCACAAGCTCGTCAATCATCGCCTCAAACACCCTGTCGAACGAACGAGCCAGCAGATACTCCTCATGATCACCGCTCAAGTAGATCCCGTGGTTGAGGTCGAAGAACGCATAGCACAAATCCCATAGCCGCAACGCTCTGTCGGAGAAGTACTTGTATTTGATCGCCAAAAGCCGTCTTTTGCCCATGCCTTTCTCAATGTAGGACTGAAAACGTCCGCCCGTGATCAATTCATATCCAAGGTCGATCTTGACATTGAATCCGTACCGTTTCTTCATGTGGTTGAGAATCGAGAAGAAGATAACGAGAAGTTCCTCGTCGAAGTCGATCTCCCGCCTCTTGTTGACGAGCTTCACATACACGGGCGAATCCTCCTGCCACGCAGCCGCCGTTTTAGACACAGTCTTTGACCAGTTTATCTTGTTGAAACCGCTGTGCCTGTTTCGCACCGTAAAGAAGAAGAAGTCCTGATTGTCCTTGGCAAAATCCTGAATCGAAAGAAGCACGTCAAGCAGGGTCTCGCTCTTGCGCCGTTTCCCCGTCTGGGAAACATGGGGCGTATGCCGTTCAAACACGATTCCGTTCTTGGGATTCGTCTTGTTGTAAACACAAAGCGCCCTGTATATCCACGTCGAAAAACCGTAGATGAAACCACGCTCCTCGGCGGACAAATTCAATTTGTCCGGGCGGATGAACTCCTCTGGCGAATACTTCCCGAGCACCTTCTCCACGGGATCGCCGTTCTCGTCCTTCACGACATTACCCTGCGCATCCTTCTCAAGCCACAGAATGACCTTGGGCAGAATGAACACGCAGTCCTTGATGTCGGAATTGAGGTAATACCCCACCTCGTCCAAGGCGATTTTGCCGTTGGACTCAAGGCCGATCTTCCTCAGTCCCGGTTCCAGGGACTTGACGTCATACGCATATTGCTCAATGAGAACGCGCATGCGGATTCCATTACGCTGTCGGGAGGGATGACTTCAAGCCGATTGCTTTGAAGAAGTTTTTCAAAGTGCCCATATTGGCGTTCTTCCCCGCTTCGTCGAAGAACTGCCGGAACGGCACACCCTTCGCCTTTTCCTCTTCGGTCGTCGCGCCATTGTCCGACCCCTTGAAGATGTTGTCGACACCGTAGTTCTTGTAAACATCCGTCCAGAGGTAGAACACCACCTTGTTGACGAAAAGCTTTGCCGAAATGCCTTCAGCCGAATCGGGCTTGGCAAAGAAGTAGCCCAGTTCCTTGTCCTCAGAATCGGTCAGATGGTAAATCTTCGTGTTGATGATCTGAAGGAATTGCCACCATGAATACAGCACCGTTACCTCCTTCTCCGTACCATCTGGCTGCTTCTCCACATCCTTCACGACAATGTTCCAATCAAGCTTCTGCTTGGTATTCTCGTCAACGCCTTCCGATATCGGAACATACTCCCAATCCCAGCGACGCTTGAACGCGCTGTCCATCGGAAACAGCGACTGATCGCTTGTGTTCATCGTCGCCCAGATGTAGAGATTGTCGGGAAGCACCAGCTCTTCACCTGTTTGAACTTTTGCATATTGTGAACCGAAGTCCAATCCCTTAAACACGACCTCTAAATGGCGGTGCAGATCATCGTCCGCACAAATAGGATATTTCGAGAATCCACCTTCGCGGTCGAGCAACTGAAAGATGTCGCCGAACACCTGTGCACAGTTCCCGCGATTGATTTCCTCAATTATGAGATACACGGGTTCTGCCGCTTGCCCTCCATTTGCAATCGCCGATGCTTTATTCTTCCACGCCGCAACATACGCTTTTGTAAACGCCTGCTCGACGAACGTGTATTCGATCTTCCTCTCCTTACGCAATTCATCGGGTACCCCTGCGTCAAGTTCGGCATTTTCTATCTTCTTCCCTAGCGCGACAATCCTATCGTATTCCTTCACAATAGGCTTGTAGCATCCAACAAAACTCGCGTAGTCCGAATCAGGATGGAACGTCGTACGGAAATGAACACATCCCTTGTCGTTGACAATCTTATCGATATTGAACGACTTCCCCGTTCCAGGCGCACCATAGGTGATGAGCTGGTACGAATC
Source organism: uncultured bacterium (assembly GCA_902761035.1). Classification (GTDB taxonomy): domain Bacteria; phylum Verrucomicrobiota; class Kiritimatiellia; order RFP12; family UBA1067; genus RUG572. The sequence continues at coordinate 21,513 of CACWIW010000016.1, read as the reverse complement.
TTCAACAGCCCCTCGTTGTGACTTCGTTGCGTTGTACCCTACAAATTGGTCAGGATGCGCCCTGAAATATCGGTACATGTTAAATGCACTGCCAAGTTCCGCCTCATATCGCTTGTTTATACGTGCGTCTTTTTTACTGGCGGCATTCATCAATTCAGTCGGCTTATAGACGTCTACAACCAAATCGCCGTAGGTAAAAGCAAAAATACCACCCGCTGCTGTGACAGGAATGTTTGGATCGGTATACAACTCGATCAACTTATCAATCAGTTCTTCCTTGTTCATGGGTTACCTTTTATGGTGAGATTGCAAGTTTCTGGGTCTACATAATCGTCCAACGCGGTTCGGGATCGCCGGGCTTTTCGTCAGGCATAATCTTCGTCGAGACAAGCACATTGAGTTCCTTGTCATCCTCGACATAAGAGGACTCGAATTGCAGATTGGTTGTTGTCATGTCAATCTTCATCCGGCCCTCCGCAAGTCTTCCTTGATGTAGTATCTGCTTCCATACGATTCCAGCAACGCGATGGCGTCCTCCCGAAACTTCGGCCAATTGACAGACTGCTCGACCTCTTTATTGTGGTTGAGCTTGCCGACCTTCCAGAAATCCACGTAGCTGTGTGCCCTGCGAATCACTTCCAACGCCTCATCGGGAATAATCACCGGTTCCATGCTCACCCATGTGTATATCCCCAAGTCATGCGCCATCTTAAGGATTCGCAAGCGGGATTGCACGGTTGACGCCATCGGCTCCCACTCTTGGCGTGACGTATCGTTGATGAAGCTCAATGTGACGCCAAGGTGCGTCTGCGATTCAAGCATGAGTTGCAGATCCTGTTCAATCAAGGTGCCGTCGCCCTTCGTCAGGATATCAACCTTGATGCCATGTTGCGCGGCAATCGCGATTCCACGCCTCGTCAGATGCAATTCGTTTTCCAAGGGCTGATAGGGGTCACTCAAGAAACAGAACAAAACGCGCCGCGTTTCATCGTCGATGCGCTCCTTGGCAAGCCGCGCGCAATCCCTCTCAAACAGCTTCAACACATTCTCACTGCGAGCCCGCGCCGCCTCATGCCATACTTCTGGTTTCTTGTGCATACACGCCGGGGCGTAGCAGTACTTACACCCATGCGTGCAACCCATGTAAAGGTTACACGCAAGCGGCGAATATTCCCTCGCCCGTCCCTTCGGTTCGTAGATTACGTTCATCGTCTCTCCTTGCTTTGCGACTTTACGTGTACAGGAACCTTTTTCATGCACTCACGCGACACTGGAATCTTTTGCTTGGGGATATCTCCCTTTTCCATCATTGACTTCAATGCATCCCGGGCATGAACCGACAAGAAACCAGACCGAAGCGCGAACTCATATATCTCATAATTCGTTTTGATTTCATGTGCGCGTAACTTGCGCAAAAGGTCTCGTTCAAACAAGTCTAACTTCTTCGGTCTGTCCATTTCGGCAAATAAGCTCGGTGCGGATGGATCGATATTCTCATTCTCTACATCAAAGTTTGCAAGCCCATGTACCTTGTCCATTTTCCAACAAACTGTCAGAAATTTGTCAAGCCCGAGCAAATGTTCCGTTCCAAAGATCAATCCGTAAACATTGGCACCTTTTCTGATTGAGAAAGGTGCAAGGTACTTCCCCTGCGCAATTCTCTCATAAGCATCCTTGACAATGGCATGAACATTTGTTCCGTTCATGTTCTGAAGATCGGCCTCGCTTATCGGCAATGGATTTATGATTCTCGGATCTTCCTTGAAGCGATTTACGATCGAAGAGGCAATATAGAACATATAATCCGTATGCCTCAAGGATATGAGCCTTGAAAAGATTTCCGTTGACACTTGCTTCACGCCATTTTGGTCAAGAAACAGGAAGTTCGCAACATCAGGTCTGTTCATCAGTAAATACCATGCATCAAACGCCACGGGAAAATCTTTCTGCGCAAATGTAACATTAACATCTCCGAAGTAAGGATGTGATTGTATATTCTTTACCAATTCCCCATATTTCTTCTTGCTGAATTCATTGAGGTATAAATCAACGGCAACAGGGACAATACCATGATTCCTGGCATTGTTCAATGCGTTGTGAATTTCTTCCAAAGCTATCACGGGGCTTGCGGCGCAACCGTTTAAATCGAAACCTGGCCCGGCAAAGAAATCAAATATCTGAATTCGCGACGGACGCGTCTTCGCATGTAAGAAAACTGGCAACCACTCTTGGAGATACTCCCTGTATATCGTGAGCTTCTCTTGCGTTCCCTCGTCAAAAGCCTTTGCGTGTAGGTTTCTTTCAGACATAACTAACGCTCCTTCCCTTCACGCCCTCGCCTTCGCGTCCGATCCACGCGCCGCCTTCTTACCTTTGCCGTATTCCCGCCGTTCCGACATCGCCTTGCGGATTGAATCGAGAAGGCCTGGGATGATCTCCGCGCCCATCTTTGCCGCGGCGAAGGTGAGTCGCCCAGCGTCCTTCAGCGACGCGCCGGTCCAGAAGATTTCCTTCTGGTCGACGATGATGAAGCGGTCGTGGCAGATGCCGCAGATGGTCTTCGTGAACTTGCCGCATTGCGCCCCGAACGCCTCGAAGTCCGATTCCTCCAGCTCGCCGTTGGAATGCGGCGTCAATCACGATCAGCTCCTTCTTCGCCCGGCGGATGAACTTGATCAAGAGCGACTTCGCGTCCCAGAACTTGTTCTGGTAGAAGATGCTCTGCAAAGGAATATCCTCCGCGCCCATCTTCGCAAAGATTTCATCAAATCTCGCCTCGTTCTTTGACTGGTCGGTAATTTGTCGACGTTCCACAGACTCGATACGCGACAACAGCGGCTCAACATTGGCAAGCACCCGACGCATTGCGACAAAGGCGCGCATGATGCGGATGTTGATTTCTATCGCAATTGATGACCGCAACACACCGCTAAGCATCGCAATGCCATTCTCGGTAAAAGCGTATGGCATGTATTTAAGATGTTCGCCACGCTTCCCGTTTAAGGTGCCAATTTGGCACCTTAAACAATCCTCCTTCGTCAACTGGAACATGAAATCCGACGGAAACCTCTCTATGTTGCGCTTAACCTGACGATTGAGATACTTCACTTCGACACCATAAAGCGCAGCCAGATCCCTGTCCAACATAACCTGTACGCCACGAACAGGCATAATCATCGTCCGAATTGCGTCTTCCGACACAATATCGTTCGAATCGTACGTAACAATCTGGTTCTGGGCTTCTGGTTCAGCCATTACTGTATCGGTTAGTTTCTTGTTCAAGGGGACCTTTCTGGATTGCGCACAGTATACCATTTTCCGGCGGGGTTGGGAACGGGAATTTGCGGGCGGGCGGCTCGGCGGGGGCAATGGCTCATCTCCGTTTTTCACCCATGCGTATTGGGATTTGGAAACAACCAAGACAACTTTCAAGAACAACATTGTCCTGCGGACGCACCTTGAACATTCAGAATCGTGGCAGCTTGAGGATCGGCAAATGGGCGCGGGCGAGTTAGCCCGCGCGCCAAAGGCCAGTTGTTTCAAATAGTTGTTTCCAATCTTCAGAAGACTCGGCGGTGAATTTCGCAGATGCGCCCTACCGCCGCCTGGAAGGCGGCTTTCCCAGTTAGGCGGATGGCTCGGCGGGACGCCTCGCCCCACCATGGGCCGCGACAAGCGCGGCCTCTCCCGCCGCCTGGAAGGCAGGCGGCGATGGAACGCCGCCCCTACCGTTTAGGCTCGCGGGAACACCCGCCCTTCTTCCTTTCCATGAGAAGCTTCCGCAACTGCACCTGAAGCTGTTCCAACGGCGGCAGACAGAGACGGTACGTTGATACGCCGATCGGTTTGTCCAAGTCGGCAAGCGAATACTCGGCCACGATGTCGTTCCGGGATTTACAGAGCAATATGCCGATTGTCTTACCGTCTATCTCCGACTTGACCTGTCGATCCACCGCCGTCATGTAGAACCCGAGCTGTCCGAGGTCTTTCGGATGGAACTTGCCAGTCTTCAGTTCAATGACGATGTAGCGATGAAGCACCACATGGTAGAAAAGGAGGTCGATTTCAAACTCATCCCCTCCCACGTCGATGGTCAACCCCTTGCCGACATAGGAGAAACCCGCGCCAAGCTCAATCATGAACTTTGCCACCTTGTCAACAAGCATCGCCCGAAGTTTGTTTTCCTTCATCTTTGCCGTTGCCGGAAGGAAACCAAGGTCATACTCGCCTTTCAACGTCTGCTCTGCCATGTCGGAATCAGCGGGGGGCATCAGGTTCTTGAAATTGGTTATCGCCGTTCCATGCTGGTCTGCATATCCAAGTTCTATCTGATGTACCATCACGTCACGCGACCAACCGTTTTCAATGGCGAGAACGGCGTAGGCGATGCGATCCCCACGCGACTTCAATCGCTCCAGCAAGGCCAGATGATGGTACCACGGCAATTGTCCAAGCGGCGCTTGGACAATTTCATTTCGCCTCCAAGCTGCGGCGAACTGACGCATGTACATGAGACTCGAACGAGACCATCCCTTCATGTCTGGAAACGCCGCCTTCAAGTCTGCCGACATCCTTTCGACGACCTTACTTCCCCATCCTTCGTTTTCCTGTTTCTCCAGAATCTCATGACCAATATCCCAATAAAGCAAAGTCTGTTCGGAATTAACGAGCATGGAAGCCTTGATTCGCGCCCGTTGAATTCGCTCCTTGATGGAACGAATCCACGCTTCATAGCCTTCTACAACAGCAGCAGTCATTGCCTTTGACTTCTTCATGCCGTCTCCTTCATTGGGAATTGAAATTGGTAACTGGCAACATTTTCACACTCACAACATTCCCTATTCGCCACGCCTGTGATCGCTGGTCTCTTTGTGCCGAAGAGATTGGCAATCTGCTCCTGAGTCAACCACACCGTGTCGTTTTCAAGACGCACGTCCAGCCGAACGGTCTCGTTCGGCTGATAGACGACAATCTGGTTCTGGGCATCCCGTTCTGGCATTGCTACATCGGTTGGTTTGTTGTTCAAGGGGACCTTTCTGGATTGCGCACATTATACCATTTTCCGGCGGGGTTGGGGACGGGAATCTTCGGGCGGCGGGCGGCTCGGCGGGACGCCTCGCCCCACTGCGGGAGGGGCGCAACTTGTGACCGAGTCAGCGGTCGCGGTAAACTGCGCCCTTCCCGCGAAGATTTATCTTTGGCTTTGGGCGAAACGGCGGAACAACACGAGTTGCGACGGCGCCTTGCGGATTGATTCAAGAAGCCCAGGAATGATCTCCGCGCCCATCTTCGCACTCCTGCCGCTCATATTTGCTTGTTCCCCTCTCTCGAAAATCTTCATTCCCTGCCGCCTTTCTTCATCTTTGACTTGCGCGGTGAAACGGAAATTTCGGAATTCATTTCAATCAAAAGCTTCTGCGAACCATCCAACAACGGCTTCAACGCCTTGTATGCCGGCGGCACGTCTTCGGATGTACGATATGTCGCCACGCCCAGGGGCATTGAATAACGACGCACGGCAAGTTCCACAACCGGTCGATCCATAGAATGACACAAAATAAGCCCGATCGAGGGATTCTCATCTTCAAGCTTGACGTACTTGTCGAGACATGCCAAGTAGAAATCCAACTGCCCAAGATAAGCTGGCTTGAACGCCCCCTTCTTCAACTCCACGGCAACCATGCACTTGAGCGTTCGATGGTAAAACACCAAATCTGAAAAGAATTCCGATTCTCCCACAACGAACCGCTTCTTGACATTCATAAAACAGAAGTCCGGTCCAAGTTCCTGTATGAACTTACGGACCTTCGCGACCATTTCCATCATCCATTCCGGCTCATCCATCGTCTCTTCATCGTCATCAGCATCGACTATGTTGACGAAGTCCAGCAGATACTCGCTTTTGAACGCCTGAACGGCCCTCGACACTTGCCTGTCGGATGGAATCGTTAGACCAAAATTGTTAATGGCTTTCCCGTTCACCGCATAATCGCGAGCGCGAATCCGCCGCTTAAGGTCTTCCACGTTCCAGAATTCCATCGCCGTTTTTCTGATGTAGTACCACCTTTCTGCCTGTGAGCGGCATTTGAAGATGATCTCCATGTGGTGGGTAAAGCCGATGCTGAAAAACGCAGCAATGTCCGACTCTGTCAATTCGCCAGTTGACAACTGGCGAATTTCGGGAAGCGCCTCGGCAGAAACGACCGCTTTCAAATCGTCAGTTGACAACTGACGATTTATGTCAAACGCCCATTGTTCGAAGAAAATGCGCATGTTCTTTATGTTCGTCGATGAAAAGCCACGAAGTCCAGGCAGCTCCTGCGAAAGCCGTTCCGATATTGCCGCAATTGCCCCTGTACCCCATGTCCCATTGCGTGAATTTGCGGAGACATACGCGCCTACGTAAAAATACAGTTTCAGATGCTCGAAGTTCGCCTTGCGAGCTGCCATATAGCGGCTTCTCAGGATTGCCGTCTTGATGGTCTTGACGGCAATTCTTATGTCCCTCAAATCAAGTGCCTGCTTCTTCACGCTGCCTCCAATCCTGCTAAAACGGCCACGGCCGGACGGTCTCGTTCGGTTGATAGACGACAATCCGGTTCTGGGCTTCTGGTTCTGCCATTGCTACAGGTTTGTTGTTCAAGGGAACCTTTCTGGATTGCGCACAGTATACCATTTTCCGGCGGGGTTGGGGACGGGAATTTTCGGGCGGCGGGCGGCTCGACGGGACAACCGCCCCACCATGGGCCGCGACAAGCGCGGCCCCTCCCGCCGCCTGGAAGGCGGCGTTCCCAGTTAGCGGCATGGTTGGCCTAGTAGATGAAGAGCATTTCGCGGTATTTGGGAAGCGGCCAACGGGCGTCGTCGACGAGGTGTTCGAGGGCATCGACCGTGTGGCGCAGGTCGCGCATCGCGTCGATCTGGTCCTCGTGCTTGCCCTTCGTGAGCGCCTTGTCGAGACGTTCGCACTTGACGTGCAGGTCGTCGAGGCCCGCGCCGAGGCGCACCGAGAGCGCCTTGAGTCCGGCAACGCCAGTCTTGAGGCCGTCCTTCTTCGCCACGGAAAGCGCCGTCGCAAGCTTCGAGAATTCGTCGGCCACCACGGGACGCACCATCGAGCGCGCGATGTCGAGCGCGACGGACCCTTCGATGCGGATGCGGCGGTGGTAGTCCTCGAGCGCGATCTCGTAGCGGCTCGCAAGCTCCCCTTCTGTGAGCACGCCGTAGGCGGCGAACACCTTCTGGTTCGCGGGATCGCGGAGCGGCTGGATGGCGGACCGCGTGTCCGGCAGGTTCGGCAGCCCGCGCCGCGCGGCCTCCTTCGGCCAGTCGACAGAATAGCCGTCACCCGAGAACAGCACGCGCTTGTGCGCGCGGATGAGGCGCTGGAGGAGTTTCTGGAGATTGGCGTTGAAGTCGCCCGGCATCGCGTCGAGCTTGTCCGAAATGGCGTCCACGGACTCCGCGACGATCGTGTTGAGCACCATCTGGTTCATCGCGCAGTTCTGCGACGAGCCGGGCGCGCGGAACTCGAACTTGTTGCCCGTGAACGCGAACGGCGAGGTGCGGTTGCGGTCCGTCGTGTCGCGCGGCAGCGGCGGCAGGGTGTCCACGCCGACCTTCAGCTTCGTGCGTCCCGCCGCGCGGGCGGAGGTGCCCGTCTCGATGGCCTTCATCACGGCGGTCAGCTCGTCGCCGAGGAAGATGGAGATGATGGCGGGCGGCGCCTCGTTCGCGCCGAGGCGGTGGTCGTTGCCGGCACCGGCCGTCATCGCGCGCAGGATGTCCGCGTGCTTGTCGATGGCGCGGATGATCGCGGAGAGGACGGTGAGGAAGATCGCGTTCTCCTTCGGGTTCGAGCCGGGCTCGAGGAGGTTGCGTCCGTTGTAGGCGATGGACCAGTTGCAGTGCTTGCCGCTGCCGTTGACGCCCTCGAACGGCTTTTCGTGCAGGAGGCACTCGAAGCCGTGGCGCTCGGCCGTCTGGCGCAGCACCTCCATGATGAGCATGTTGTGGTCCACGGCGAGGTTGAGGTCCTCGAACACGGGCGCGAGCTCGAACTGCGCGGGCGCGACCTCGTTGTGGCGCGTCTTCGCGGGGATGCCGAGCTTCCAGAGGATGTCCTCCACCTCGGTCATGAACTTCAGGACGCGCGGACGGATCGCGCCGTAGTAGTGGTCCTCAAGCTGCTGGTGCTTCGCGGGCGCGGCCCCGAACACGGTGCGCCCGGTCTGGAGCAGGTCGGGACGCTGCATGTAGAAGCCGCGGTCGATGAGGAAGTACTCCTGCTCCGCGCCGAGCGTCACCGAGACGCGTCCGTCCGGCTGGCCGAAGTGCGCCATGAGACGGCGGAGTGCCTTCTTGAGCGCCTGCACGGAGCGGAGGAGCGGCGTCTTCGAGTCGAGCGCCTCGCCGCGGTACGAGCAGAACGCCGTAGGGATGCAGAGCGTCGCGCCGTTCGCGTGGCGCTTGATGAACGCGGGGCTCGTGGGGTCCCACGCCGTGTAGCCGCGCGCCTCGAAGGTGGAGCGTAGACCGCCCGACGGAAAGCTGGAGGCGTCCGCCTCGCCGCCGATCAGGTTCTTGCCGCTGAACGCCTGCACGGCCTGAGCGGTGCCGCGCGGTTCCACGAAGCTGTCGTGCTTCTCGGCGGTGCCGCCCGTGAGGGGCTGGAACCAGTGGGTGAAGTGCGTGGCGCCCTTCGCGAGCGCCCAGTCCTTCATCGCGTGCGCCACGTCGTCCGCGATGGACGGGTCGAGGGGCTTGCCCTCGTTGACCGTGGCGAGGAGCTTCGCGGCTGTGGCCTTCGGCAGGAAGGCGCGGATTTCCTTCTCGCCGAACACGTCCTCGCCGTACGTCGCCATGGACGTATCGGCGGGCAGGGAGGCGGACGGTGCGTCCGGCACCCGTTCGGCGATCGAGTTGATCGCATGTATGCGGTTGTTCTTGCTCATGGAGCGAATATTATACCATATTTCCCGCGCGGCGCGCGCGATATGGTATAATATTGGCTTCCATGTCCCGGAAAAGGAAGTCCAAATTCGCCTGTTGGTGCGAGTACGCGGCACTGCGGAGCGCGTGCGCGGTGGTGAACGCCGTGCCCTACCGCATCGCCTGCGCGTTCGCGCGCGGGTTCGCGCGCTTCGCCTTCGCGTGCGGCTTCCACCGGAGCCGCACGCTTGAGCGCATCCAGTCCGTGTTCCCGGAGAAGGACGCCGCCGAATGCCGCCGCATCGCCGTCGACTCCCTCGCGAACGTGCTGCAGAGCGCCGTGGAGATGATCCGCGCGCCGCGTCTCGACAAGAAGTGGATATCGAAGCACGTGAAGGACGTGCAGCTGTACGCGGACCGCCTGCGCGCAATCGTGGACGAAGGACACGGCGCCGTCATCTTCGTACCGCACTGCGGCAACTGGTACATGGCCGCCTGGGCCATGGCGCGCTACGACATCCCGCTCTTCGCCATCGCCGCGAGCCAGCGCAACCCCTACGTGGAGGCTTGGATGCACCGACAGTACGGCTCCGTCGAGGTGCTCACGCGCGGCTCCGCCACCGTGCTGCAGGACATACGCTCGCGCATCGCCGCCGGGCACGCCTTCGCGATTCTCCCGGACCTGCGCGTGCCCTTCCCCGATACGGAAGTCCCCTTCCTCAACGGCACTGCGAACGTCTCCCACGGCGGCGCGATGCTCGCCGTCGCCACGGGCGCGCCCGTGGTGGTGGCAATCATGCGCCGCGAGAACGGCCTCCACACCTTCGACCACCTCGCCACGCTCCGCCCGAACCCGGATGCCCCCGACCGTAAGGAAGAGGCCCGTCGCCTCATGCGCGAGGCGATGTCGCTCATCGACGAAGGCGTGCGCAAGACGCCCGAACAGTGGTTTTGGTACAACAGTCGCTGGATACTCCAGCCACCCAAAAAACACAAGAAAAAGAGGCACACAGCATGAAAGCACAATCCACGGTCATCGCCCTCGCCGCCCTCCTCGTAGGAGCCGCGCTTGGCTACTTCGTCCCGCCCCTGTTCTCGAACGCCGCCGAACCGGCAGAGGAAAATGCGAAAGAAGAGGCGAAAACCACCGAAAAGCGTACCCACCGCACCCGCGTGCAATCTTCCCGCGAACATGACGCCGACCTCAACCGCCTTCGCGCGCGGATCAAGGACCTCGAACGCCAGCTCGCCGAACGGACCGAAACCGCAGAGCCTGTTGGAGGCACGTCCACCAACCGCGTCGAGGGATTCCGTCCGTTCGGACACCCTCCCACAGCTGCCGAGATGCGCGCGCGTTTCGAGGAGATGCGAGAGCGGGACCCGCAACGCTACACGCAGATGACGAACAACATGGCCCGTTGGCGCACGCACAGGCAGGAACGCCTCCAGAACCAGTTCGACATCCTCGCCAGTGCGGATACCACGCACATGACAAAGGAACAACGGCGGGTTCACGAGACCTATCAGGACCTCCTCGTCCGGCAGGAAGAGCTACACGAGTTGATGAACCCCAACAACACCGACGTGACGGATGCGCAGCGCGAGGCCGCGTTCAAGGAGATGCGTGAAATCGGGCACAAGCTCCACGACCTGCAGCGTACCGAACGCGATACATTGCTCACCCAAACGGCCAATTCGCTCGGTCTACGCGGTCAACAGGCGCATGAGGTCGTAACCGCGATCAAGGCAGTCTACGAAGCCACTGGCGGCGGACACGGCAGAGGCTGGGGCCGTGGCCCCGGCGGTGGTGGCCGGCACCGCTAAGGCATTTAGCCATTCATCGCGTGCCGACGAATTCCAGCACCTGACCGTCGGCGCGCAGCCTTGCGGAAAGCGACGCATACGGCACGTCCTGGACGGACACGCCGTCCGCCACGGCGATGGACGCCGCAGTGCCCGCCGCCTGACCTAGCGCGAAGAACACTGGCTCCATGCGGATCGACCCGAACGCGATGTGCGACGCCGAGAGGCACACAGGCACATAGAGGTTTGCGCACTCCGCACGCTTCGGCACGATTGCTCCGTAGTCGATCGGGTAAGGCGGAAAGCGACGGCCCTTGTCGTCCGTGCCCACCTCCACGTCGCCCTCGTTGCGCACATAACCCTCTGCCGTCACGTAACGGCGCACATGGTGCGAATCCATGGTATAGGCACCCATCGCGATGGGACGCTTGGCAACGACCTTACCCCGACAGTTCGCCTCTGTCATCATGTATTCGCCGACCATGCGGCGCGCTTCGCGCACATAGAGCTGTTTCTGCCAACCGTCGCCGAAACCATCCTTGAACTCGTCCTTGCATGTGCCCCAACGCGACACCTCGTTGCGAATCTTCTCCGGGACGCGCGGATGGTTCGCGAGCGTCCACATTAGGCCCTGTTGGTATTTGAGGTGGGCGGCAAGAATCTTCTCGCGCTCCGCGTAGGACGCCTCCGGCCAGTTCCAGTTCTGTCCGATGAAGTCCGTTGAGAAACCGGTGCGGTTGTTGGTGTCCGTCTTGCAGTTTGGCATCTTAGAGTTAATCCACGGCATCCCGTGGCGGTCGAGCGGACCGAGCGCCAAGTGGCGGAACATGAGTTCGTAGTCCTTCTCGTCGTACCTTGCGGGCTTCTTGAACGGGATGCGGTTCGCAGGGTTGTCGGTGAGGCACATGCGGAAGCAGTACGCCTGCACGCGCTTGTCTCCGTCGCCGGGCTTGAAGTTCGGATCGTACGGTTCGACGCAGGAGAGAAGTCCGCTATTCGGATCGCCGGGCACGACGTAAGGATCAATTCCCTTGTGGAGCTGGTGGTATTTCGCGTACATCGGTTCATTGCCGTTCAGCGTCTCACCGTAAACCGAGTTCGCCTCGCGTCCGACATGGTACGAAACGCCGGCCGCCGCCATGAGGTCGCCTTCGTACGTCGTATCAATGAATACCTTGCCGCGATAGACATTACCAGAAAGAGTCTTGATGGAGACGATGCGTCCGCCTTCCTTCTCAACGCCCTTCTCACGGTCAAGCCACTCGTTGCGGCGGATATCTAGTCCGTCACGCTTCTCCCAGCCTTCCAGGATGGTAAGCGCCACGGACGGCTCAAACGTCCACTTCGACTCGCCCTTGAGTATGCCGGCCGACGTGGCCTTGCGCCTTTTCTCGTTCGGGAACTGGACGACCAGGTGGTCGGGATTCCCGTAGTACGTGGCCACGTCCTTGTAGAACTGGAGTGCAAGTCCACCAAACGCGGCCTTGTTGCCGATGTCCGTAGCGCCAAGCCCGCCAGTGGTGAGTCCGCCGATACGCGTCTCCGGCGACACGACTACGGCGCTCCGTCCCATGCGCTTCGCCTGAACCGCCGCCGAAAGCGCGGCTGGGGTACTACCGTAAATCACGATATCGCAGTCGTGTGTGATGGCTGCATCCACACCAGACGCCACACATGCTGTAGCAAGAAGAACGGCTGCATGAAAAGACCCTCTTGCCTTCTCGGTTCGTGTTGCAAACTTCATTCGACTTCTCCTTTGCCTGTAGAAGGCACATTGCAATCGGCACGGTTTGCGATTGCAGAGTGGGGGACTGGTGGGCTATAGTAGATTCGAACTACTGACCTCTTCCATGTCAAGGAAGCGCTCTAACCAACTGAGCTAATAGCCCGGAAAACGGCGTGTAGTATATCAAATCCCCGCCGGGAGGTCAATTGGGAAATTTTGTTTTGTAAAATTACATCAGACGTCGTAGATTTCCATGAGGCGACTCAAGAGCGCGATGAGCGCCGTGTCCGTGCGCAGAATGCGCGCGCCCAGCGACATCCGCGCAAAACCTTTCGCCTCCAGGCGTTCAACCTCATCATCCGTCCACCCCCCTTCCGGCCCCACCGCCAACACCGGAACCGCGCTCACGGGAGCGGCCGCGCTTGTCGCAGCCAGTAGGGCGCGCGCCCCGCACGCGCCGTATGGGTGCGCCACGATCCGCGTGGGCTGTCCCTCAAAATGCGCATCGAGCTTACGCTCGACGAAGTGCTTGAAACTTTTGAAGGTCTCAATCGACGGCACGGCGGTTGTGCCCGCCTGCTGCAAACCGTCAATCAACAAGGGCCGGTAGATTTCTTCTTTCAGCAGCTGCGCGCCCCAAAACGCCTTCTCCACCTTCTCCGCACCCACAAGCACGATCCGGCGCACGCCGAGAGAAGCGAGTTGCGGCAGAAGGCGTTTCATCACACGCGGACGCGGTGGCGCGAGGACGAGATCAATCCACGGCGCGAGTGCCGGCGTCTCGTGCGTGCAACGTACGGTCACGGCGCCACCTTCGACCCGCTCAATCACGGACGTACCGATCAGTCCGTTGACAACGCCGGTCTTAAGCGTCTGCCCCACCTCGCCGTGCAGCACGTTCAGCACATGTTCGGCGCGGACGTCCGAAAAGGTCGCCCGTCCGTCGCGGATTTCACCTTGTTCAAAAAGAATTCGATTCATTTCATGCGGAAACGGGCACCCGGAGAGACTCCGAGTGCCCGTCTCGTCTGGCATGCCGTGGTTGCCGCAGTTGCACTCCTTCTTCTCGGGAAGGTCCGTGACCATGCAGTCCGTGGTGAGCAGGAGGCCCGCGATGGAGGCCGCGTTCTGGAGCGCGGTGCGCACGACCTTGGCCGGATCGACGACGCCGCACTTCATCAGGTCGGCGTACTCGCCCGTGCGGACGTTGTAGCCGTTTGAGCCCTTGTCGGCCTTGACCTTCGCGACGACGAGGGCAGCTTCCTGTCCCGCATTCGACACGAGCTTGCGCAGCGGGGCCTCGATGGCGCGCGCAACGATCTCGGCGCCGACCTTCTCGTCGCCCGTGAGCGTGAGGCCGTCGATCGCCTTCTGGCAGCGCAGGTACGCAACGCCGCCGCCGGGAACGATGCCCTCTTCCACGGCCGCACGGGTCGCGTGCAGCGCGTCGTCGACGCGGTCCTTCTTCTCCTTCATGGCCGCCTCGGTCGCCGCGCCCACCTTGATGATGGCCACGCCGCCGGCGAGCTTGGCGAGACGTTCCTGGAGCTTCTCGCGGTCGTAGTCGGAGGTCGTCTCCTCGATCTGCTTCTTGATGAGGGCGACGCGCGCGGAGATGTCCGAGCTCTTGCCCTTGCCCTGCACGATCGTGGTGTTGTCCTTGTCGACCGTGACCTTCTTCGAGCTGCCGAGCATTTCTAGCGTGACGTTCTCGAGCTTGATGCCGAGGTCCTCGCTGATGAGCTTGCCGCCCGTGAGGACCGCGATGTCCTCGAGGATCGCCTTGCGGCGGTCGCCGAAGCCAGGCGCCTTGACCGCGCACACGGAGAACGTGCCGCGCAGCTTGTTCACGACGAGCGTCGCGAGCGCCTCGCCCTCGACGTCCTCGGCGATGATCATAAGCGGACGGCCCGTCTTGGCGACGCTCTGGAGCAGCGGCAGCATGTCCTGGAGGTTCGAGATCTTCTTCTCGAAGAGCAGGATGTAGGGGTTCTCGAGCACGCACTCCATCTCCTCGGGATCGGTGACGAAGTAAGGCGAGAGGTAGCCCTTGTCGAACTGCATGCCCTCGACGACGTCGAGCGTGGTCTCAAGGGTCTTCGCCTCTTCGACCGTGATCGTGCCGTCCTTGCCGACCTTGTCCATCGCCTCGGAGATGATGTTGCCTATCTCCTCCTCGCCATTCGCGGAAAGCGTGGCGACCTGGGCGATCTCGGCCGGGTCTTTCACCTTCTTGGAGAGCTTCGCGATGGCGCCGACGACGGCTTCGGAAGCCTTGTCGATGCCGCGCTTGAGGGCCATCGGGTTCGCGCCGGCCGTGATGTTCTTGAGACCCTCGCGATAGACGGCCTCGGCGAGCAGCGTAGCGGTGGTCGTACCGTCACCGGCAACGTCGTTCGTCTTGCTGGCGACTTCGCGGACCATCTGCGCGCCCATGTTCTCGAAGGGATCCGCGAGCTCGATCTCCTTGGCGACGGTCACGCCGTCCTTGGTGATCTGCGGGGAGCCGAATTTCTTGTCGAGGATCACGTTGCGGCCGGACGGGCCGAGCGTGCTCGTGACCGCCGCGCTGAGCTTCTCAACGCCGGCGAGAATCTTCTGACGCGCTTCTGCGTCGAACTTGATCTGCTTTGCCATGATGATAATTCCTTATTGAGGGGGTTCGGGGGAGACGGGTCTCCCCCGGTCGTTGTTATTTCTCCAACACGCCGAGGAGGTCTTCCTCGCGGATGAGCTGGAGCTTCTTGTCGTCCAGCTTCACTTCCGTGCCGCCGTACTTCGGCAGCAGAACCTCGTCGCCGACCTTCACGTTGAACGGGATTTCCTTGTTCTCCTTGTCCACCTTCTTGCCGATGGCGAGCACCTTGCCCTTAATCGGCTTCTCCTTGGCTGCGTCGGGGATAATGATGCCGCCGACCGTCTGTTCCTTTTCTTCGACCGGTTCAACGAGAACGCGATCGCCGAGGGGTCTGATTTTCATTTTTTGTTTTTCCTTTCGGGTTCTATTGTTTGCGATTGCAACCAAATCATTTCATCGTGAAGTCGGCGTCGACCACGTCGTCTCCGCCTTTCTTGGACTCGCCACCGTTGTTCGGCGGGGGCGTGCCCGCGCCGGGCGGCGGCGTGCCCGCGCCCGGCTGCGCGCCGGAGGCCTGGGCATGGGCGTACATTTCCTGCGCGACAGGCTCCATCGCCTTCATGAGGGCCTCTTCCTTCGCCTTGATGGCGGCGGTGTCCGTGCCCTTGAGGGCCTCCTTGAGGTCGTTCAGCGCGGATTCCACGGGGGCCTTCTTGTCGGCCGCGATCTTGTCGCCGGCGTCCTTGAGGGTCTTCTCCACCTGAAAGGCGAGGCCGTCCGCCTTGTTGCGGACCTCCGCGTCCTCGTGGCGCTTGGCGTCCTCGGCCGCGTGCATCTCGGCGTCCTTGCGCATCTTCTCGATTTCGTCCTTCGAGAGGCCGCCCGCCGCCGTGATGGTGATCTTCTGCTCCTTGCCGGTGCCGAGGTCCTTCGCGGAGACGTTGAGGATGCCGTTTGCGTCGAGGTCGAACGTCACCTCGATCTGCGGCACGCCGCGCGGGGCCGGCGGGATGCCGTCGAGGTTGAAGTTGCCGAGCGACTTGTTGTCGCGCGCCATCTTGCGGTCGCCCTGGAAGACGCTGATCGTCACCGCCGGCTGGTTATCCGCCGCCGTGGAGAACACCTGGCTCTTCTTCGTGGGGATCGTGGTGTTACGCTCGATGAGGGGCGTCATCACGCCGCCGAGCGTCTCGATGCCGAGCGTGAGGGGCGTCACGTCGAGGAGCAGCACGTCCTTCACGTCGCCCTTCAGGATGCCGCCCTGGATGGCCGCGCCCATGGCGACGACTTCATCCGGGTTCACGCCCTTGTGCGGATCCTTGCCGAACAGGCTCTTGGCCTTTTCCTGGATGAGCGGCATGCGCGTCTGGCCGCCCACGAGCACCACCTCGTCGACCGAGGATAGCTCCGCGTCGTCCATGCACTTGCGGCACGGCTCGCTCGTGCGGTTCACGAGGTCCATCGTGAGCGATTCGAGCTTCGCCTTGTTGAGGGTCATGGTCAGGTGCTTCGGACCCGACGAATCGGCCGTGATGAACGGCAGGTTGATGTCGTAGGTCGTAGCGGATGACAAAGCGCACTTCGCCTTCTCGGCCTCTTCCTTGAGACGCTGGAGGGCCATCACGTCCGACCCGAGGTCGATGCCGTTCTGCGCCTTGAAGTCCTCGATCATCCACTTCATGATCGCCTGGTCGAGGTCGTCGCCGCCGAGGTGCGTATCGCCGTTCGTAGCCTTCACCTCGAAGACGCCGTCGCCGATGTCGAGGATGGAAATATCGAACGTGCCGCCGCCGAAGTCGTACACGGCGATCTTCTCATTCTTCTTCTTGTCGAGACCGTACGCGAGCGACGCCGCAGTCGGCTCGTTCACGATGCGCTTAACGTCGAGGCCCGCGATGCGGCCCGCGTCCTTCGTCGCCTGACGCTGTGCGTCGTTGAAGTACGCCGGCACGGTGATGACCGCCTCGGTGATCTTCTCGCCGAGGAACGCCTCCGCGTCCGTCTTCAGCTTCTGCAGGATCATCGCGCTGATCTCCTGCGGACTGTACGTCTTATCGCCCACCTTCACCGCCGCGTCGCCGTTCGCGGCCGGAACGACCTCGTACGGGACCATCTTGCGCTCGGCCTCCATCTCGTCGTAACGACGGCCCATGAAGCGCTTGATCGAGTAAATGGTGGATTTCGGGTTCGTCACGGCCTGGCGCTTCGCCGCCTGGCCGACGAGACGCTCGCCCGTCTTCGTGAACGCCACGATGGACGGCGTGGTGCGCTGGCCTTCCGCGTTCGGAATCACCGTCGCTTCGCCACCTTCCATAACAGCCATGCAGCTGTTCGTGGTGCCCAGGTCTATACCTAATACTTTTGCCATAATGTTTTCTCCTTGCCCACTTTCTTTCCATGTGGGCAGCTGAGAGTAAGCAAAATGCGTGCCAAGCGGTCAAACAAAATGACTATAAGTAAAAAATGGCGTGAAAGTTCCGCGAATTGGCAATTCTATGTTTTCAACGGCGTGTCACACACTGTGTCCGTGTGCCACTGTGGCACACTCGCTGTGCCAGATGGGACAGTGACGCAATTTACGACCATATTTTCCGAATCAGGGCGAGGCTCGTCTTCAATTCATCGAAGGTCACGGGCTCGTGCGGCTCGAACACGCGCAGGATGTCGCGCTGGGCGAGTGGCTTGAGCGCGGCGAAATCGACGTTGCCCCAGCCGGGCTGGCGGTGGTCGTCGTGGAAGTCCATGACATCGTTCAAGTGCATGCCGCAGACATGCGGCGCAAAACGGTTGGCGATGTCCGTTTCCGGGGCGTCCCACTTGTAACTGGCGCGCACGCGTGCGTGGCCCGTGTCGAACCAGAGGCGCACAGGTGCGCCCGCGAGATCCTTCATCAGCGTCTCGGCTTCCTCCGCGTTCGGGAATCCCTCGAGGCTCGGTAGGTTCTCAAGCGCGAGCGTAAGATGCGCCTTTTCGAGTTCGGGTATCACCGCGTCGAGTTCGCGGCGGAAGACTTCCAGCAGTTTGCGTCCGCGTTTCTTGCGGCGCACATGCGCCTTGGCAAGGTGCTTGACGTAGGCAGGACGCGTCACGTCTTGTTTGCCGTCAATGCCTTTCGAGAGGCGGCGCAGTACGGACGAATCGAGATTCACGAAAAGACCGTCCAGCTCGGCGTAGCCGGCGTGCGTCACGACCACTTTCGCACCGAGGTCGACGGCGCATTCGATCGTCTTCTTCAGGAGCAGGCGCGCGAGCGCGCGTTCCTCCTCGTCGTGGTGAGCGAGCTGGTGGAGCTCGGGGTGTCCGCTCGGCGCGCCGATGGGCACGGGACAGTAGGCATGCACAGAGTCGACGGGAATCTGGTCGAGTCGGCTCTTGAAGCCGGGCAGTTGCTCAGGCATCGTGCGGAAGCCAAGCTCCAGCGCGTCAAAACCAAGCGCGATCGCCTCGTCGGCGATGGCCGCGCCGTCGTCGAGACGTACGTTGTTCCAGTTTGTCGAAAGGGCAATGCGCATGGCGTCACTCGCGGACGATTTTCACACCTTCCGGCGCGTTGATCGTCGTCTCAACCGTGCCGTCGGTCTTCTTCTCCGCACGCACGCGCACAGGTCCCATCGGCGTGGGGTACGCGCCTTCGGCCCAGGCGAGGTCGCCAAGGGACGGTTTCACGCGCACGGTCGTGCAGCCGGGTTCAAGCGGCTGGATGCCGAGGACGCGGTTGATGCACCACGCGGCCGGGCCTGACGACCATCCGTGGCAGAGCGAATGGCGGAAGCCCTTGTAGCAGAAGTCGCCATAGTCGCCGTGGATGTCCTTCTTGCCCGCGACGGGCAGTTCGTCAATGCGGAAGCAGTTGTTCGTCCAGGAGAGGTTGAAGTCCTCCCAGAAACTCGTCGCACCCACGTCGAGCATGCCGCCCCAGTAGTCGCGCACCGTGTCGAGCGCGCGCTGCTGTTCCCCTGCCGCGCTCATCGCCTCGATCATGTAGTAGCCGTAGAACGTGGAGACCCTGTCGTGTCCGTCGCGGCCCAGTTCCTGTTCGAACATCTCCCTGGGCGAGCGCAGGCCGGAGAGCGCGAGCAGTGCGGCGGAGCTTTTCGCGCCGCACGGTTCCGGACGCAGCTTCTCAAGTTTCGCCGCGAGCGAACGCGCCTTGTCGGCGAGGGACGCGTCGCCGATCGCGTCGGCCATGAATGCCGTCTCACGCGCGCATACGAGAGCGAGGGCCTGCGTTCCGGCTTTTGCGGCCGCCTTGTTGTGCTGCGTGGGCCAGTCGAGGAACGTGCCCGCCGTCCACTCGCCGTTCTTCATTCCCGTCAGCACGTGGTCGAACGTCGCGGAGATGTACGCCGCGTGTTTCTTCAGGTAGTTGACGTCGCCAGTGTGGCGGTACCATTCCGCGACGTTCCGGAGCCACCAGAGGGTGTACGTGGGCATCCCGTTCATCCACTTGTTCGGCGGGGTCGTGGCGGCCATGTAGTCGAGCGACGCGGGAAGGACGTCCGCCGCGCCGAACACGGCGAGGACGGACATCGTCTCGGGGTGCGTATCGCCCATCCACACGAGGCGGTCGCGCTTGATGCCATCCCAGAGATACGACTGGCAACAGAGATGGACCGTCTGCACGGCCGTCTCGAACACGGCGTTGAGCCGCTCGTCCGACGAACGGAAGGACCCGAGGCGCTCCATCGGGCGCATGACCGACACGGCACGCACGTACTCAAGCTGAAGGCCGCAGTTTCCCACGTTGTCGATTCGCGCGAAACGAAATCCCGACTCGCCGATTACCCGCTGGCCGAACCACGGGAGGTCGATCACACTGTCGCGTATCGCGTGGTCGTTGCAGGCGCCGCGCTCGCCGAGCTCGCTCATCGCCTCCGCCACCGACTCGCCAAACCGCACGCGCGCACGCGCGCCTCTGCCACTTTTCGCGCCGCAACCGATCTGGAGCGAACCATGCAGCTCACGTCCGAAGTCGAGTACAACCCATTCGCCCGGTTTCAGCACTGGACCCGAACCCGCGCCAAATGCGCCCTCGGAGACCTGTCCGAAACGCGGTCCGCACAGCTTCTCCGTGCCGCGAAGATCTTGCGATGCCGCGACAATGCGCGTTGGCGGCATGACCGTGCGCACGCGCGGGTCGACGGCGCCGGAGTCTGCGATTGATGCGGCCGTTCCGGAAACGGGAAGGAACGTCGTGCAGAAAACCGAACCCATGTCCTTCACGGCTGCGAGCGGCGTGAGCGTGCAGGCGGCCTTGTCGTAGCGGTAGGTACGGAGCGCGCCGTCCTTCTGGAAACCGACGGCGAACACCTTGCCGTCCGGCAGCACCTCGAAGTCCCAGGGGAAGGAACCGTCGAGTTTGATGATGCCGCGCCGCGCGATCGCGCCCGTTTCGGCGTTGACGGAGAACACGGCGATGGATTCGTGTCCACGGTTCGAGCAGTAGAGTTCGGAGGCGTCCTCGGAGAGCTTGATCGCGGCCGCCTTCGAGAATTCAGTGAAGTCCTCGGGGGTCAGCTTGAGCTGCTGAATCGGCGTGAAGTGTCCGTCCGCGTAGCGGTAGCTCGTCACGTAGTTCTCGAGTTCGAAGAGGAGGAAGGCGAAGCGTCCGTTCGGGTGGAACGCGATGTGACGCGGACCCGCCCCGGCGGGTGTGGTGATCACGTCGCGCACGAACGCGCCTGTCGCCGCCGAGTAGGTCTTCACGCGGTCCGTGCCGAGGTCGACGATGCAGATGTACTTGCCGTCGGGCGTCACGCGCGCGCAGTGGCAGTGTGGACGGTCCTGGCGCGGCTTGTTCGGTCCGGTGGGATCCTCCGAGACGATTCCGGCGAGAGTCTCCTTCTTGAACGTGCCGTCCGCCTTGAGGTCCACCCAGCCCGCCGTGCCGCATCCGTACTCGGCGAAGACGAGCTTCTTCTCGTCGGGCGAAAGCGAAAGGTGGCAGGGCGCGGGATGTCCGGTGGCGAGTTTTTCGAGGAGCACGGGCGCGCAGCCGGACGGGTCGAGCGCGTACACGGCCACGCCGCCGTTCGGCCCTTTCGGCACGGAACGGTCCGCAAGGGACGTGTAGAGACGCGTCCGCGCGCGGTTGACTGCGATGTACGTGGCGTTCGCCACGGGCAGCGTGCCGCGTACGGCGATTGCGCCCGTCTCGGCGTCCACCTCCACGATCTTCAACGCGTTCGGCTGGTTGCCGCTGCTCGCGCCGATGTATCCGATCTGCTTCGCGCCGCCGAACGCGGCGAGCACTCCCGCCACAAGGGCGGACACAACTGTCATTTTTCTCATGCGGACATTCTAGCACACCCGCCCCTGCCGCGCAAGCCGCGATTTTTCCGAACGCACAAACCTGACAATCAATCCAATGGTGCGTGCCACGGCGATTTCAGATAGGTGAGAACAGGGCAATCGCCACGGTGGATTCCGCCCCCGCTTGACAAATCGGCGTTTTTTTGAGATACTATATTCGCCT
>CACWIW010000015.1 GCA_902761035.1 uncultured bacterium | reverse complement strand
CGTCAGGAAACGAAGCCAGAGAACCTGCATCTTCTTCTCGGTGAGGTTCTTCGCCTTGAACTTGGGAAGCTCCACGAAGACAAGGTGCAGACCGTCCAGCACCTTTTTGGAATCAAGATCGTGTACAAGGTGGTAGTAGTGGTAGTACCCGTCCATGTCCGGCAGGAACGTGTGGTTCACCAGATTGAGGGAATAGACCGGCTGGAGCAACTGGTAGTTGTCGCCTTTCGGCAACTGCCTCACGTATGCCTTTGACGCATTGAGTAGTACTCTCTGCATGAAATCGGGAAACCACTCCATCTGCATTTCGACGATGAACTTGCGTCCGCCGGTCTCCTCGCAGCGCACGTCAACAATGGAATTTTTGCCGAACGGCGTTTCCGGCACCATCTCCGACGTCATGTATTCTATTGACTCCACCTGCTTGCCAGGGTCGAGGGGCAACAAAGCATTGAGGAGGCTTATGACGAGATTCTTGTGCTCGCCAAAAACCTTCTTGAAGGTCACGTCCGCCTTCGGATCTAGGTACTTCTTCGCCATCGTCTTTTCTTTCTTGCTATGTCAGAGCATGGTTACCCCTTCGCCGCGCATTATACTAAAACCCTCTTTTGTTTGTCAACGGGTTGAGCACGGGGTGAGCCGCAGCACTTTGAAACTGGGCCAGTTGGCGACGTGCCTCCGGTCGTGCGGAAGAGCGACGCGACTCGCCGGAGAGGCCATGCGCCGCGAGCGCGGCCCGCTTCGCCGCTCTCCCGGCCTGCCATGCATCCCACGAAAGCCGCACCACGCGTTCCTCAGCCATTTTCGACCTCCTCGCGCAGTTTCCGCAGCTCTGCCAGGACGCCAAAGTCGGGCAGCGCGGCGAGCCTTTCCGCCTCGGCCCAATTGAAATCCGAATCGCCAACTGCGACCTTTATGTCAAAGTCATCCATTGCCCCAATTACAGCCGGTCGTGCGGCCTACCTCATGTAGATGACGCTTCCCTGCTTCAGCGTGCGGTACGGCTCGGAGACGAGCAGCGGAACCAGCGTATCCCCGTCCTTCGAAAGGATGAAGCGCATTGTCTTGTACCTGTTGCCGTCGCCGAGCGGATCGCCAAGCGCGTAGGTGCCGGTCGTGTCGTTCGCCGCGACGGAGGCAACATTGGTGCAGAAGCTCCATGCGCTTGGATCAGCGAACTCGCCCGGAGCGGCACTAATCGGCTCTGTTGAATACGCGACCCACAGCTTTGTGGCGACGCTGGACGCAGACCATTCCAAGGTCACGTTCTCATTCGGTCTCGCCCAGTCGCGCTCGGTAATCTCAACCGTGCCCACCATCCTGACACTCGACACCGCCGTCTGCACCTCCTCGAAGGTGAGCGGTGAATAGCCCGTCCTCGAACCGCCCGTGAACGACGTGCCCTCAGCGCCCACGTTGTGCAATACCTTTGCCGTATTTATATCGTACAGGCAATATTCGCCACTCTTTACGACGGGGATGTACTCGTGTATTACCGTGCCCGACGAGTTCATCCACTTCATGTAGTAGAGTTTCACCATCGACGGCGTGCTGCTGCCGTTCGCCCAGATCTTCAACGAGGAATTCGGCCCGTAGAAGGTGTTGTTGTAGGTGTTCCAGGTGCTTGTCACGGTCGCGCTGCCATCTGTATACTCATGGTAGATGTTGTTTCCGGTCTTGCCATCGATCGTGAAGAACTTGTCGACATCGCCTTGATAGACAATCTTCACGACATGATCGGTAAACCTGTCAAATCCTGTCACGATGTTGTTGCTGCCTTTCGCCGCGAAGCGAATAGTACCAGCACGGACGTTGGACATCCATCCGTCCCGATTGACTGCCGTATGCATTGTTTTCTGCCATCCGCTGCCGGCGGCAAAGATTGTCCTGTAGTCAGCGTCACTGTAAACCTGATTGTCCATGTTGAACTTGAACTCGGCCTTGTCAGTGCTCGCCGGGGTATAGCCCGTATTGATGTATGCGCCGCTAACCTCCGGCTGGAGCCACTCGACCTCCTCGTCGTAGGGCGCGACCGCGCGGTCGCCGAGGAAGAAGCGGTAGTACGTGCCGGAGACCAATGCCTCCGGGGGCAGCGTGTAAGTGCCGGACAAATCACCCACCGCGACGGAACCGATGACCTTGCGGTTGGCGCGCGGCCACGATCCGATGTTTTCGCCGTAGTCATGGTCGCCCCACGCGATCACGAGATCCTGCGCCGCGGCCGCTTCACCGCCGAATGCGAGCGTCGCCGTACCCGTCGTGGGGTGCGTGGGATTATCGCGATTGAACGCGGTCAACGTGATCGTGCGCGCTTCGGCTTTTGTGAAGGAGGCGTTTGCCGTTGCGGTACGCTCTTGTCTGGAAGTGCCAAAGATGCCCACAATCTCGTTGACCGCCTTCACACACACACAGACCTTGCCAGCTTTCCAAAGCGCGTCATCGTAGGGGATCGTCGCACTCCACGCATCCTCATCAAGCGTCAAATCGATCGTCTTGCCGTAGGACGTAGTCGCGCCGTATTCAAGCCTTACGGACGTCGTGCCGCTACCGAACGAGACCATGCCTGTCGCCGCGATCTGGTGCAGCGTCTCATCGACGGAAAGCACCGGCGCGGACGGCACGCTCGCCACAGTAGTCCCGGGGAATGTCCACGAGAGATCCACCGACTTGTTTCCACCGCTTCTCGCGAAGAGCGTGACCGTGATCTGTCCTGTGGCATAGACATTCTCAACTATGGCGACATCGTTACTACCTGCACCAACCCCCGTCGCAAGTACATTCGTGACTGCCGCGCTTCCGGTCTTGAACACGGCCACAATATCCGCCGACTCGCCTCCTGGCTGCTCAAGTGCCCAGTTGATGTTCGCCGTGGCGCCGTTCATGGTTATCGAGCAGTTCTCCTCGTCAAGAACCGTCGTGCCGTAATACCGCAGGGTGTCGGTAGCAGCCATCTGTCCCGCCCCAAACGACATCGGCGGATTATCGCCATCCACCGCACTGCCGCCCGTGAACGACGTTCCCTCCGCGCCGGAGTTCAGGTAGAGTTTCTTGGCAATCTTGTCGTACAGGCCGTATTCGCTGCCCTTCTTCACGGGAATGAAGTCTGCAGTAACCTTGTTCGACGAATTCGTCCACGACATGCTGTAGAGCATCGGACGGGAATAACGGCTTGTGCCGCCGTAGTTCGAGAAGATGTAGAGCGGATTTGTCGAGTCGGACACTGAATAGTTGCCAGCCCAGTTAAAATTATTGTGGGCCTTGCCGCTCCCGTCGACAAAGAAAACATTCTGGGCGCTTTTCACGTAATGCATCAATATGTTCAAGGCATTGTTGTGTGAGAATGTGCCAAAAGTGGCATTGCCCATGCTAGGCATGTACACGTGGAAACTCGTGCCGGCCGTACTTATGCCGATTCGGTAGTTCCCCGATGCCTGATAGAAGTCCGGCTCTGCGGAATACGTCTGGCCATTGAGGTTTATTCTAGCTGCCATCCATGAACCCGCCGTCGGCTTGTAGTCCGTCTTGATGTAGGCACCGAGGGCTGCGGGCTGAATCCATGCAACTTGTTGATCGTAGATTGTATCCTCAATACCGAGGAATATCCTGTAGTACATGCCGACATTGCCAAGGACTGCCGCAGGAAGCTTAAACGTGGCGGTCGTCGTGCCTGCCGCGACTTCGTTGGTGAGGACGGTGCTCTTACCGGTTGGCCAGTTGTCAAAGCGCGCACCATGGTCGGTCGTGTCCCACGCGACGACGACATCAAGCGCGCCGTCCATGTTCTCGAATCCCAAGGTTATCTCGCCCGTCTCGAGATTGAATCCCGTCACGAACATCGCCGGGGCGACGCGCACAACCAGGATGCTCTTCGCGTCCTCGGAAAGCATCGCCCTGTAGTACGGGAACGCCGTGACATCGGGAAGGTCGGAGTCGGTGAACACGCCCTCGCCCGCCGTCTTCACGAGAATGTTCGTCGTGCCGACGTCAGGCTGAGTATCAGGAATGGTGGCGGAAAGCCCGCCGCCGAGCGACGTGTCGGGGATGACGAGCGTCGTGCCGATCTCGACCGTCGTGCCGCCCGTGTAGGAGAGCGAACCCGTGACGGTCAGCTTGCCGCCGCCCTCGATGCGAAGTCCGCCGTCCGTCTCCACGCCGTCCGCCTTGACGATGCCGGCGCAGACCTTGACCTTGTCATCGTCGTATGTCGTCTTGATCGTGCCGCCGTTTTCGCCGACGGCGATGGTCAGGTGTTCGGGGGTCGCCCCGGCGGAGGTGCCGAGGGTAAAGCCGTCGGTCGTAACTCCATTGATGTACAGCGTGCCGCCGTTGAAGAGAATCAGCGAGTCCGCCGTCGTGCCGACGTTTATGCGCCGGGTTGCAAGCGTGCCGCCGTTCAGGTTGAGCACGGCTCCGCCGGAAGTGGCACTGTTGGCAAGGAAGGACCAGCCGCCGACCGTCAGCGTCCCGCCGTTGATGTTCATCGTCCCGGACCCCGTGCCGTTGCCGACGTAGAGACTGTTCATCGTCGCCGTGGCGTTCGTGATGGTGAACTCGCCGACGCCGTTTGCACCGACAACCAGATTCCCGCTGTTGGACGTAGTGAAACTCCCACCCTCGACGGAGAGGCTCTGCGACGAACCCGCTACGACGCCAACCGTCACTGTGCCAGACCTGGTCAGCGGGCCATCCGTGACGACCGTGCCGCCCGTATGGGGCTGGTCCTTCGTCATCGCGTACGTACCCTCGCCGGTCTTGCGAAGCTCAAGATTGCCGCCAAGCGTGAGATATGTTTCGGTGAACGTTGCGCCGGACGCGACATCGACCGTCAGCACGGACTTCGTCGCGTCAACGCTGTTCGTGACGGTGAAATCGACCGTGGCGGACTTCAGCCCGTCGGGAAGCGTCCAGTTGCAGCCCTTCAAGTCGATGACAGTTCCCGCCCCGATGGTGAATCCAGCCGGAAGCGCGGTTGCGGCGCTGGCGGAGACGAGATCGAACGCCGCAGTCATCTGCCAGCCGCCGACCCACGCCGGGGCTGTGCCAATCGCCGCCAGTTCGTCGGTCGAGCCAAAGCGTACGGTGATGGAAGACGCTTCAAGCGCACTTTGATCGACAGAGGGAATCACAGCATCCGTTGTGTCGCGGAACTCCCAGTTCCAGGAGTCCGTGCCCTGATCATAGACCAACCGGGCGGTCGCAGGGGCGGATGCCTTCTGGACAACCTTCACCGACGCGCCGTCGACCGTCAGCTCAACCGTATCGGGCGCATCAGCCGCAAGGCTGCAACGCGAGAGGATGTCGCTTGCGTCCGCGCCCGCGCCGGTAAGCGTGAGAACCGTAATCGGACAGTCGGCAAACGTCGCGTTCGTGACGACGATATTGCCCGCAAGGTTGTTCGCCGCCGGCATCTGAATCGTCGTTCCCGCGTCGATCACCGTCACGCCAGTGTAGGTATTCGCGCCGGTAAGCGTGACCGTGCCGCCGCCCTTGAACGTCATGCCGCCGTCGGTCTCGCCGCTCACGCCGCTCTCAATCGCCTTCGGAATCGTGATGGCGAAGCCAGCCGAGTCGATCGTGCCACCCTTGGCGCCAACCTTTGCGAAAAGCCTTGGTTTGTCCGCGATGAACGTCGTTGTTGCCTGATTGGCCTTGAGCGTGCCACCGTTGAACGTCACAAACGCATTGCCGGAGGTACCGCTGCCGTAGGTGACCATCTTTGTTGTAAGCGTACCGCCGTCGAGATTCAGGTAGCTGGGGTCGCCGTTGTATGTCGAAGCGTAGCACATGTTGACATGGCCGTCGGCTGTCTTCGTGCCGAGCGTGACCTGCGCGTTGTCCTTGACCGTCAGCGTCCCGCCGACCTTGTTTCCGAGGATTATGGAACGCGAGATGTTCATCTTGCCGTTGCCCTTCGCGCAGACTTCCGCCTTCGTGCCGGTCGCGCCCTCGCTTCCGATGTACAAGTGCATGTTTGCCGCAGTCTGCGAAAAGTCTCCGCCTGCAACCTCGAAATAGTTGGTCGTCACGCCGCCTGACTTGTACCCGATATGGGTGTGTCCGCTCGCCGATACGGTGCCGTTGCTGACGATGACAGAGGCATTTGCGCCAGTATCGTTGCCAAGAAAGACATCTGCTGTTTTGAGCGTGCCGCCGTTGACGACAACCGTGCCGGTCGAGTTCGCACCCTTGGCGACATAAAACGGCTTGCTGTTGCCGGTAAAGGTTCCGCCGTTGATTCTCGCTATGCCAGTTGATCCCGTCCCACGGGCAACGACGTTCGTGGTCTTGCAGTTCATCGCGCCGCCGTCCATCACGAGCAATCCCTTTGAGGATGTGCCGTACCCGAGGACAAGCGCCGTGCTGGACGTCACCGTACCCGCCTTGAGAATGAACTCCGCGTCGGAACCTTCGCCATGTCCAACTGTAAAATCCATGTCGCGGGTCGCACGCCCCGTGGCGATATCGCCGATGTCGCCAGATACGTTCGTGAACGATGCTTTGGAGTTCTTGCCTATGCCATATCTGAACTGGTATGTAGAGCCCCCTCCGTTGTTGCAAGTCCATGTACCGGTCTTTGTCACAGTCGCCTGGCTGTTTTCCGTATCCGCCATGCTGAAGGTCTTGAAATACCAATTGCCTGTGAAACTGAAAACACCGTTTTTTACTGTCCCATCGTCGAAACGCGTGCTATTCGACATTGTGATGTTGTTGTTCACCGTCGAAAGCGCAGTCCCGGTATTGTTGAAGATCGGCTTGTTCACCCCGCTTGTGGGAGCAGTTCCCCCCGTCCAGTTCGAGCCGACATTGGTATTGCCACTCGCGCCGTCTTTCCAGGTGTAGTCAGCCCCCCACGCCGACGGCGCGGCGAGGGCGAGCGCCGCGAGGGCGAGCGCCGCGGACTTGATGTTGAGGATGAGCCTGAACATGAGCCCGGCTACCCCGTTTTGGCTGGTTCGTGTCTTCATGGTTTTGTTCCTTTTTGTGTTTGCTCTTTTTTTGAATGTAAATGAGGATAAGTAGAGAAACCTTTCAACCTTCAACTTTTCAACCTTTCAACTTATAGGCAAGGGTTTGCTCTCCGGCAAGTCGAACCAGTTGTAGCCCGTGTTGCCGCAGACCTCGACGACCGTCGCCGCGATCGGGTGGTTCCAGTCGGGACGCCGCGCGAGGGCCTTGCGGTAGGCGAGCGCCTGCTCGACCGTCTCCGCGTCCGGTTCGGCGCGGCCGAGGGCGTTCCCCTTCTCCGCCGCCGCGTTCGTGAAGTACTTGAACTCGACAAGCTGCGCGGGCTTGGCGACGCCGGGCTTCGGTATCGCGAGGAAGTCGCAGCGTCCCTCGGACGAGTTGTACTCCGTCTCGAAGGAGTAGAACATCGGCAGAACGTCCATGCAGCGCGAGGTGAACGTGGTGCGGAAGAAGTTCTCGTTCATCTTGTCGAATGCCTGCGCGGGGATGCGGGCCTTCACGTAGTGCCGCCAGTAGGCGTCGAAGAGGGCTTTCCACAAACCATCTCCCAGGGCGAGCGCTTCGGCCGCGTCGCTGAACGCCGTGCGCGCCTCATCGACGTTCGTGAACTCGGAAAGCTCGTCGTAGTAATCGACAAACATGTTCTTGATCGTCAGGTTCGGGATGTTGAGCCTGAACGGATTCTCAAAAGTCAGAAGGCCGAGATAGTACATCGCGTAGGGGAAGAACTCCTCGGTGAAGAACTTCGCACGTCCGAACTTGGAGGAAAGAGACGCCCTGAACACCTTCTCCCCCTCGCCGCTTTCGACATATTGGCGAACTTTCGCAAGCGCGTTCGCCGAGCTTCCCGCCAACCGCCGGAACCAGCCGATGTCAGTCCTGACGTTTGCATCTATGACGTCCGTCGGCAGTTTGCGTGAACTCACGAGGTTGCGCAGATACCAGTTGCAGATGGTCGAGTTGTACAACGACTCCGCGTCCGGCAGGAAGCGGTAGCCGTCGTAGAACGCCTTGAGGTCGGCCAGCACAGCAGGCTTGATCGAGGGGTCGAGTCCATGTTCGACGAAGACTTCGTCGACGTACCGCTTCACCTGGGCCTTCGAGAAGCCAGCAAGCCCCAGCAGCGACTTGTCCAGACTCACGACCGTTCCAACGTTGAAGCCGCTGGAGAGATCGTCGAGCGTGATTGGCAACACGCCCGTGAAGTACGTGCGCCCAACCGTGCCGTCCGCAAGGCCCGCCTTGAACGACTTGAAGAACGCCTTGAAGAACGATTCTCTCGTCACGTCGCCCTTCGAATCGTGCCCGCAGACGGCGTTGTACTCCAAGTCGCGCCCCGAGACCACCAGCTCGTTCGTGAAGTTGTCGTACTCGTCGATGATGACGTAGAGGGGGGGCAGCTCAGCGTTCTTGATGATGTCACGCACCTTGTCAATCATGGCTGCTGGGCCATCTGGTTCCAAAGCCCTCGACCAGTCGGCTAACGAGGCGTATTGCGTCGCAAAACGCTCCACACGTCCCCGGACGTGTTCAACGAAGTTCCGCTCGATCTCCGCGAGAGTCCCCACCTGTATGGTCGAGAAGTCGAACTGGAGGACGAGAAACGAGTTGCGGAGCGGCGTCGGGTTGCGTCCGATGTCGGTCTTTCCGAAGAGTTCGTCGAAACGATCCTTGAGGTTGACGTCGTAGTAGTGCGCGAGCATGGAACAGACGATCGACTTGCCAAACCGCTTTGGACGCAGGAACACGGGAGTGTCCACATCCTCCAGCTTGCGGATGTAGGCCGTGTTGTCAACAAACAGGCATTCCCGGACCAGTTTGGCCCAGTTGATGACGCCGTATGGTATCTTGCGTTTTTTCTCCAACTCTGTGCTCCTGTGTGAAACCTTTACCTAATTTTCCTTATCAGCGCATAGTATAGCATAAATTTGTGCTGAACCTGTGGTAATTTTTGCGAAAGGGGTGTGCTGCCGCATATCAATGGACCACAATGATTACGCCATCCTTGATCCTTTCATCTGAATACTCGCCGGTGAGTTTCGTCGCGCCTTTGCAGTCCGAGAACTCCACTTTGCCGGCAACGGGCGTGGCAGTGCCGGCAAACGCAAAGCGTTTCCTCCCGTCGGCGGCGAACAGCGTCCGTGGCTTGCCGTCCACGACAACAGACGCCTTGTAGGTGCGGCTCGTGCAGTCGAGGTAGAACACGATGGTGTATTCCACACTCGCCTGGGGCGCGCCAAGCCCATTGGCGGAGACGTCCACCCACGCGTTCGTGCCTGCGGACTTCGTGAGCAGCGCGAACGTGGGCGCATTGTTCACGGTACGCATTCCCACCGCCGCCTTCGCGTTCGCATCCTCGTGCAGGTCCTCGCCCGCGTCAAGGCTCACCTGCGCCGTGTAGATGACAGTCCGTCCCGCCGGAGAGGCCGTCGGCGTAAACTCATTGTCGCCATCTTGGTTGAGAAGTCCATCCGCCGTCGCCGGGGCCTCCGCCCACGTGCCCGTCGCGCCGAACGTGAACGGGGTCTCATAGACCCAGTAGCGCTTCAGGTTGTCATCGGTCGCGGGAATCGAGATGCTGAGGCCGGAGAGCGCGACCGACGATGAGCCGTTGGCGTCGTACAGGTAAAGCTCCCAGTCGCCCGCCGCGTCCGCCATCCACGTGAGGTTCGTGGAGAACGTTCCCGCGCCGGAGGCCGCGACCGTCGCGACGACGTTCGTGACGCCTTCCCGGACGAGGCGCAGCTCCACGCTCTCGCCGTAGTGTCCTGCCGTGCCGGCGTACGAGAACGAAACGGAGTAGTCGCCGACGACGGGCAGGCTGACGGTCTGGGACGTCCCCGCCGCCGGGGCGGCGTCCTGTACGAAGTTCGCGCCGACGATCGGACTGCGCACATACGTGGCCGTGGCGATTTCGCTATCCGGGAAATCCATCTTGAACGCCCGGGCCTTGACTGTCACGCTCGACGAAATGCTGAAGGCCCCCTTGTAGAGAGCGCTTTCGGACGTTGGCTCCGTACCGTCAAGCGTATAACGGATCTCCGCGCCGCTCGTGCCGCACGTGATGGAGACGAGTTGCCCGTCCCGGAAGAACTTGGTTCCAGATTTCGGCGAGAACGCCGGCGTGGCGACCGGCACAACCGGGATGTCTACGACAATATCCGCACCGTAGATGTTGCCCGTCGAGTCGCCTCCGGCGTAAAAAGCCGTTTCGTCCGCCTTTATGCTGTTAGACGTACAGGCCTTGACGGTGATGTTCGTCGTTGCGTAGGCTTCGTCTGTCGCGGCGCGGAAAGTGTATTGCGCCTTCGGGAGCAGGAATGCGTAGATGCCCTTGTCGTTCGAGGTCGTCGTGGCGAATGTCGTCGTTCCCTTCCGCGCCTCCACCGTGACGCCGGCGAGCGGTCTTCCTGAGTCATCGAAAATGCGACCGCTCACGACCGAACGTCCGGCTTCGGCACATTTCGTCGGCGGATAGACGTTGAATATCAGGCACGATATGGAGTTGAAGTCCGTGTAACCCGCGGCCGTGAGGTCGGGAGGATTGTACCAGTAGTTCTTGGAGCCGCCCCATCCCATGTTGAAATGGACGTAAAGGGTCCCGCTTTCGTAGCCATAGCCATCCGCGATGATTGCGTGTCCGGGAACCGACACGCCAAGCGGAAGACCGGCGTCGAGGTTCGCGCGAATCGTGTTGTCCCTCTCCGCATCCCAGTTCTCGTTGTTCGGGTAGCGGCACATGGCGTTGGCGTAGGCGAACTGGTCGGTGAAACGCACCGCCATGATCGGGTTCATCGAGCTGCTGGCGCCGGACTTGTAGGACATGTGTACGGACATGCCGAGGTCGCGCACGAGCTTGGCAACGGCCAGTCTGGACGCTTCCGAGCTGCTATTGCTGTATTCGTCGGCCATTTCGCTCCACTGGTAGGTGCCGCCGAAAGCGGGCCTGTACTTGTTCGCGCCGGTCGTGAAGTCGGAGAGCCTCCAGGTATTTGTGACGCTGCCAACGATCACCTTTCCCGTATAGTCGGTCTTGGCGGTTATGTTCGTCGATGCGCCAGGCCACGCCCAGTATTTCATGATCTGGGCGGCCGCAGTAGCCACGCATCCGCATACGTAGTTGCTCGGCGTCATCAGGTTCCACGTATCGTTGTAGTGCTTGTCGTAGTCCTGATCCCACTTGGTGCTGAGAAGCGGCGTGACACGCACGTCGGATATGCTTGAATACGCACTACCGCGAAGGCGGGTGCCGGAGCCGCCCGCCGACGCGCCGCCCAGAAGCTCCGCCCACTTCCTCTCGTTTTCGGTCGGCGCCGCCGCACTAAGACGCTTGCCGGACGACGCGGCCGGCTGCGCCGCCTCCTCTGCCGCCAGACCCTTCGTAACGGCGGACACGTCGATTGTGAGCATCGTCCAGAGCGGGTTTTCGTCAGTCGCCCCAAATATGCCGTCGTCGGAGTAGGCAAGCACCGGATTCAGCTTGCGGTCTGCGGAGGTCACGACGTAGCCCGCCGCCTCGCCCGCGCCGTTCCTAAGCGAGATGACGTAGAACTTGCCCACGCCCTCCCTGCCGTCGTACGCCTGTACGTCGGACACATCCCCCATGCCCGTGCATCCCATGGCGCGTCCGGACTTAAGCCAGTTTTCAACAGCAGCCCTGGCTTCGTCGGCGTCAACCGGTTCCGCCAGCGCGGAACCAGCCGCAGCAACCAGTGCGATGGTTGCGATTTTAAGCATTTTACCGTACGTCTTCATTTTCTCAGCCTCAGCTTAGTACACCGCAATGACCGATCCGCGCTTCAGCACACGATTCGAGCCCGACGCCGCCGTCTGCACCGTGGTGAACGTGACAGGCGAGTAGCCGACCTTCTCGCCGCCCTTGAATGACGTCCCTTCCGCTCCCGCGTTCAGGTAAAGTTTCTTGCCGATCTTGTCGTACAGGCCGTATTCGTTGCCTTTCTTTACGGGAATGAAGTCGGCCTCCAGCGTGGTCTTCCCAGAATTCCACCACTTTGAATAGATGAAACGGTAGGCGGAAGCACCGAACTGCTTGTCGTCTGCCTCTCCCTTGAATCCCGCCCAGAAGCGGACGACCGAAGGATTGCCGCTCATGGTGTTGTTGAAACCCGACGCGTACACCACATCGCTGTTCACCATGAACGTCGCATTCGGTGCCGAGCTTTTGATAACGCTCCATATTCCATACAACGTTACATCGCCCGAGTATGTCTTGGAGGAATAAGCGAAACCGCAACGCCTTGCGCCAATTTTACCGGAGGCGTTGCAGAACGCCCATACGCCATACGCATAGGCCGTGCCGGCATCGAACACACTGCCATAGTCGCATCCACTTTCGATAGCATTATCCGTAAGGTTTATCTTTGTTTCGAAAGTTGGCTGTTGCGTGGGCTTAAAGCTTGTCGTGATGCAGGCGCCTACGCCGTTGGGCTGGATCCACGCGACTTCCTCGTCGTAGGGCACAATCGCGCTGTCGCCGAGGAAGAAGCGGTAGTACGTGCCGAGAGCCCGCGCTTCGGCAGGAAGCGTAAACGTGCCGGTCGTCGCGTCTGCCGCAACCGTGTCGATCACCTTGCGGTTTGCGCTCGGCCAGGACGCAAGGTCGTCGCCGTAGTCGTGGTCGCCCCACGCGACGACGAGAACCTGCGCCGCCATCGCGCCGCCGCCGAAGGTGAGCGGCACTTCGCCAGTCTTTGAATTAAGCTTGCCCTGCGTGACCGTGCGCCCGGCCGTGGCAAATGTGGTGTTTGCCGTCGCGGAGTTCTGACACTTGGAAGAACCGAACACGCCCGTCACTTCGTTCGACGCCGTCACGCGCACATGGACCACGCCCGCATTCCAGAGCACGTCGTCGTAGGGGATCGTCGCCGCCCACGCGCCCTCGTTGAGCGTCAGGTCGATCTTCTTGCCGTAGGACGTGGTCGCGCCGTAGTCGAGCCACGCAACCGTCGTGCCGCTGCCCAGCGCGACCGTGCCGCTCGCCGCGATCTGGTGCAGCGTCTCGTCGGCAGAAAGCGCCGGCGCGGACGGCACGCTCGCCACGGTGGTCGCGGAGCAGTTCTTCACGACCTTCTCGGATTCGTATTGTCCGCTTCTTGCGAACAGGGTGATCGTGAAGGCGCCCGTGGCCCAGAGGTCGTTCTGCGTGTAGCTGCCGGTATCTCCGGCAACCGCGCCGCTCGCGATGACGTTCGTGACATACGAGCTTCCGGTCTGGTACACGGCCACGATCTCCGCCGACGCGCCTCCCGGCTGGGTCAAAGACCAGTTGATGGTCGCCGTCGAGCCGCTTTGGGTTATCGAGCAGTTCGCCGTGTCGAGAACCGTCGCGCCATGATACTGCTGCGCGTCCGATGCCGTCATCTGCCCGTCGGCGAAGGTGACGGGGCCAAGGGAGACAACCGTCGAATCGGTGCATTCAAACGCCTGCGTACCTGCGTTGCGGTAAAGCTTCTTGGCGACCTTGTCGTACAGGCCGTATTCGCTACCCTTCTTCACGGGAATGAAGTCCGCCGCAACCTTGTTCGACGAATTCGTCCACGACATACTGTAGAGTATCGGACGGGAATAACGGTCTGTGCCGCCGTAGTTCGAGAAGATGTAGAGCGGGTTGGACGAGTCGGTCACGTTATAGTTGCTGCCACCCCAGTTAAAATTATTGCTGGCCTTGCCGGCACCGTTGACAAAGAATACATTCGAGGTGCCTTTCACATAATGCATCGATATCTTCAAGTCGGATGATGCCGAATACGTTCCGAACGTGTCATTGCCGTTGCCAGGCATATACACGTGGAAGCTCGTGCCGGCCGTGCTTATGCCGATGCGGTAGTTCCCCGATGCCTGATAGAAGTCCGGCTCGGCGGAATACGTCCGACTGTTGAGATTAATCCTCGCGTACATCGTGGAACCTGCCGTCGGCTTGTAGTCCGTCTTGATGTAGGCTCCAAGGGCGGTGGGACGGATCCATCTGACCTCTTGATCGTAAACGGTGTCCGCGCCGCCGCCGAGGAAGAGGCGGTAGTGCGTGCCTACATTAAGGACTTCCGCAGGAAGCGTGAACGTGCCAGTCGTCGCGCCTGCCGCAACCGTGCCGAGGATGACGCTCTTGCCGGAAGGCCAGCTTGCGAGAGTCGCGCCGTGGTCGCTCGAATCCCATGCGACAACGACATCAAGCGCACCGTCCATGTTCTCGAACCCAAGCGTTATCTCGCCTGTCACGGGATCGAAGCCCGTCACGGACATCGCCGGGGCGACGCGCACGACCAGGATGCTCTTCGCGTCGTCGGAAAGCATCGCCCGGTAGAACGGGCACGCCGAAACGTCCGGGAGGTCGGAAGCAGTAAACGTACCTGCGCCCGTCGTCGTCACGAGAGTGTTCGTCGTGCCGACGGCAAACTGCGTCGCGGGGAGCGACGCGGCAAGTCCGCCGCCAAGCGACGTGTCGGGGACGACGAGCGTCGTGCCGATCTCGACCGTCGTGCCGCCCGTGTAGGCGAGCGAACCCGTGAAGGTCAGCTTGCCGCCGCCGACAATCTTCAGTCCTCCGTCAGCCGCTACGCCGTCAGCCTTGACGACGCCAGCGCAGACCTTGACCCGGTCATCGTTGTTTGTCGTCTTGATCGTACCGCCCTTTTCAGCGACGGCGATGGTCAGGTGTTCAGGGGTCGCACCGCCGGAGGTGCCAAGGGTGAAGCCGTCGTTCGTAAGCCCATTGATGTACAGAGTGCCGCCGTTGAAGAGAATCAGCGAGTCTGCCGTCGTGCCGACGTTTATGCGCCTGGTTGCAAGCGTGCCGCCGTTCAGGTTGAGCACGGCACCGCCGGAAGTGGCGCTGTTGGCAAGGTAGGACCAGCCGCTGACTGTCACCTGGCCGCCGTTGATGTTCAACCGACAACCAGACTTCCGTTGTCGGACATGGTGAAACTCCCGCCCTCGACGGAAAGGCTCTGCGACGAACCCGCTACGACGCCGACCGTCACTGTGCCAGCCCTGGTCAGCGGGCCCGCCGTGACGACCGAGCCGCCGGTGTGCTGCTGGTCCTTCGTCATGGCATACGTCCCCGCGCCGGTCTTGCGCAGCTCAATGTTGCCGCCAAGCGTGAGATGCGTCTCGGTGAACGTTGCGCCGGATGCAACATCAACCGTCAGCACGGCCTTCGTCGCGTCAACGCTGTTCGTGACGGTGAAATCGACCGTGGCGGACTTCCACTCATCAGGAAGCGTCCAGCTGCTGCCCCTCAGGTCGATGACCGTCCCCGCGTCAAACGTGTACCCCGCAGGAAGCGAGGCGGAAGAGGAAGGATCGAACGCGAACGTCGAGGCCATCTGCCAGCCGCCAACCCACGCCGGGGCGGTGCCAATCGCCGCCAGTTCGGCGGTCGATCCGAAGATCACCGTGACGGAATCCGCTTCGAGAGTGCTTTCATCGACCGCTCCTGTTATCAGGTTGCCGTTGACGTCGTAGAACCGCCAGACATACGCACCCGAATCGTAAACCTTGCGGGCGGTCACAGGAACGGACGCTTTGGCTGTAACCACCACCGACGCGCCGTCAGCCGTCAGCTCAACCGTATCGGGCGCGTCCGCCGCGAGGCTGCAACGCGCGAGAAGCGCGGCGTCGACGTCGCTCCCGCCTGTGAGCGTGAGGACTGTAAGCGGACAGTCGGCAAACGTCGCGTTCGTGACGACGATATTGCCCGCAAGGTTGTTCGCCGCCGGCATCTGGAGCGTCGTGCCCGCGTCGATCACCGTCGCGCCCGTGTAGGTGTTCACGCCGGTAAGCGTGACCGTGCCGCCGCCCTTGAACGTCATGCCGCCGTCGGTCTCGCCGCTCACGCCGCTCGCGAGAACCGCCGGAACCGTGATGGCGCGGTTGCCCGTATCAATCGTGCCGCCCTTGGGGCCGACGTTGACCGGCACGGTGGCTTGAATCAGACCATCGTTGCTGGTGTTGTTGGACTTGAGCGTGCCGCCGTCGAAGTTGACAACGGCAGTGCCTGGGCCCATGCTCATGTGCTTCGTCACAAGCGTGCCGCCGCAGAGATTGACGGTCGCATTGCCGGTGTTGACCTCGCACATGTAGATCTGCTTGCCGCTCGCGACCGTGAACGTGCCGTTGCTGACGGTCAGCGTACCGGCACCGGCCCTGCCGAGCTTGAAGTCCATGTTGACGTTGACCGAGCCGCCGCTCTGGACGAACTCGCCAGAGCCGCCATTTGTCGGGCCGACATGGAGGTTCTGTCCGTTGAGATTCAGAGTTCCGCCCTTCATGAACACATGGCCGTCCGCGCCATTCGCAAAGCCGACGATCATTGCGGCCGCCGCCGTGGCCGTGCCGCCCTCCTGAATGTAATAACCATGCGATGCCGTGCTGCGTGCGCCGCCGACGACGAACGAATTCGCGGTCGTGCATTTCTGGTTGAAGGTGCCGTTCTTCACGTGTATCGTTCCAGTTGCCCCCGCCGTATTGCCGACGAACAGCCAGTTCTCGTTCGTGTACGCGCCGCCGTTGATTTCGATCAGTCCCGTCGAGTTCGACGCATGGGCAACCGTGTTCGTGCCGACCTTCTTGCCGTTTCCGTTTCCATACGAGAAGAAATAACCACCATTGATGATCATGCGCCCAGTTGAGTCGCTGCCATGCGCAATCGTGACGCCGTTCGACGACACCGCATATCCGCCTTGGATGACGAATTCCGCCTCCGCGCCTTGACCGGTCGCAAGACGAAGGCCGTTCTGGTGTGCGCCAGTCGTGGTGTCATTTGCCACGAGCCTTCCCGTCATGTTGGTGAAGTAGGCGTGAGAGTTGGCTACTTGCGCCAGATGCAGATAACCCTTCGCCACGACATCGCCATATTTAGTCACGGAAGCCGGACCTGTATAATTGCCGTCACCACTGGCAAGATGGAAGGCGTTGTTGGCCGTGAGTGTCTTGCTTGCAACAAGAACGAAATTGCCCTTGTCAAACCGCGGCTGATATGAAGCGGCGGCGCTGTTCGTGACATACGAAACGCCGGCGCCCGAATTGACGAATCCCAAGATATTGCCGGACGCCGGAGCCTTCCCACCCGTCCAGTTGACGGCGGCGTTCAAGTTCCCGCTGACTCCGTCCTTCCATTGCATGCCGGAGGTGTACGCTCCCCACGCCGACGGCGCGGCGAGGGCGAGCGCGGCGAGGGCGAGCGCCGCGGACTTGATGTTGTGGATGAGCCTGGACATGAGCCCGGCTACCCCGTTTTGACTGGTTCGTGTCTTCATTGCCTGTTCCTTTTTGGGTTTCAAATTCTTCGTGTGCGAAGCGTACGCGGGTGGCAGTCGGTGCGCCAGATCGAGCATTCGTCGACCCCCTTTTATTTACACGGGCTTTTGGCAATATATTCATCACCTCTTGTCAACCCTGTAGTGACACTACGCCGCATCGCGGGTAAGTATATCAAAGAAGCCGCCGCCCGCGCAACCCCCTCGGCATAAAAATTTTACATTTCTGCACTTTTGGGCTAGATAATTCCCTCTGTGGGCTGCCTACATGACAGTCACCGAAGGACAGGGATCGCTGTAGTCACACTCCAAGCAAACGGCGGAACGGAATAATCGCATCAAAATAGCCATCCGCCTCGACAATTGGTGCGAGATTTCCCTCGTACACGAGTGCGGTACGCACCGACACCCCGGGGCGTTTCGGCAGAAGGCGAACTTTCTCCTCCATTTCCCGTATCACTTCCCTTCCGATTTCACGCTTGCGCTTGACCTCTATGAGATAGACCGCCCTGCGCGTCTGGAGAAGCAGATCCACCTGCAGTCCGCTTCTCGTTCCGTCCCTCGATCCAGCGCGCCGGTATGGGGCGATGGAGGTGATCGTCGCCTTACCGATTCCGAGCAATGGACGAAGCGCCGCGCAGTTGTTCACCACGAGATTCTCGAACGCAAGACCCTTCACGCCATCCCATCCCTCCAGCTGATCCAAAGATCCAAGCTCATACTGTCCTTTGTCGATGACGTTCTTTTCAGGCTCGATGTACTTGAGGTAGAATCTGCAGTAGTTGTCCTTGAGGCGATAGCGTTTCTCGCGAAGGTCCTCACCCGTCTCTGGATTCTTGCCTTCATCGCAGGCGACAAGTCCAGCCTCCTCCAATTGCGACAGCGCCTTGTTGACATTGCCGTTACGGTCGATGTCAAGCTTTGCCGCTATCTCGGACGCGCTCATCGAATCCGCGACAAGCAGACGGATTATTCGTGCGCACATCGTCGGCTGTCTCGTGATGGCATCCTGAAACATCTCGTCGAAATCCGTCCGCAGGATCGACTTTGGACGGAACGCCATCGCGCGTATGTTCTCGTTGGCGCTGTTTGCCGTCGTAAGTTCCTCCAAATACCTTGGGATGCCTCCAACCACGGAAAGGATGTCAATCACTTCACTCAGATCAAGGCGCTCGATCGACTTGCCCCAGAACTTCACACACTCAGAGAGGGGCAGTTCAGGAACCACGATGTCCAGCGAACGACGTCCGAAGAACGCGCCGTCGTCGATTATGTTTTCCCTTATCCAACTAGACACGCTGCCGCAGACGACCAGAATCAGCTTTGGATGTTTCTTCAAATACCGATCCCATGCGGTCTTGAGCGTTCCCGCGAACGACGGGTCATAATGGGCCATCCACGATATCTCGTCAAGCAACACGACGGTACGCTTGCCGTCTCTGATCGCGGAATCAAGATCAAGAAAGGCCTTCCACCAATTTGCCGGAACTTCAACGTCCTCACCGATAGTTTCAGACAACTGCGCCGCGAAGTGCGCCAGTTCCGCAGCATTTGAAAGGCTTTTCGTCGGACGCAAGCCTTCAATCATGATGAACCTGGCACCAGACACCTCGGCAAATCGTTCAATCAACGTTGATTTGCCAATGCGCCGACGACCTCTGCATGTGACGAATGAAGAGGTTCGCTTGTTCCACAACCTCTCCAAATCGGCGATTTGCTCTTCACGTCCATAAAATGCATATTTCATGCTATTTTTCCTTTGCGCACATATTGTACCACAAATAGATGGTTATAGTCCACAGCAAAATATCTCCTAAACCCTAAAACATGATTTAGGAGATATTTTCAACAAAAGTTCTTTCGTCATCCAACTACGAATCGGGGACGGGGACGATATGCCCGATCTTGGAAAGGCTGGCCTTTATGTCCGCGAGCGGGACTTCGCGCGGGTCGCAGCGCCTTGCCGCGGCGAGTGCCGCGACGACGCCGGCGGCCTGCCCCATCGCCATGCACGACGCCTGGACGCGCAGGGCGGAGTTCGCCCCCTGGTCGCTTGAGACCGCACGGCCTGCCACCAGCATGTCGCCCACGCCCTTCGGGATCATCGCGCCAAGCGGTACCGAGCCGACCTTGCCATCCGTGTGGAACACGAGACGCGCATGGGACCTCTTCGCGCTGTGCGCATCGACCATCCAGTAGGACCAGCACAGCGCGTCTTCCTCGACGATACCGTCAAGATAGGCGCGTTCGGAGACCGTCTTCTCGCCGACGACGCGATACGTCTCGCGCACGCCGACTTCCCGCGCGGACGACACGAGCGACACGTTCTCAAGTCCGGGTTGGCGACGGATGAACGCGAGGACGCGATCCCTCGCCTCGATTCCGCGCCTGTTGGTGGCCGCGCGCGCCCCGGGCGTCGAATTGTCCGCGAGCGGGATATAGCACCCCGAACCTCCGCCCTTGCGGATGAAGTACGCCATCCCCACATGGACGTCCGTCGGGAGAAGCTCGCCAGCCGCGACGGCCTTCTTGAACGCGCGGTCAACCGCGGCCGAGTCGAACTTCGCGCCCTTCGAGGAAATCCAGAAGAAGAACGATCCCGGCTGCCGCTGGTCGTCAGGCGACTTCTCGCGCCTCGCCCCTGCGAGCGCGGCGACCGTGGCGTTTCCCGTCGCATCGACGACCTGCCGTCCGACGGCGAATCCCGTGTCCCAGCCATCCGCCGTCCTCGTGACCGCAGAAACCTCCGCGTTCATGAAAATCGTCACCCCCGCCTTCCGCAGCGCCTCCTCCGCGAGGCGCGAATAGATGTCCGGATCCACGCGCACGCAGCTTTCCATCCACTTGTCGGGACGCTGCGCGGCGATGTCGGGGAGCGTCCCGTGCGCGGCGGCCACGGCGTTCGTCACGAGATCCCACGCCGGGCCCGCGATGATCGGCCGCTTCCACGCGCTGAAGAGCCCCATGTCGCACACCTTGGCCTGGACCGTCGTCCCGCCGACCACGGAATCGCGCTCGACAAGCGCGGTCTTCGCGCCGGTCTTGGCCGCGGCGAGCGCCGCGCCGATTCCGGCCGGCCCGCCGCCGACGACCACGACGTCGTACAACCGGCCGATCTGGACCTCCGCCCACGAGGCAGTTGCCGCAAATGCCGTCAACACAAGGCAGAACACACGCATCCTACCATCGAAAACCACGCCCATCTTCTTTTCCATCGACTCTCCTTACGGGTTGTTTGACCAATAGTGTACCATATTTCTTATTTTGCGTGACCAGCCACTCTACCATGGTCATGTTTGGCCGTGTAGAAGCGTGGGAAGTATGGTATACTATCCACATGCCGCCTTTAGGCCAACGAAAGTATATATGACACGCGCAACTACATTACTGGAGCAATTCCGACAGAACCGGGACGGGCGCCCGGACGAACCGGCATTCCTCATCGCCGCCGGCGACCGTTCCGTACCCATCACCTGGCGCGAATTCGCCGAGGACATCGAGGAGATCGCCTGGATAGTGAATCATTATGCCCCCGGCGCGGTGGTGGGGCTTCTCGGCGAAAACTCATACGAGTGGATTACGGCGCACGCGGCAGGGCTGTTCGCCGGCGTGACGGTGGTGCCGCTTGAGGTCAACCTCTCCGCGCAGGAAATCGTGGACCG
Source organism: uncultured bacterium (assembly GCA_902761035.1). GTDB lineage: Bacteria > Verrucomicrobiota > Kiritimatiellia > RFP12 > UBA1067 > RUG572. The sequence goes on along the minus strand of CACWIW010000015.1, from coordinate 45,364 downwards.
CCTCGCCTTCACCGGCGCCACGTACCTCGTCCACAGCGCGCTCTACGTGGAGAAGGCGCGCGAAGTGGAGCGTCTGCTGCCCGGCCTCGTGGTGGGCGGATTCGGCTCCCACAAGGCGGACGAACTGATGGCCCTCGCGCGCGCGGCGCTCGACATGGGCGATGACAGCGTGTTCGACCTCCCGCCGCGTAACGAGGACGAGACGGCGATGATCGTGTTCACGAGCGGCACCACGTCCAAGCCGCGCGGAGCGGAGCTGACGCTGCGTGGCATCCGCACGTTCTCGGAGTTCGCCCAGACTGCCTTCGGCTTCCAGCCGGGCTCGCGCTCGCTCATGCTGCTGCCGCTCTACCACATCTTCGGACTCTGCACCACCTACTCTATGCTCGCGCACGGCGTGTCGCTCGGCGTGTGCCCCGACTTCCGCCGCATCTACGACGCGGTGGCACGCTTCCGCGCGAACTATCTATTCCTAGTGCCCGCGCTCGCGGACATCCTTGCCAACAAGATAGCCCAGCACGGTCCATCGGCGGAAACCGTGCTCGGCACGCCGATAGACTGGATCCTCGTGGGCGGCGCACCGCTCGCGCGCCGCACATACGAAAGGCTGTTGTCGCTCGGCATCCGTCCGCTCGGCGGCTACGGCCTCACGGAGACTACTTCGCTCTACTCCCTTGCTCCCGTGGACGATCCCCGCCCCGGCAGCGCGGGCAAGTGTTGTAACGGCTTCGGCGGCATGGAGGCGAAAGTATCCCCGGAGGGCGAGCTCCTCCTGCGCGGCCCCGCCGTACTGAAGGGCTATTACAAGGAGCCGACGCGCACGGCAGACGTGCTAGATGCGGACGGATGGTTCCGGACAGGGGACATCGGACGCATTGACGAAGACGGCTACGTGTGGATCACGGGGCGCGCCTCTCGCACGATCGTGCTCTCCTCCGGCAAGAAGGTGGCACCGGAGGAACTGGAGGAGAAAATCCTCTCAATACCCGGCATTCACGAAGCCGTAGTGTACGGAGACGGCGCAACGCGAGAGATCGTGGCGGAAGTCTACGCCGTAGTATCCGAGGAGACCGTAAAGAGGCAGATCGACTCCTTGAACCGACAACTTCCTGTCCACAAGCGCATCAAACACGCCATCACGCGCAAAGAGCCTTTCCCTCGCACGGCGTCCGGCAAGATCCAAGTGCAGCGCACAATGCCGAAACAGCAGGATGGGGCCCTTCTGCCGCCGCTGCCCACGCTGCCCGCACCGAAGCCCGCGCAATTGCCGTCGTTCAACGCATCACTGCGCACATGGCTTTTCTGGTCTGTGCTGTTCGTATCTGCGACGGTACTACTGTTCAACCTCGCGAGCCTTGTCTTCCCGTCTCTAAAGAGCAATCTTCCGACGCCGATCAACGGGCTCGTCGACGGCTCGGAGATACTGCTCTCCGTATTCGCGCTTCTCGTGGTATGTCTGGCCTTCAAGGGCCGCAACCTCATGATGGTCTACAAAAGGAGAAAAAAGAAATGACAAACGAAGTAGTTGAAGCAGCGGCAAACACGACCAACGCGCTCACGTGCGCCGCACAGACGGCAGGTGCAAAGCTTGTTGATACCGTGAGCCGGCAGGCGGCGGAGGGCCAGGCGGCCTTTAAGCAGGCGACGACATGGCTGACCGAGAACGGTCTTGACCTGGCCGTCAACCTGCTTTCAGCCGTGCTGATACTGTTCGTCGGCGGGCTCGTCGTGAAAGGCATCGTCGCGGCGGTACGGAAATCCCTCTCAAAGGCAAAGCGCGTGGACGAGCTTCTGCGCACGTTCATCTGCAGCGTCGTCTCGAAGACGTGCTGGGCAATCCTGTTCGTCGTCGCGCTGGGCCGCCTCGGGGTGGACGTGGGGCCGCTAGTGGCGAGCCTCGGCGTAACCGGAGTCGTGCTGGGTTTCGCGTTCAAGGAGTCTCTCGGAAGCCTTGCAAGTGGACTGATGATCGCTCTCAACCACCCGTTCAAGGTGGGCGACTACATCATCGCAGGCGGCGTGGAGGGTTCCGTAATTGAACTCAACATGATGGCAACGGTACTTGCAACGGCGGACAACAAGAAAATCACGGTGCCGAACGCATCCGTCTGGGGCAGCGCGATCACGAACTTCAGCGCGCTCGGCAAGCGTCGTGTGGACACCGTCGTAGCCGTCGCCTACGGCACCGACCTCACGAAGGCCGTGTCTGCGGCACGAGCGGCACTCGCGAAGGTCCCCGGCGTGCTGCCCGACCCCGCGCCGACCGTGGCCGTCGGATTGCTCGGCGAATCTTCTGTGACGATCAACGTGCGCCCGTGGGCGGCATGTGCGGACTATTGGACCGTATTCTCCGGTGCCCAGCAGGCGGTCAAGGAGGCGTTCGAGCGCGAGGGCATCTCGATTCCGTTCCCGCAGCTCAGCGTACACATGGCCAATTCGTAAGGCTCTCTTGGCTTAGTCGTTGCTCAACAATAACTTGCACATTTGTGAACAATTGCGATTGTTCACAAATCTCAATTGTTCACAAATGTCACCATTGCCACCAATACAAATAGGAGGGACCTTCCCCCTCCACTATTGATATTTGTGATTTGTGAACAATGGTGGCAATGAAGATTTGTGAACAATACTAGATGGAGTGTTCGAGTTACTTTTGAGTGATGACTTATTGGCCATACAGCACAGTATTCATGCTCCGGCTGAAAACTGCCGGGGCGAAACGTGCGGCCTGAGCACGGCAGCGTTCGGGAGCCCATGTGCGGCTCTCGAACTCTTCCATGGCGGCACAGAGCGAATCAACCGTCTGCTCCGCGAAGAAAAGTCCCGTCTCGCCTGATACGACCGTTTCGCGCGCCCCGCCAAAGCCGTAGGCGATGACGGGCGTTCGCCCGGGAAAAGCAGCGCCCGCGCGCCCGCGTATGCCGCGCGCATGTCCTCGCGCGTGAATTCCCCGCCGCCAGCCACGACGAGGCGTCTGCCAAGCCGTGCGCAGGCCGCGCGTGCGAGGTCTAGCCGCTTGTACTTCACGGGCGCACCGGCGAATAGGTAATAGTCGCCGGGGGTACGCTCGCAGTCACCGAAGAAATCCACGTCCACAGGGGGATAGACGACCGTAGAATCACGACCATAAATACGCTTTATACGATCCGCGACGAACGCGCTGTTGGCGACAAACGTATCGACACACTCCGCGCTCTTTAAATCCTCGCGCCGGAGATACGGCGTGAAGAGACGCATTGCAAGCTTCCCCAACGGACCTGCGTCGCGGTAGTACTCATCGTGCAGATCCCAAAGATAGCGCATGGGCGTATGGCAGTAGCAGATATGTCGCGCGCCCTTCGGCTTACGTATACCCTTGATCGGCCCAGACTCGCTGGAAACGATGAGATCGTATCCGTCGAGCGCGATCCTGCGCGTCGCAACGGGCATTAACGGCAGATACGCCTGCGGTTTCCGTCGTCCCAAAGGCAGGCGGGCGATGAAAGTCTCCCAGACGCGATGCCCTTCCCACACGCCGTCCTCGCCAGGCGTGCGTATTTTATGCCCGAACGCATGCGTGTAGATGTCGGCGTCCGGCAACAGGCGCCCCAGTGCGGACAAGACCTGCTCGCCCCCGCGACGGTTGGTCAACCAGTAATGCAGCAACGCCGTCTTCATCAAGCGCCCTCCTCCATCAACGCGGCAAGCCCTTCCGCGTCCTCAACCTTGAAAAGCCGTGCAGAGGCGTAGTCCTTCAGGACGTCACGGTTGCCGGGGCAGTCGCTGGCAATGACGGAGCGTCCGCGCGCAACAGCCTCCAGAAGAAGGTACGGCATTCCCTCCCAACGGCTTGGCGCAACAAGTTTTTCACCGCACAACATGTAGACGCCTGCATCCGGGATTTCTCCGGCGAACTCAACGAGGTCAGAGATTCCAGACGCCTCCGCAAAACGCTTCATCGAGTCCAGCATCTGACCACCGCCGATGAGAAGCGTCCGCCGCCTGCTCGCCCGCAGGCGGTCCTGGACCTGGGCAATCGCGCGAAGGAGGATATCCTGCCCCTTGGGGAAGTCGAACCGTGCGATGCAGACGAACGCGAACTCGCCGAGCGGGTAGCGGAGCGTATCCATCGGCTGCGCCAGTTCATCTACGTTCACCGAATTAGGTTCTACTACTACAGGAAGCGCGGGGCCGTAAAGTCGCTGGATATCCGCCGCGTCCGTTTCCGTAAGAGCGATCAACTCGTCGCATCTGCGGTAGAGCCAACGTTCAAGTAAAAGGCGCAGGAAACGCTTCAGGCGGTTCATAATCGTCTTTGGGAGAAAATCGTATTTCCTCAGATGTATGCCGTGAACGGTGAACACAACCTTTCCCCGGGGCTTCCTGAAAGGGTTTCGGAAGAGCTGTATGAGCGCCTTCAAGTGGTTGACGTGAACGACATCCGCCCCCCATTCGTTCATACAGGCGGCAGTGCATTCGCCGCGAACCGACGCAAACACCCGGCACTCATCATGCGGATGCGCCGCCATCTGATGCCGGACGTATTCCGTTCCGCCGCCGACGGATTGCCGGTCAAGCAAATAGGCAATCTTCATCTGCCACCCTTTCCACGCACGCCATCCACGATTCCGCGCAACACACGCGCAAATCCCCTTACGTCAAACTCGACCAGAAGTGTAATGGCAAGCGCCTTCGCCGCCTCGTATGCGTAAGTCAAGTACATGCGCCACGATCCCTTGCCCGTAGCCCTAAGATAGCGCATAACCTTCCAGTAGTTACGCACATGGTAGTAACGGCTTTGCGGAGAAGACGAATAGAAATGTCGGCCGCATAACTTTGCACGACTTTTGTCGACCTGTTTCCTGAGGACAAACTTCGGGACGAAGATGAACCGCGCCGCCTCGGACGCGCGGTAACCGTACAGAAGGTCGTCCAACCCGTAAAAGAACGACGCATCTGGGAGTCCAATGCGATCCACAGCGCGCCGACTCACGAAAAGCCCTTCAAAAGTAGCCACATTGCACGAAACGAACCCACACGCCGGCACAGACGAGACGGGAATCCTGCGACGATGCATCGTTCGCGGGTTAAGCAAACCTTCAAACACGCATTCGCCCCCATCCGCACCATACTTGGCAGCTTGTATAACATCGGCCCGCGCTGCATTCTCGGCAATTACATCCAAAGCCCCTTCAAGAGGGACGACGTCATCATCCATTATCCACATCCAATCGTATCCGCGCTCATTCGCCCATTTCATTCCCGCCGCAAAGCCACCGGCACCGCCCATATTCTCGGCAAGGGAAAGGACATGCAGGCCAATTTGCCCCGATAGCCATTCGCCAGTTCCGTCGGTCGATGCGTTGTCCACCACAAGTAGATCGGCCTCGCGCGCATTCTTTTTTGCCGCCGCAACGCACGCCTTCAGCATATCGAGGCGGTTCCATGTAACTACCACTATGCAGATCGATCTCATAATGCATGCCCCTTAAAACGCCCGATAGCATACGGCATGCCGTGCCTGAACACATCTAAGGCAAAACGGCAACAACGGAACACGGCTCCACCATGTTGTCTGAAACAGCATTTCGCTCGCCGGTACAGAAGCGGCGTTCGACCCTGATAGTCACGGCTGAGCAAATGGTGCAAATCCTTTTCGTCAAAGGCTTTGCACAATCCAGCGACCTCACCGGCACATACATGCGTTACCTCTTCGTCCAACAAGACCTCGGCATGCTGTTCGCACGCCTGGAAGAGTACGGTTTCCGCCAGATGCGGCAACTTAAGTCGTACTGCCGCCGCCGCAACGTCGGCAAGCCCCATGAACAAATCGCGAGCCTTGCGCATTCCGTCCGCCCGCCAATCCGTTTTTCGCATCTCCACACGGTAACGGTAAGTGGCTCGCGGGATTGCATGGAATGATCCAGCAGCCGCAAGAGCCTCCACCATGAACGGCGGATCCTGAAACCTACGGTAAGACGGAAATACGATTCCATGTCTCCTCAAGAAGTCGAGTCGGTAGATGAAACGGTAGAACCCATAATCGTAGGCATAGTCACGGAAATCGATGTGGCCCTCTTTCTCGAAGGTGCATGCCGCCGCCAGCCCCGTGAATTTCGTATTGACGGCACCGTTTGGAAGAAGTTCCTCCAGACTACCGCCACACACGTCTGCACCGCTGCGTGCGGCGGCGGCGGCCAGGTCGGCAAGGACTGAGCTGTCGGGATAGAGATCATCCGCGTCTAGGAACGCGACGAACTCGCCATGTGCGGCGGTCAACCCCGCGTTGCGGGCGGCACCCTGTCCCGCATTCGCCTGCGACAATACCCTAACGCGCGCATCCCTGACGGCGAACTCGTCCAGAAGCGCCGCACTTCCGTCAGTCGATCCGTCGTTGACACAAATGACTTCTATGTTGTGAAACGTCTGCCCCAACACCGAATCAATGCACTGCCGAAGGTAAGTTTCGGCATTGTAAACTGGTATGATGATGGAAATCAAGGGCATGAGATGTATTATACCACATTTAACATTCACACCTACTGCCGCCCCATAAAAATACGACGAAGCGTGTACATCAGGCCGTTGTCGCGCAGGCAACGCCAGGCGTTGGCAATCTTCTCGCTTAATGGATAGACTCGAATCGCCTGCAAGAGGCTCAGTTCAGAAGGAGACAGTTCACACGCGGCCGCCGCCGACAGTTCAGGGCAGGAATCTACAATTCGCCGCACGCGCAACTTGAACATGGCAAGCTGATCGGCAAGTGCGCGCCGCGTCTTTCTATCCCAGCCCGCCATCGCCATTAACGCCAGGCAGTTCTCGTAGCAAGCCAGGCTTCCACGCAAATGCCGCATCGTCGGACTGGAAGTCATCGTGCTGCCAACGCGCACCCTGCGGCGATACAACCTCCACGGACGGTGACTTACCCGGGGCGCCGCCAGCAACACGCGCGTCATGAAGATGTTGTCTTCGTAAAAAATACGCTCATCGGGGAACCGGACAGTGCATCTTTCCAGAAAACCGCGGCGCAGCAAGACAAGGCAGGGACTCACAGTGTATTCGCGGTTCTTGAGGAAATCCATGAACAGCGTCAGGCCCGACCGCAGGCCTGAATAGTCGTGCCGCCTGACATATTCTTCGGCCCGGACCACCGACGGCGGAACGTCAAGTTCCTCGTCCACGCGCGTCTCGGCGTCAAAGAAAAGCGCGTCCAACCATTCGCGTTGGGCCTCATCTGCCAGTCGCTCAAGCGCGCAGAGATCCGCGAGTTCGTCGTCGGCGTCCATGAAGTAGACGTATTCGCCCTGTGCGATCTCCAGTCCCCGGTTCCGCGCCGCGCCCTGCCCGCAGTTCACCTGCGTCAGCACCTTGACGCGCGAATCCCCTTGGGCACGCTCCGCAAGAATGACGGCGGAACCATCCGTCGAACCGTCGTCCACGCACACGACCTCGATGTCGCGCAATGTCTGGCCAAGGACCGAATCCAGGCATGCGCCAAGCCACGGCGCGGCATTATAGACAGGAATTATGACGGAAATACGCATCGATACTGCTCTATGAACAGACCTTTGAAATAGCCCGCACGACAATTTCCGGATCTAGTTCGTAAAACAGCGGCATCCTAACGAGGCAATCGGCAAAACGGTCGCAATTGGGCAACGCACGCCCATCGTGTTTCCCAGCGTAGAATGCAGAAGCATGTAACGCAAGATAATGGAAGACGCACTGAACATCTTGCGCTTTCATATCTCCGATGAACTTCGTACGTTTCTCCAGGTCCGGGAACACAAGGTAGAACATGTGGGCATTGTTGGTCGCGTATCCGGGGATGTCCGGCAGGGAGAACTCGCCCCGTGCGGCAAATGGCGACAACTGCGCGTGATAGGAATCCCATATCTGGCGGCGCCTCGCCTGGATCCGGTCCAGATTTTCCAGCTGCGCCCAGAGGAACGCCGCGACGATCTCCGACGGCAGAAACGAGCTGCCCGTATCGACCCACCCGTACTTGTTGACCTCGCCCCGGAAGAACTCGGCGCGGTTCGTGCCCTTCTCCCAGATGATCTCGGCGCGGCGGATGAATCTGGGATCGTTTACGACCAACATGCCGCCCTCGCCGGAGATGATGTTCTTCGTCTCGTGGAAGGAGAACGCCGCCAGATGCCCAATTGAACCAAGCGGACGCCGTACGCCGTCTTTTCCCGTGTAGAACGAATCAATCGCCTGTGCGGCGTCTTCCACCACAAGAAGATCGTGCCGACGGGCGATGTCCATGATGGCGTCCATGTCACACGCGACGCCCGCGTAATGAACCGGCACGATAACCTTCGTGCGTGACGAGACCAGCTTCTCGATCTCCACGGGGTCGATGTTCGGGTTGTCGCGGAAGCTGTCGCAAAAGACAATCTTCGCGCCTTGCCGCACGAACGCGAGCGCGGACGAGACGAACGTGTAGGAGGGGACGATTACCTCGTCGCCAGGGCCTACGCCCGTCAAGATCGCAGCCATCTCTAGCGCGTCCGTGCAGCTGGTCGTCAGGAGGCACTTCCTGAAACCGTAACGCTCCTCAAAGAACGCCTGACATCTCTTGGTGAAGATGCCATTTCCGGAAATCTTTCCCGACTCGACGGCCAGACGAATGTACTCCGTCTCCCGGCCTGTCATGTATGGTTTGTTGAATGTTGTCATCATAATCTTCTTTCAGGAATGTGTTTTAAAACATTATTTATGAATGCCTCGAAATCAACTGACAAGCTTTCTCGAAATCCGTCACAGCAAGCGACAGCGGCAGATTCAGGATCGCCTTTCCATGTTGTGATGCCTGTGGATAATGAGAACTATCACCAAACAGTTCCGTGGCAACAGGATACCAGTCACTTACTGGCAACGACTCTGACAACATCGCACACGCCAAATGCTGTCGACTACTCTGCCCAACAAAAAACGAAAAGCGCCAAGGGACTGCGCCATCTGCATAATGATATCGAAATACACCGTCAACAGTTCTATCAAAGATATCCTCAAACAGTTTTTGCCTATTCCTTCTCCAAGTAACAGTTGACTCCAATTCTTCGGAAATTCTTTTCACGATAGTATGTGACAAGGCCTCATCGATAGGTTTAAGAATCATTGCACGAAAATCACCTTTAAAAAAACTCCTTTCTGGAAACTCAGCCAACGAAGCCCGGGTATTTAGAAATCGTCTATATGTCGTGGAGAACACTTTTTCCTGTTCATCAGACGCAAGTGGGTCTGATGTGATGTCGTTAAGAACATGTTCAATGTCCGACAAATCCCTGTCGGAAACAACAACACCACCGCCTCCCAAATCAAGTGTCTTTGCATGACCTGTGCTGAAAATAGCATAATCTCCCCATGTCCCCAACGGCAATCCGTCAAAAGATGCCCCCATAGCAGAAGCGCAATCTTCTATAAGCAAGACACCCTTCAACTTACAAAATTCCTTCATCTGCACAATATCTTTGACCGGATTGCCATACATATGCGGGACAACAACGGCTTTTGTGCTATCTGAAACCTTATCCTTGATGATATTCAACGTTACATTGCCAGACAACACATCAACATCGCAAAACCGAGGCTGAAGTCCAGCATAAACAATAGGGTAGACCGCCATTGGACAAATGTTGGCGGGAACGACGACTTCTCCGTGACTGAAATTCACCTTTAAGATAGCGTAAATGCCAGCAGCAGCCCTCCCCACTACGGCGGAATGCTTCCTAAGAGAAAATATAGACCTGTTTCTCACAGCGACAACGGAGCCTCATCGGATTTTATTTTATGATAGTTGTGGAATTTTTTGGATTTCCATTCTTGCTTATAGTCTTCGTAGGCAACCTGCAAGTCAGCATACGCGGGTGCCCATCCCAGCATAGATTTCGCCTTTGATATGTCATAAACATATCCATGCTTTAGTCCAGGTTTTTCAGGCACACATACAACCGAAGACACTTTGTCCTTTGAAAACACCTTGGCCAAAACACACGCCTCTTCATATTGAGAATAACCGACTCCTGAGGCGATGTTGAATATTCCACGGGCATTGTCTGCTCCAGCCGCTGCGATAATTGCCGAAACCACATCTTTTATATAAACATGATCACGCTTAACACTCTGGTCGCCCCAAACTTCAATAGTATCGCCATGCAATGCCTTTTCAAAGAAAATCTCAAAAGTACTTTTCTTGTAATGTCCATCTGCGGTAAGATGTCCTAATATCTCCCCGTAACCATGTACGCCTGTCAACCGCAAACAAATCCCATCCATGCCAAAATCTCGGTTATAATATTCCACAAAGTTCTCCGCCGCAACCTTTGAAATAATGTAAGGCGTGTGATCTCCACGATACTTAAGCGGCACATCTTCCGAAATCAGAGTCCCTGCGGGAACATCCACATCATTGTACACCTTATGGGAGGTCGTCATGACATATTTGGAGGTACCAATGTACCGAGCAAACTCGAGAAGTCTATATGTACCTATTGTATTTACTTCAAAAAAACGTTCAACTGGCGTCTCATGCTCGGCAAGACATGCAGCCAAGTTTACAATTACATCACTACTCTTCCCCTCTATGACATCGTGGATTGGCACATTACCATTTAAGTCAAATTTGACAAACGGTATTCCATTCTCGGCAAAGAACTCCGCCACCTTCGGCGATCTTCCTATTGCAAGGAAATCATGCCCTAACTCTTTCAAACGGCAACACAGGTACCTTCCGACATACCCTGTAGCCCCGAAAACCAATAACCTTCTTTTACTCATTTCAGACTCCTTTTGGATTAAAGCGCTCAATGTCGCTTTTGTAAATGAAATATCCCGAACGGTCTGCACTGCGGGTCAATGGCACAACATCTTCACTCTGTAACTCGCAGCTTACAAGATCAACATTCTGCATTGCCGTACGACCATTGATCACATCGCGAACCCACCGCGTTTGCGGAGCATAGAACCACACACCCGAGAATCGAGAATGCGCACCAAACCGTATTCCGTCAAACTCGCCCAGCGCACATTTGATAACCCCTTCCAGAAAGTCATATCCCGTTGAAAGATGAACAAGATCCGAACCAATGAAATCACCGCCCATGCGTGCGCCGATTTCAGTGACAAACACCCGGTCATCAGATGTAATCATGAGTTCGGCATGAGAGGCACCGTAACGGATGTCTAACGCGGAAATGCCCCTACTGACGATTTCAGCAATACGATTTCGCAATTCTTCAGAGATGCATCCCGGTTGATGATGCGCCAACTCCACATAATGGGGTGCTCCAGTTGTCACCTTGTCGGTAATCTGAAGAAGATGATACTGACCATTCCACGAGATACCCTCGACACTGATCTCACGCATGTCCGTAATGCATTCCTCCACAATTGCCTTATGGCAGAATGAATCTGATATAGCCGTAGTAACTGCCGTACCGAGTTCATCATTATGATCGACTCTTGTTACACCCATGCTGCCAGAACGGTCGGTAGGCTTTACGACAAGCGGAAACGACATCTTGTCAACACATGACGACACATTCTCACCTTCACTGACGACAACGAATTTTGGGCACGGAACGCCAGCATCCCAAAGTGCCTGACGCATCAGATATTTATTAGTACTCTTCGCTGCCGACTCGACACTGTTACCAACCAATCCCATCTTCTGCGCAACATAAGATATAGTAGGAACTGCGACATCCGATGCAATGGAGGTAACGCCATCCACTCGCTCGCTCCTACAGATTTCAAGTATCTTTTCCCTGTCAACAATCGAAATTGGATAGAAAACATCGCACACTTCGGCACAAACAGCACCCTCCGGCCAAGCGAAACAGATTACACGTAAACCCATTTGCTTCGCCTTTGTAACAAGCGGCAACTGTAAATACCCCGCCCCTATCACTGCCAAAGTCTTCATTTGTCCATCCTTGAGGTCTCTTGTGATATCACAAACTGAGGAGAACGATTTATGCTTATGTATATGCGACCAATGTATTCGCCAATAAGACCGAGAATCAACATGAGTACACCACCGATAAAAAGCACTACACTCATGATTGAACTATACCCGACAGGCGCATTAGGATTCAGTAACAACTTTCTAAGCGCAATCCAAAAACCGAAAGAGAATCCAGCAACCGCACAGAGCAGACCTAAAATTGTAGCCAATCGAAGCGGCTTGACAGAAAAGGCCGTAAATCCATTTACCCACAACTTGATCAATTTTGTGAATGTATATCCGCTTTCCCCGTCTTTCCGCACTCTGTGCTGAACTACTACTGTGCCGAAATTGCGTGTCACCCGAAACACCAATCCACTTATATATGGAAATGGCCCATCATAATGTAACACTTCTGATGCAACGAACCGCCTAATGGCAAAAAAACTAGTGGGATGCAATCCATGGGGAATACCGATCAGCACTACAGCCATCAAATGGTTCACCCAACTGCCAAAATTCCTAAAGAGACTGTGTTTCTTGTGTTGGTAAACGCCATACACTATGTCATTATCATTGTTAAGCAGACAATCCACCACATCATAAATAGCATCGACTGGTGCCTGTCCGTCATCGTCCACTGAAAACACGATGTCGCCTGTGGTCCGAGAGAATCCAGCCATTTGCGCCGCAGGCTGCCCGAAATTTTTCGCCAGCTTCAATCCCTTCAGATGCACAGGGTCTTCGCGGCACAACCGCTCTATAACGCTATAAACGTCATCCGGCGAATGGTCGCTCACCATTATAATCTCGTATTCCACCTCTGGACGCTGGGAAACGACAGATTTTATCTCCGAGACAACGCCTTCAATCGTCTTCTCGGAACGATAACATGGTATTACAAAAGATATTTTCATCACTTTGCTCCTTGACTAGCTATGGTTATCCCTGCTACGATCAGGAGAACGCCCCAGATGCGCCAAGCGTTCAGCGACTCTCCAAAGAAGAAACCGGAAAGCATCACGACCAGCACAAAACCCAAGCTGGTGAACGGATAGGCGTAACTGATCTCCAGTTTGCTCATCGTCGCCATCCAGCAAAGTCCCGACACGAACGTCGCAACGAGTCCGCTGAAAACGAACGGATCGAAAAGGACTGTGAAAAGCGTGACAACTTTCGGCCAGATGCCTTCAGGTATCTTCAGCCCGGCGAACCTTCCGCTGATCCGCCACTTCATTATCATCTGCGAGTAGACCGACGTCACAATCGTAGCCGCCAAGTAAAAATGAGCTATGATTTTTGCATTCATGTCGGTAGTATACCATATTTTACTGGCGACATCAACGCCAAATGTCCAGAACTATCACTCGCCAAAGATAGCAAAGCCCAGACGCTAGATGAAGAGTACATGCGACAGAGGCACACCCCAACCATAATTTTCTTTCGGTCCCGGCGATCTTGTTGACGCCCTCCCTTACCAAGGATACAAACCTATCGATTGAAGTGAAGAACAGGAAGAACTGCGCTAGAAGCATCGCCCAAGAAAAATTCCCATGACTCCACCGCCCCCCTTTCTCAATCAGGAGAATATATTGTGCGGTTGCCACACCGTACATGATCCACGTAAGAACATCAGCAGTGGAAACCTTCCGGGCCCGAATGCTCCACAACAGGACAATCGCCGGGAAAAGAATCGACACAACCATCGACACGAAAACATTGGGGCTATAATGCCGCCACACTTTAAGGAAAGCTACTGAGCACCCCGAACCTCTGCCGTGATAGAACGAAATCCACATCTGCAAGGCCATGAGGGAAAAAACTGGAACGAACGAAAGAATAACGTCGGCAACGGACCTAATCGCGGCTTTCTTGTACTCGATTAACTTGAGTATCGACAGAATAAGCATCGCCGGGAGAAACATCTGCACGAAACTCGGCTTTGCAAAAGCTGTCAAAAGAACAAATAAAGACAGCGCGGCAATTTTGAGGGCACCCATCCGCGAAACAGAGCCCTTCCCGATCCCATCCATGATCGCCACATACCACAAAAAACAGGGAAAGGCCAGAAGTCTAACCATAATATTGGTTGGATTGTGAAGCACGTTAGGGCCACCCTGCCCAACAACGATGCTCGGATTGAAGAATGGAAGCCATATCGGCATGACCAGCATCAAGAGCACACTTGCCGCCCACAGGACGCTTTTCTCGACATCTCGATGTTTCCTAAAAAAATACCAGACTGCACAGGACCAGACTCCAACCACGCATCCTCCCGTCACAATGGCAGCCGCCAACCGTCCGCCACAATTGAACACGCGCATTGTCCCCCATGTCAGGATGTGCCATACAGGATAACAGTTCCCTTTAAAAAACGCAATCGGATGACATAAGCCCTCCCATGTAATTCTAGACGCGATTCTTATATGCGTGGGATAGTCAATCCTTACATCAACCATCTTCAATACTGCGGCAACTGATACAAAAAACAGCAGTGTGCCTATGGCAAACCAGGTAAGAACCGAACAAATCCTTCCTTGCCAGTTATTTTTAATGACATCTTGCATGTCTTCACTAGTTTTCACGATGGTAACCTCCGATTCTCCTGATATTTCACAGGTTGTTTGTGCACTCATCAACACCCCCAGATGATCTCTTATGGTTTTCTAGCCGACCAGGGCAGCATCCAGCCCAGACGATACGTCTCAGAACTCTGTAGATCCGCCAACTCCATGATGTATCCGTAAATCCGCACATCTTTAGCAGATATCAGCTGATTACGCAAGACCGTCTCGTGCGCCCAATTCTTGACCCGCAGCGCATCTTTCGCCACAAGATAAAGGTGAGCAATGTCTTTAGCACACATTTTCAACCCTTCTCGGCCTGAACTTCAATGCTCCAACCCATCTCGACAGGCGAACATATACTGGATTGTCTCTTTCAAACCACACGCACATGTATGGGAGTACCATGAAGTAAAAAGGATAGATGCTGATTTTATACCGCCCATTGCTTTCAATCAACTGCTGTATCCCAGCAAACAACAGAATGACTATAAGAGAGAAAAGTCCGGGAATTAGATATTCGAGTGAGCGCCATCGGCAAAGACATGTCCCCAATACCGCCATTATGAACAGGAATTTGAAGACAAGGGACCCGGCATCCCCCCATTCAAGCAAGAACGCCGGTGTTCGATTTTTCCCATTAGAATCAATGAACGTCCAGGAGAAATAG
Source organism: uncultured bacterium (assembly GCA_902761035.1). GTDB lineage: Bacteria > Verrucomicrobiota > Kiritimatiellia > RFP12 > UBA1067 > RUG572. The sequence continues at coordinate 30,198 of CACWIW010000015.1, read as the reverse complement.
GTACTGCTCCCAGCTTGTTGCGTGGGGGCGCCATGTATTCGTGTAAACTTACCCACCATAAACTCAGGATATTTGCGCCAATCATTTTTTACTCTATTCTTGAAGAACGACCATCGCTCTTCTTCCGACAACTTCAGGAACTGCTGGCACAAACGATGATTGTAATGCCCCATACTCGCAATGTTAAAACCAAGCGTAAGCTCATAAAGAAGAGGGGACGATTCGGCTACTGCCGTACACAATTCGGACTTGTCGGCAAGAAGTGAGACCGTCTTCTGAGCAACATATTTGGTTCCCATGTACATGGGGATCATCAACAGGACAAAAAACACAACTTTCACGACAAACGCCTTGGCCGTCAATCGAAAACATGCGATGGCTGCAATCCCGAACAGCGCTGTCACAAAAACCACAGTGATTCCCTTGAACAAATGAGACACGCCAAGAAAGAACCCCGCGAAGAAGGCTTGCGACAAAGCAGGCCCTAACGTTGATTCCCCCCTGAAAGCCGTCAAAACGAAATATCCCGCAAACATGATAAGGCAAGATGAGATGTTCTCACTGTTCAAAACAAAGGCATAGAAATACACAGAAGGCAAGAATGCCGCAAGCAGTACTACCAACCGCGCCATCCGCCTCCCGCAAATTCGTTCTGACAAAACGAAAATCGGATACAAAACGACAGTATGGGCAATCGCATTTGCCGTCTGAGCGACCGACAACGTACCTCCAAAGACAATTGAAAGCAACGACAAAAAAACCTCGTAATTCGCCCATGCCTGATTACGCAATTCATGAGTTATGACTATCTTCCCCTTGCCCATACACTCAAGCGCGGTTTTAGGATCCCATGGAGCATATAAACAACTCTGTCCCAACGCCGGCAGGATGGATATACAAAAGAGAAAAGAGAGAAGTACAATGACCATCAAAATCCATATCTCATTCCGATAAACGAAACTATTCGCACGACCTGAATATTCAAATGCCATCCACAGGGTGGCAATCAAGAGCGAGAACGGCAGCGCACCGTCTGCGAACGATGCCCCGCTCGTGGTGCAAACAGTAGCCGCCAACATTGCAACAGAGAATGCAACCGCAACACACAGGACTGCATTCACAAGAAACATTGAGATGCTTTTCCCAATCATAATAATCCTGTTTTTAATCCTTCTCTTCGCCACTCGTATGGCATTCATTCAGGCACTTCTGCTCATTAAACAACTGCAGCCTCATGCATTCCACACTGAGCCGTTCAATCTCGCGCTCTGAATTCGCCCTATACGCCGCGAACTGCCGCCTCAGAAGTTCAACATCTTTGCGAAGCATATCCATCTTCGCCTCTAAAGGACCTGTCCGATGTGGGCTGCCCCCAGAACATCTTTGCAAAGCCATGACGATCCCCAGTGGCAGGAGGTCAATCAGATGGAAGCCTTTTACGTCGGCCTCCAGTATCCTTGCCTTGACAAAATCGCCATTCTCCACCTTGAATCCATAGGCCTTGGCAAGATGCCGACGCATATAACCATAAGGCAACAGATACTTAAACCTGTGCCTGTCATCTTTCCTGAACTTGATGAACGTCACACCTGCACCTCCTTCGCCTCACTCTTTGCGGCAACAGCCTCTAACCCCTCGTATAGATGTCTGCAAACATCCGTTTTGTGGGCAAAAAACGTCTCTGCGATAGCCTTCTTTTCCGGCTCAAGCACAAATCCATTCTTCGCATAATGCTCAATCAACCCCATTACTTCAGACACCTTGAACACTTGATTGAACAGCCCTCGCACTTCCTTCAATGCACTGACAACCTTCGCGCCATCGTTAGTGTTGGCCCGATCAAGTAACAAGTCGTCATGATCAAGCATCCAATAGACGGTTGGCTTCCCCTGAAACAGAAAATCAATTGACACGCTAGAGAAATCCGTCACTAGCATTTTCGCATGTCTGATCCAGTACGAAACATTTTCCGGGGGAGCGATTTCAACCGGCAATCCAAAATCGAGATCTTTCACCTTGTTGGCCAAATGGTGGTGCGGTGCCAGCACTATGCGAACTCCAAGATCCGCAAGCCGTTTCACATTATCGGCAGACAGAAAATCCTTGAGACGATGATAGTAGGCAGATCTCTCCAAACGATCAACGCCCAACCCCAATGACATGCGCCAAGTCAACATCACAAAGATGACGTTCGCCGATTGATCTGCACGCGACAAATCCTCCAACAGATCCCAACGCGGCAAACCTGCAATGATGAAATTATCATTGGTCAATTCTATCTCTTTAGGCGTACGTTCAAGAATGAATTCGCGTTCGCGCTCAGATGCCACATTGGTGAAGTTGAAAAGCGAAAGTGTTTTTGCCACCACAGACGTAAACCAAGTGTAAAACACTCCGTGTTGCAAGAAAACATAACTGCAATCAGGCAACTCTTTTAGCCAACTCCTCACACAGCTGTTCAGTGCCGCATTTTCTTGTACAACGGCCCGCGCCCGGATCAGCGGCTCAGAACATTTGGCCACAAACTCATAGTCTCCAACTCCATCGCCATTCATCACGATGACATCCTTCAACTCGCCTGCGTCACGCATCTTGGCATACCAAGCATGTTCTTTCCAGATGACATAGCGCGAGGGCACCCCTTGCTTCTGAAGCCACTTGAAAAATGTCCACGAATCAATAGGTTCATTAGTCCGAGAATTTAACTGTCCTGTGACGATATAAAGATCTTTAGTAGAGGTCTTGCGGCGGCGCTCGATCTTAGCAACGGCGACTTTCAAGGCATGCGGGAATACGTCCTCACAGACAACATCATATTCGCGCTCGTTGCTGAAGATCCGGTTTCGCATCTTCTCCCATCGGACATAGAACCCCTTCTCTCCTAGATTCGGTTCCTCTACAAGATCAAAATCGAAACCGGCCCAACCACCATCCGCCAACCATTTGCGAACCGCTGGGTTTTTTTCAGCGTAAAACAAGATGTCGGCAAGAATGCGGCCTCGAAAGAGCTCCTGAACTTTGTCAGAATAGTTTTTCTTATAGACTTCACGATAAAGCCTAAGCAGCGCTTCCATCATTGCAATCTGCGCATCATCCGCCGATCTCGATGCCACACCGGCAGTCAATCTGGACACGGCAGACCCTGGTTGACCTCGACGGTAATGATAAAAAGGACGGTTGAGCAGCATGAACTGCCTGGCCTGCGGCCAAATTGTCATTGTAAATGTTAGGTCTTCTCCCAGTTTGAGATTAGCGAAACGAAACCCGACCGAATCCAAAAACGATTTGCGGTAAACTGCCAAACACGCCGACGCATGAATCATAAGATACTGAAGAGCCGACATGTCCAATACCTTGCCCACAGACATCCGTCTCGCCTGATTCGCCAACGACCAGTAGATCGGGATGTTAGCCCTCGTCTTGTGATTGAAAGCGGCAATATCGTATGAGCAGAAATCAAGCCTATTGCATTCTGCAACCGCAACTGCGGTGGCAGCCGTTTCAACGGAAATCCAATCGTCTCCATCGACAAATGACACAAACTTGCCCCTCGCCATGCTCAAGGCTAGATTTCGCGCTGCACCTACACCTTCATTCTCCTTATGAACAACACGAATACGCTCATCTCTCGCCGCAAATGCGTCCAAGATCATCGGCGACGCATCTGTAGAGCCGTCATCTATGCAGATTATCTCAAGATTGGACAATATCTGCCGCCGCAACGACTCAAGACATCTAGGCAAATACTGAGCCACATCGTGAACTGGCACGATATACGTGATGTCTGGAGATTCGGATGGACACTTGACACGTGTTTCAGAAACGCGTATCTCCGGCACCTGTACATTCTCCCATGCAAGGTTATGCAACTCATCCAATGATTCGCGCATCGACAGCCAATCCTTGTCATTCAAGAATTCCCGCCGATTGAAATAATCTGCAACATGAAGCATCGCACATAGAAAACGGCGGGATTCGTCATCACGATACAGTTCGGAAAGGCGCCCGACGAGTTGGAAGAAACGCCCTGACTCTGGTAGCATATCCAATGCCCACAAGCTTTTAGCGACACCAGCAAGTCGCCGCTTCATTCTGTCATCAAGCGGTGTCGGTTGTACCTCTGACGGGACATCCTCAGGCCACGCCAGAATTTCTGCGGCATCTATCGGAAGTTCCTCCCGTGTGAGAACAACATCCCAGAAGCCAGACGGCACCAACCTCTGCTTCCTCGGCTCCACAGGATGGAGAACTTTCTCAAGCACCTTTCTTTCAAGCGAATAGTCGGTTAGAAATTTGCTTGAAGATCTCATTACATACACATAGTCCCCTGCAAGACTGGAAATGGCATTTCGCAACTCATCTGGCATGGGAGCCACAAACGATTGAACCTGACAGGGGCGAAGCGTCTGAGCCGAAAGTCCCGCTTCAGCCGCCGCAACAGCGAACTTATCGGGGCCAGTAATGATTATGCTTACATTGATGGACTTCATTGGCTTCTCCTCAGGCAATTTAGACTCATTCTTCCACATCATTCAACAATTTTATCTTCGAAAGCTGCCCAAGATATACCTTGGCAACCATGTTACAGCGCGGCCAATGCGATATGACAGAGAACGTTTCAACGTCTCCTTGTCAATGCGCTCTTGCGCAATCCGGTTCTGCAGTGCAGCGTTGATTTCGATCTGCTCGGCGACTCTTTTCGAAAGCTCTACGTTATCCTTTTGCAATTCGTCTCTTGCGTTTTCTATAAGCTCCTTCTCTGCCATCAGTCGCCCGATAACGGCTTCTGATTTGGTCTTCTCATCTTTCAAACACTCGACATCTGCAGCTAATCGCGCCTTTTCGTCCCCAAGCGCGTCGATACGCATAGTCTGCTCCGCAAGTTCTTTACGCATCCGAACTTCACATTCCTGCAACTCGCGATTGAATTTCTGCGAACCTATGCGCGTCCAGTATTCCATCGCCAAACGTTCCCGATAATAGTTCTCTTGGCGAACCAGAAACTCCAACGGCGCGTCGGTCTCCTTCAGAATGCGGAAATAGGCTGCCGTCTGCGGATTATCGATTTCATCCACATTTATTGAGGAATAAAAGGCATCCATGCCATACAACTTTCGCAATCGCTCATGAAAATCGCACCATGATGACGCTGCCGACATCGTGTTCAACGTATAGAAAAACGAATTCGCCGATGCTGAAATCAACGCCTTTCTCATGTGATCGCGCAATCCGCGCCGTCCAAGCGCTTCAGCAACAGCCTTCCACGCTTCAAAAGCCGATGCAGGAGACGCCGCGTTGTTGGCCTGCAAATTCGTCCCCGTCCCTACGCGGTAGGTGTAAAGGACTTCGTCAACAATCGTCTGCCGTGGCGCAAGAGCCCGAACCAGGCAGCAAAAGTAGACATCGTTCGTCCGCACAATCTCCTGAAACCGAAGGTCTTCCGCCATGACGAATGTACGCCGCACAATTCTTCCCCACGGCGCGTATGTAATGGGCACAAAAATGCCATCCCCCAGCACCTCTGCAGTAAACGGCGTTTCAGATTTCACCACAGACGGAGGGAAAACACGCGGAGTACCCGTCTTCTTCGTCCGTTCATCATATTGATGAAATCGCCACGAAACCACATCTGCATCATCGGCTTTGGCCTTGGCATACGCCTTTTCGAAGAGCGTCGAATCGCACCAGTCGTCAGAATCGACAAAACCCAGATACTCCCCCGTTGCAACTGCCATACCGGCGTTGCGCGCCGCCCCAGCATTCGTGTGTTCGTGGAACAGCTCCTTCACGCGGCTGTCTTTGTCCGCATATTCCCTAAGTATCGCCGCGCTGGCGTCGGTCGAACCGTCGTCCACACATATTATCTCAATGTCGCGCAGCGTCTGGTTGAGGACTGACTCAAGGCACTGCCGAAGATACTTTTCTACATTATATACAGGTATTATAATTGAAACTCTTGGCATAAATGCCCCTCCTACGCTACACCGCAACACCCAGTATCGTCGCCGACCTTCTGCGTCGCCGCCTCGGACAAGAGCGCGAGCACGAAAGCGATGCCAATGGCTAACGCCTTCACTGCACAAAGTTTAATTACTTTTTTCACGATTGTCGCCTCATTCCAGTTGCCTTTTATGGGCGGGCACACTCTACCTAACCCATGTAGCGGCGTATATCATAGCAAAAATCATTCGGCTTGTAAATACACTATGGAAAACGCAACGGAAAACACGGCGTTCTCATTCTCCTGTTTTATCCTGTTCTTTGTGGCTTATATCATTTCTAATTGCCGTTTTTTGGTTGAACCTATCACGGATGGCACGGAACGGCTTGGTGAGCGCACGCCCCAACTTATAGGAAGCGGACTCCCGGAGGGCCGACACCTCTTTTTCGGCGACCATAAGCGCGTCGCAAAGTTCCGCTATCCAGCCGGCATCCGCAGCCAGTGACGCATCCTTCTCGGCAACCACCATTCGAAGTTCGTTGCGCTCACCCAGGAACTTGCAGCGATCAGCCCAGAGCTTGGACTCCTTAACCTTCTGTACCTCAATCCGTTCGAGTAGCGCATCGCGCTCGTCCTTGAATTTGCCGCGTTCAGCCCACAGTTTTGCCTCTTTCGCCTTCTGCGCCTCATTCCGTTCGCGCAGCGCATCGCGCTGGGCCATGATTTTTCCGCGCTCAGCCCACAGCGCGGCCTCCTTCGCCCTCTGCTCCTCGACCCTACCGCTCAGCGCGTCACGCTCCTCCAAGAACTTGCACCGTTCCGCCCATAGCGCGGTCTCCTTCGCCTTCTGTTCCTCGACCCGTCCACGCAATGCGTCACGTTCCTCCATGAACTTGCAGCGTTCCGCCCACAGCGAGGCCTCCTTCGCCTTCTGCTCCTCGACCCGACCGCGCAATGCGTCACGCTCCTCCAAGAACTTGCACCGTTCCGCCCACAGTGCGGCCTCCTTCGCCTTCTGCTCCTCAACCCGCCCGCGCAATGCGTCACGCTCCTCCAAGAACTTGCAGCGTTCCGCCCACAGCGAAGTCTCCTTTGCCTTCTGTTCCTCGACCCGCCCGCGCAATGCGTCACGCTCCTCCAAGAACTTGCACCGTTCCGCCCACAGTGCAGCCTCCTTCGCCTTCTGCTCCTCGGCCCGCCCACGAAGTGCGTCGCGTTCCTCCAAGAACTTGCAGCGTTCCGCCCACAGAGCGGTCTCCTTCGCCTTCTGTTCCTCGACCCGCCCGCGAAGTGCGTCGCGTTCCTTCAAGAACTTGCAGCGTTCCGCCCACAGAGCGGTCTCCTTTGCCTTCTGTTCCTCGACCCGCCCGCGCAGCGCGTCACGCTCCTCCAAGAACTTGCTGCGCTCCGCCCACAGCGCAGCCTCTTTCGCCTTCTGCTCCTCGATCCGTCCGCGCAGTGCGTCGCGTTCCTCCAAGAACTTGCAGCGTTCCGCCCACAGCACGGTCTCCTTCGCCTTCTGTTCCTCGACCCGCCCGCGCAGCGCGTCGCGCTCTTCCAAGAACTTGCAGCGCTCCGCCCACAGCGCGGTCTCTTTCGCCTTCTGCTCCTCGACCCGCCCGCGCAGTGCGTCGCGCTCTTCCAAGAACTTGCAGCGCTCAGCCCACAGCGCGGTCTCTTTCGCCTTCTGTTCCTCTACCCGCTCGCGCAATGCGTCGCGCTCCTCCAAGAACTTGCAGCGTTCCGCCCACAGAGCGGTCTCCTTCGCCTTCTGTTCCTCTACCCGCTCGCGCAATGCGTCGCGCTCCTCCAAGAACTTGCTGCGTTCCGCCCACAGCGCGGTCTCCTTTGCCTTCTGTTCCTCGACCCGCCCGCGCAGCGCGTCGCGTTCCTCCAAGAACTTGCAGCGCTCCGCCCACAGCGCGGTCTCCTTCGCCTTCTGTTCCTCGACCCGCCCGCGCAGCGCGTCGCGCTCCTCCAAGAACTTGCTGCGTTCCGCCCACAGCGCAGCCTCTTTAGCCTTCTGTTCCTCGACCCGCACGCGCAGTGCGTCGCGCTCCTCCTTGAACCGACATCGCTGCGCCCAAATCTTAGCGTCTGCCATCATGGCAGACCGCATTGCAGATTGGCCTCTAGTCCACAAACAGGGGTGCTCCTTGCGGTAATCTTCAAGCTGCGTCCAAGCTGCCGCCATTTCCGGGGACGCCATGTCATCTGTCGCGAGGGCGGACTCTATGAAATCCCGCCCCTTGCTGCGATACTGCGCAATCCCATCGTCCACCTTGGCCCAGTCGACGTTCATCCCGACGCTGTAAGCCTGAAAGGCACTCTCGCCATCTTTGAAAAGATGCCCCGAAAGGCCAAGTCCCTCCAACATCGTGCGGTGCCGTGCAGAGCGGTTTTCATCCGCTTGGATGCAGATGAAAGGCGTGTGGAACAAAACCGAGAAACATGCGCCATGAAATGAATCGGTCACAACAAGCTTCGCTGCACGGATGGCCGAGAGCCATTCCTCGGGGCTCATGGAACTGGAAAGCATCCTTGCAGGCTTTTTCGGGGTCGTAAGGCCGCTCATCTCAAGAAACTTCAGAATCCCCGCAGTCTCCGACATGTTTACGCTATAGACGACGACCTTTCCAACGGTTTTGCGCTTCGCCTTGTCGGCAAGCTCGTCCCAGACCGACCGATCGACCCAAAATACTGGATCCGGGACGCACTCGCCTTTACCCACAAGATTCCTGACTGTTTGTGCGTCTTGCATTTCCCGCACGCTGATGGCACTGAAGACCCTGAGCCGCGCCGTCAGAGCTTCCTCGTCCCGTTCGGCAGCCGGTACCATCCCAAAACTCGCCGCAGCCGCAATCAGCCTCCTACCAGGCCCGACGAAAGAGAGGTAGAAGGCATCTTCCTTGCCTTCGGTCAATTTCTTAGACCAGACCTGATCGCTGCCGACGATAAACGTCTTAAACCTCTTCGTATAATTCCACAACGATCTGCCGTCCGTAATTTTCCGCGTCCGCGGCAGATGACGGTATCTGAACGACTCGAAACCAACATTTTCGCGCATGGCGGCGAGGTCGGAATCCAGCGGGGAGTAATCGATGTTCTGTGGCTGCCACCCGATATCCGTGAGATGCCGTGAAAGTGCAAAAGACGTGAGTATCGCCCCGAAATTCGTCTGTTCCCAATGGAAATTCAGCACGGCGACGCTTTTTGGGTGCTCTGCGTACTTCGCTACCGCCGCGTCAAACGGCATCCCAGCAAGGACATCTTTCTGGAATTCCCTGCTGAACGGATGCGGTCGCGATGGCATGTGGAAATTCGGTTGTTTAACATAAGATACAGGGTACGGCAGGGCTTGACAAAAGCGATTGCGGACGCGCTCAAACAATTCCAAGCCTCTTAGCGTGTTCACGACCACGCATGAAAGGCCCTTGCGATCATTAAGTGAACTATTTGCCAAGTCCCAGAAGTCGCCAATCGTAATGTCACCTACGCGTTTTTCGCAAGAGAACGGACAGCGGGTGCATTCTTCGGGAAGAAGCAGATCGATTCCGAACGCCACACCGTAAGGGTCTTTGTAAAGATCTACTGCATACTCGGAGCCGTCGTCATAGTTCACGGCGAACGTACTCGTCAATCCACCCCATCCGTTGCGCTTGTCCCTGAAGTTGATGCCGGTTATTCTCCTACTTCCCGACGAAAGCTCCTCCACACGCTTCCGCCACAACCTGGCATCCGGCGCGCCGTGGCAGATGATATCCAGAAAAATGACGTTCTGTCGATTGCCGTAACGCTTACGCATCGCGGCGACCTGGCACGGCAGTCCGGTGAAAAGCACGGTTCTCCCCAATGCGACCGCCTCGTCAAGACGGGCAAGAAAGTTCTTGTCTATGACGCCGCGAACATATTTGGAGCCACGCATGGCCGCTATGCCCTCAACGGTTTCGACCAATTCGTGTTTAACCGACCAGTCGTTCGCATAGACCGCGCCGGCCACGCAACCGCCGTGCGCGATGACATCCTCCGCCAAGACGGTGAACACGCCGCCGGATGTCGATTTCGCCCGGATATCGTCAGATGCCATGACGGCGTAGCAAGAGCTTTCGCTTTCCAGCTGCGGCAGGCTACCAGCGTTATTGGCTTTAAGCCATCGTGTCAAAACCGTCCTTGTCTCGGATGGCATGTCAAGCATCAGAAGCGGTTTGAGGCATTCTACCACGCGGTCTACACTTCTTTGTATGCGCACACCTCCCTGGCCTTGAACGGCCAAAGACTCCCTCTGGCGGTAGTAAACAAGCGGTTCGTGGATATACACGCCTTTGGGGTTCTTGATGAGGAATCGATACACAAAAAGGACATCCTCGCCATAAGTCACCCCCCGCTCGAATCTGTTATCCCTTACAAGCTCCGCCTTCGCCAATATGTGCTGCATCCCATAGTCGTTGCCGTACAATCTGTAGGGATCGGTCGGGCTGGCCATGCATTCCACCGTGCAGGCAACAGGCTTGACGCAATCGGCAAGCGCAGCCTCCTCTTGGACGCGCTCGACCGGCGTATAGGCGAAATCGGCTTTGTTGCCCTCACAGGCGCGGAGCATGATCTCCGCCGCCTGGGGATGAAGGAGGTTGTCCGAATCAAAGAACCAAACGTATTCGCCGGTCACATGTTCCAACCCCTGATTTCGCGCGCACGAAACCCCGCCGTTTTTCTCGGCCGTCACTACTTTGACGCGGGAGTCTTTCTTTGCATACTCGTCGAGCATCTGCGATGACGAGTCTGTCGAACAGTCGTTGGAACAGATGACTTCGATGTTTCTGTACGTCTGCGCGAGGATGCTGTCGAGCGTCGCGGACAGAAACTGCGCGGTGTTGCATACGGGAACGACAAATGATATTTTGGGCATAGCGTCTCTCCTGTCCTTTTTATGGGTTTTACACGGGCAACTCATTGCCTGCCGCGTCTGCTAAACACCTTTCCAATGGCGTGTTCTATGGTGTACTTCAAGCCGTTCTCGCGCAGGCACTTCACGCCGCCCCACGCCCTCCGCGCCGGCCATGTGACGGCCATTCCGACGCGGTACGCCTCGGAACATTCAAGCGCCAACGACTTCTCTTCCAGCGACATGACCTTTTGCTTGAGCCGCGACACCTCCCGCTGCGATTGAACCAGTGATGCGTCCTGAGCAGCCTTCAACGCCGCCAGCGCCTTATGATCCCTGTCGTACCTCCGTAGTTCCACAACCTTCGCCCGTAAGTTCTTTTCCGCAGCCACCATTCTTGCGTACATCCACGCTTCCGCAGATTCATGTGCGAGAATACCGTCTACATTCCTCTTCGCCAAAGCATAGTCACGGAAGGAGTCGGCAACATCATCAATGCACAAATTCTTTCGTTCCTCATACGCGAATGCGAACACCTTCCGGATACCGTCGAAGGATTGAACCGCCGTCAGGTTATAAGCCAACCTCAGCATGGCACGCGCCTTTGCAGCCAAAGCGAATTTTTCCCAAAGCCCCCGTTCGCCAAGCATTTTTGCAAAGATGCTTTCGGCTTCCGCAAAAATCAAGGGGGTCGCATCCTTCGTGCTTTCAAGGGAATCGACACGCGCCACTCTATGCAAAATCACAATGTCATCATAAACCGCAATCTTCCCCGCACATGCCATCGCCGTCTGAACAAATGGGAAATCTTCGGATCTTGGCAATGGCGGGAATCGCAGCTTTTCGCCGTTAACGAACTCGCGGCGATAGAGCTTTCCCCAAGGCACCGGGCCGGCGACAAAAAACAACGAGACCCCGACTTCTTCGGGTGAGAACACATCCCGCGCTGGAATAAGGTTTTTCCTCAGGCACCAGTCAAGTTCATTTCCAAGCTCACCTCGAAGACCGATCTTGCGCGCGCGCGCCAGCAGCACATCACATCCGGTCTCGACAGCCCTTTGCATCATTGACGACAGCGCGTTTGGCGATGCCAACTTATCGTCCGAATCAACGAATGCCACATATTCACCACTGGCATGGTCGAGCCCTGCGTTCCGTGCAACGCCGGGCCCCGCATTCCGTTGATGGATGACGGACACCCTGCCATCCGATGCGGCAATCCGATCAATTATGGCTAAAGTTTCATCCGTAGACCCGTCATCAACGACAATAAGCTCAAAATCCCTAAAATCCTGCACCAACACCGAATCAACGGCGTCCTTTATCCACTGGGCGGCATTAAAGGCCGGAATTATGACCGACAATTTCATGGGCCGCTGATTAAAGCGGGCTTCTGACGCCTGCAAACCGGAGGACCTTACCCCAGGCATGCTTGACTGTGTAGCCAACGCCGTTCTCTTTGATACACTTTATCCCGCCCCACATCTTATGGAACGGCCAAGTGAGCGTACTATAGACAGGACGCGCTGGTGAACGCGGCACACCATCGACATTAGGCAGCGTCGCGCGCAGTTTGCGAATCGTCATGTTCGAAAGCCTGGAAAGCGCCTGCATGGTCTCAGGCCTCGGAGTGTAAGTAAGCGCGGCGGTAATCGCCTCAATATCATCAGGGTTGTCGATCTGGTGAATCTCCTCGTGTACCGACTTGAGAAGCTTCTGACAGCGAAGCGACACCTTCCCATGAACAAATGGCAGGGTAGCGAACTTCTTCTGATAGATGAGGGAAAATGCCGTGCCATGGAAAGACGATGTAATCACCACCTCGGCGTCACGAATGTAAGCAAGAAAACGATCAGGCGAAACAGAGATTTGCACACCATCGGGATCGACCATCTGACTGTGACCGTACTGATAGACCAGAATGAACACTGGCTTGAGCCCCAGCCGTTTAGCCACTGTCCGCGCAGCGTTCCACGTCTTCTCGTTGTACATGAGCGAATAGACAAGAAGATACGGCTTCCGTTCCAAACGCTTGGGATAGGCAATACGGTTGAAGTCTGCCTTCGACAGCAACAACGTCGGATCTAGGTCAACGGTCGGATGACGACCATGTTTATCCACTAGCTGAGGCAATAGATTCTCTCTAAACGAAAGGTTCTCAAATAGCTTCGCCGCAGCCGTCAAATAGGAGATGCTCTCCTTCTTTGGCATTGCATCGCCAACGCTAATCGCGTAGGAATACCGTTTCAGCGCCGGGTTCTTGAAAATCGTCGTACGGAAATATTCCGTCTCTTTTCTCGTTATGGCGGGGTTCCAGACTTGATCGCTGCCGACTATTACAGCCGGATATCGACGTTCGATTTCTTTAGGTTTCATTACCTTTATGGCGAGGCAATGCTTTGCAAACATGCGAAAGCGATGCCGTTTCACATCCTCATGTCCAAGGGCACAAATCTCCGTCTTAAGACGGAAGAGCATACGCGAGAACCAGCCCGCCTCCGGGCTAGGCTTTTGCTTGTACCAGACATCCCCGAAACGCGGGAAATAACCAACGCGCGTGCAATCCGGAAACTCTGGTTCGAAGCCAATGCGCCGAAGAATTGTCTGAAGAGCCCATCCCTGCAGATACGCACCGCAATTGTAGGCACAGTGGAAGGTCAAGATGGCGATTTTCCGAGACGCCACAGTTGCCCTCTCCACCTTAATAGGCTGCACCGCCTTCGCGGCGGGGGCCTTTGCGGGGGCGGCCTTAGGGGCTGGGGGCGCGGGCTTGGTGGGCGGAGGCGCCGACGCAGGTTTTTTGGGGGGCGGAGGCGCCGACGCGGGTTTGGCGGGCGGAGGCGCCGCCACGGGTTTGGGGGGCGGTGGTGCTCCCTCCATCAACGTGACAGTTTCAAGCGCCCCGTTTTCGCACTCCTCATCGGTAAAAACCTCGAGTATGAGCGGCTTCGACCGCTTCACTGGCGACCAGAACGACTCCGCCACCTTCATGTATTCATGCTTGTCAGCTGCGGAAAGATAGTCAAAACCCAAGTCTTGCGCATAGTGGCGCACGAGTTCACGGGACTTGTTCCCGTAGTGTCCGCCAGCTGCCACAAACTCGTCGGCCGCCTTTCCGAATTGATAGGCAGGATGGTTAAAATTACGGAATTCCATTCCCTTGCCGTTGTTGATAAGCAGAATACGCAGATTGGCCCCTACATGACGATTCCCCAGCGAGTTAAGATCGTAGAAGAAAGCGAGGTCTCCAAGCACCGCAAAATGAATCCGGTCGGGATGGGCGAATGAAGCGCCAAGCAAAGTCGAAAGGCAACCGTCTATTCCGAAGCCGCCCGCATTGCAGGATGCTAGAACCGTCTTCGGCAACTGGAACAGGCTCCATGCCCTGAATGAATTAAGTATGCCTAGGTGGAGGAATGCCCCTTCCGGAACCTTGGGAGACGACACACTTGCTACCCAGATGTTCGAGAACGGGACATCCGGGAACCGAGAGCGAAGGCTTGCGAGCTTTCGTTCACAAGCCGTACGATATCCAGAAGCGCGGGAACTCTCCGAATCATTATTGTAAAACCGGAAAAAAGACAGTTCGTCCATCTCGAACACATCAACAAGCCTGCGGAACTGGTCGCGGATCTCGCCATCGGCACTCACTCGCCAGACTTTCGACATTCCTACGATTTTCAACGAAGGATAGTCTGCCGAGACTTCGCCGATGTGGATGAGAACGTCAGGCAGGTATTCCTTGTATGTCGCGCTCTGCTGGTAGCAGGCAAGCGTGAAGTTCATCTCGCCTTTCCCGCGATAGTTCGAGCCGTGGTCGCAAAACACCGGCGCGTCGAACTTCTCGGAGAACTTCTCCACCTCCAGGGTCAGCGCCTCAGACCAAGGCACATGGGCGCCGATGAACACGGCAACACGACCGTCTGGAATCGGCGGCATCCCTTCACCGGGGAAGTGACGGTGAATTACGCGAACCGGTGGAAGCCGTGCCACGGAATAGTCACGGCTGTGCATCGTTTCGAGATTGATGTGTACAGGGCCGCCACCATGCCGTACCAACTCAAGTATCGCATGATTGGCGGCAACCGTATTTGCCCATTCGTCGTTCTTGTCGCGCACGAACGGCATCGACACCTGAAGGCGGACTGTGTCCGTAGGTGCCTGCGTGCGTACAATAAACTGCGGAGTGAGATGTCCGCCCCTTGGCTCGTATAACGTCCCCGTAACGGCCAGGATCGGCAATTTGCGGTAATACGCCTCAGTGAGGCCTGGCAGGTAGTTGCGGCTCGCAGTGGCTCCAGTGCAGCTGATGACCACCGGAGCCCCCGACTCCGCAGCCCAGCCACAGGCCATGTACGCCGCGGAACGTTCGTCTGGAGCTGACTTGACGGTGAAAAATGAATCGTGCTGTATGCTGGCAACAAACGTCAGGTTCGTAGTGCCTGGAGATGCAATCACCTGCCTTATGCCGTGTGCTTTCAAGGCCGCAATGAGAATCTGCACGTTACGTTCAACGGTATAGCCTCCAGAAACCGTAGGCAGTGCGCCACAGGCCTTGTCATGCAGAGATTCAAGTAATTCATTGACCTTGAGGAACTTGGGAGCGGCCAAAAACGCCCTCAGGCAGCTCTCCAATGCCTCGACGGGATCACGGAACGTGGATACGTCGATGAACCTCCCGATCTTCGTATTGTCAAACCTGCGGTCAAAGAGACGGTCATACAAGACTTGGTATTTGCCCGGCGTATTTAGCTGACAGGAATTTCTCGTCATTACCACAGGGCAGGCCCGCCCCGTAACCTCGCGGATGACCCTGACGTAAATTTCAAGCACGTCCCTCCAGACCAGACTTTTGGAGGACGTGATATGGAAACACTCGCCAAGCGCTTCTTTTCGTCCAATAAGCGACGCCATCCCTCGCGCGACATCGCGGCCATACGTCAAAGTCGTAGTCCTGGCGGCTACATCGTCCGAAAAGACGATGGGCTTGCCTTCAAGGACTCTCTTTAGCCAGTGTTCCTTCTCGAGCGTACCCAACTGAAGGCGCTGCTCGCTAAACGTCACATAAGGGCGTATAATTGTCCAATTCGTACTTCCGCTGGCCCTCAGCGCATTCTCTGCACGCGCCTTCGCCAACGCATATTCGCTCGTCTTGAGATAGGCGTCGTCAGTCACCGTGTCCAGAAGCCGCGGCGAGTTTTCCGTTATCAACTGACCATGGGCGTCGGCATATACGCGGGAGGAACTGAGAAAAACGTACTGGTCCGTCATCTCCAGGAACTTGGTCAGGCGTTGCTGGAACGCGATTGGCCCATAAACCATGAAATCAACGATTGCATCCCATCTAGACTGCGTCAATTTACGGAAGAAGCCTATGTCCTGTGCATCACCCTTCAGATAGCAGATGCCCGGCACATCGTCATGCTCGCTGCGGCTCGTCACGTAGACTTGGCAACCCTGCTCCGCGAGGATTTCCGCAAGGTGCGCACCAAGTGCGCCCGTGCCGCCAAGCAACAAAACCTTTCGGTAATCATGCGGGGGAAGGGCGACCGGGTAGCCGAGGAGATGCATGTCCTTCTGCCAGTGCGGGAAAGTCGCCTGGAAGAACTCATACCACCCGTTGACGATTTTGCTCTTGAGATCGGGGTTGTCGTATTTTGGGAACGCCCATATCCGCCATGCATAACTCATGGAGCAGTTGGCCCAAATAGAATCGGCAAGTTCATCGAACAGCCCGGCTTCACGCGCCTTGCGGCAGATGTCCCAATACGCTTTGGGGCAGTCAAGAAGCCGCTCATCGTAAGAGCGCGTTGCCGCACCCACGCTGGACTTCGAATAACGATATCCCACCTCGGGCACTGTTGCAAAATTCCTGGCGACAAGATCAACGTCGAAAAGGAACAGGTGGTCTTCGTGATATCCGTATGGTGCAAAGCGGATGTTGTTTCGCTCTAGCATTTCACGGCGGAAAAGCTTGTCCCAGATGTACTTCGTCTGAAAACGAACAATTTGCGGACATGACCGGAGGTCGGTCGCCGTGCATTTCTCGTGCGGCAGGGAAGTGCGAGACACCTGCCCGTCGACGACCTCGCAGTGTGCGGCCTGAACGACATCACACATCCCGGCTTCCGCCTTTGCAACGAGATTCCAAAGATGGGTCGCAACGTACTCGTCATCGGCATCCAGAAAGGCGACATATTTTCCGCAAGCGGCCTCAAGCCCCGCATTCCGGGCAGCGCTGACACCAAGCTTCCCCTGCCGAATCACTCGCAAGCGCACATCGCCAATGGCTAGTGAATTAAGTGCCGAAACAGTCCCGTCCGTCGACCCGTCGTCAACGCAGATCACTTCGATCTGGCGAAGCGTCTGTCCAAGAACCGACCGCACGCAATTCTCGATTGTATCCTGTCCGTTCCTGACGGCAATGATTACAGAAACGAGGGGAGCGCTGTCTCCAATGTCAAAAGCCTGGGCTTTCGCAGACCGCAGTTCAGCACCGACCTTATTGGCCGACTCGGCATCGACACGTAGCGCGTGCAACATGAACCTGACAGGATCGGAGTTTTCGCGGATGATATTAAGCGAATCATACAGATGCTCCGGAACCTTCAACTCTGATTTTTCCAGGTGGTTTAGCCCGAATCTAGACACCCACTTCTCGCGAACTTCGCGATAGACGCGCCGAAGGGCTTTATCATCCGAAAGAGACTTCAGAGCATATACGATAGAAGCAAGGACGGACTGGCGGAAACTTGACCTAAACAAATCCCATAAGCCGCGCTTCTCAAGCTGGTGACGAAGCTCCACATATCCCTCGCAAAACGCAAGCGGTGACTTGTCATTCTGATTTTGCGAGCTTTTGCTCCGAATTCTGTAGTTGTAGTACGGGAAATTCGCCACGGAGATTTTGTCCGCACAGGCGATGCACGTTTCGACAACACACAAATCCTCCGCATGAGGGAGATCAAGGAACTTCACCCCCAACTGCGAAAGATAGGCACTGTTGATAAACTTGTCCCCAAGCCCCTGTCCAAACCAGATGAATGCGTTATCGGCAATGCTCTTTGCAGAAAAGGGCTGCTCCCGTCCAGCAATGTCGTGCGGATACGTTTTCTCCGAAACAAACTTTCCGATCTGGTCGTCGTATGTCTTGAACCCGCAGATGGTCACGTCCGCCCCAGTCCGCTCCGCAGTCTCATACAATCCCCTCATCATGTCTAAGTCGCACCAGTCATCTGGTTCAACAAACACCACATACTTGCCGCTCACGGCGGCAAGTCCCGCGTTTTTCGCAGAGGCTGCGCCCCCGTTCTCCTTTTTGATCACACGGATGCGCGAATCGCGTGCGGCAAATTCGTCAAGGACGACCCCCGATCCATCCGACGATCCGTCGTCAATGCATATAATCTCAATCTCCTTCAGAGTCTGGCCGACAAGCGACTCAAGACACGTCCGAAGCACGCTCTCGCGATTATAGACAGGAACTACGATGGACACCTTACACATAAATCTCCTCCTTATTCTTTGCGAAGCCTCATTTCTAAGGCTGCCGATGGATTGTAGATGCAACTATTCATTTCCTGAACAAGACGCTGGAGCGTCCTTCTCCGACAAAAGATATGCTGGCTGGACATGCGAGAAAAGCCCCCCCCTGGTACTGGGAGTAGCGCGTGCTGCCTTTCACAACTGTCAATATCGCCGCATTATGGCAGTAATCATAAAAATTGGGTTTGTCCGGATTGGGCCGTAAGTTCACAGACCAAGAATACTTACCCGTGTTAAGCGGGATGTGAATAGAGAATTCCACCGTCCGGTTGGCACCCGCTTTGAGAGCAGGCAGAGAACAACTAAAAGTGTGCAGATTCAGGCTGATCAACTGCTTGCCAGATTGGTCGCAGCAATCAAATCCAACAACGGTTCCAGCAGGAACTCCTTTTACCACTGAAAACGAAACGACGAAGCGAACAAGCTGCCCGCACTTGGCCACGCGAATCGGCCTCCCGAACTGATCGTAGAAATCTGCTGCCGTATACTTAATCTCTCCGGTCCCCTTCCTCTCTGTCACTCGCTTCGCAAAATTGACATCACGGCGGAATGGCATGATCGGCGTTCTGGGCACGCTGGCTTTCTGCCCCGGCCCCTTGCCCGTCCCAACAGCGACATTCGGACGGCTCTGCGTGGTCGCCACCTGCGACTTGGCAACAGGGGGAGTTATGTTCTCCGCCACATGCATATCGATACGAGCCTTCGGTGCGTGAGGGATATAGACTGCAGGCGAAGCACCGCGCAGAAACTTGTCATAACAGTCGCAAGCACCTCCCACATCGTCCGTGCAAACGACTTGACGCCCCTTGTCCAACCACAGAACCTTATTGCAAAGCGAACGCACTTGCGATGTGGAATGCGAAACAAGGATCGTGGTCGCGCCTCCTTTGATGATCTCGCGCATCTTTGCCTCGCTCTTCTTGCGGAATGCCCCGTCGCCCACGGCAAGCACCTCGTCCAGAATCAGTATCTCGGGCTTGACAAGCGAGGCGATTGCAAAAGCCAGGCGCGACTTCATGCCAGACGAAAGCTGCTTGAACGGACGATCCTCAAACTCCTTCAGCTCCGCGAATTCGATTATGTCGGGATACGTCTTGTCCATGAACGCGCGCGTGTAGCCGAGCATGGCCCCGCGCAGATACGCATTTTCCTTCACATTGAGATCACCGTCAAATCCACTCGCAAGCTCCAAAAGCGCCACCACGTTTCCCCTGCGCGAAATCGTGCCCGACGTAGGCTCCATTATGCCCGAAACCGCTTTGAGCAACGTTGACTTTCCAGCCCCGTTGAGGCCGATTATCCCCAACATGTCCCCCTTGTTAAGCGAGAAGGTCACGTCCTTGTCTGCCCAGAAGTTAATGACCTCGTACCGGCCGGTAAGACGGCGCATCACCCACTCCTTCAGGCCAATGTTCTTGAAGTCCCCAACCTGGTAGAGGATGGAGACTTTCTGGCAGGAGAGCATGACCTTCGCATTAGACATAGTAAAGGAACTTCGTGTTGTAGTGTTTGTACATAAACGCGCCGGCAAGAAAAGCGGCGACGGCGAACCCCAAAAGCGTCAAGTGCGTTTCAAGCGAGGGGACGGTCCCCTTCAGGACAATCTCGCGGATATATGCTATGTGTCGATAGACGGGGTTCAAGGAAAAGACCAAATGGACATTCGGCGGGAAATTGCCCACGGTATAGAAGATGGCCGAACCGTACATGAGAAGCTGAAGCGCGACCGACCATAGATAGTCGATGTCACGGAAAAAGATGAAAAGCGCGGAAAGAACCATGCCAATGCCCAAATTGAACAGCAACATGGTCATGATGGGATAGGCAAGGCAAATGAACCGCCATGTGAACTGCACGTGGTCTATCGCGCAGAACACGAAGAAAACCAGAAGCGTCAACGCGAAGTTCAACAGGACCTGGACGTTTATCGAAAAAAGGAACATATATTTAGGCACATTCACCTTCGTGAAAATGCTCGCATTGCCGAACAGGCACCTCATTCCGCCATTAGTTGATTCAGAAAACCAGTTGAACGTGAGAAGCCCGCAAAACAGGTAAGTGGTGTAGTGATTCATCGTGCGCCCGAAAAACTGCTCAAACACGATCTTCATCACGAGAAGCATTAAAAGGGGTGAAAGCATGCTCCACCCCATCCCAAGGATAGTACGTTTGTACTTTTTCTTGAAATCGCGTTTTACTAGTTCCTCGAACAGGAATCGCTGCCTCTTCAATTTCTTGAACATCGCTGTAATTATACCATAATTTTTTGGCATAAGTCAACTAACTCTACAGGCCTTCGCGCAGGCGAAAAGCCATGTGCGCGGCGAAACCGCCGCGCACATGCACTGAGTGCCGGAAGAACCGGCCGTTCGGGGAAAACTACAGCAGACGCGCCGTCCCGTCTGAGCTGATGACGGCGACGTCACCATCCTCCGTCGAGAGGAGCAGCATCTCGCCGACCCTATCGACGTCGCACCACGTCGTCGTGAGCGCCTCGCCGTCCTCTATGACGACACGCAGAAGTCCGGTCGTCGCATCGGACAGGTCCCAGAGGCACAGCCAATACTGCCCAGTTCCATCCTCGAGTGCGCCGTACAGATAGGTTAGACTATCCTCGTCGGCGGCTGGCGCACCCGCCAAGGCCACGCATCCGGCCGCGACAGCCGAGTGCCCCGCCCCATCTGCAACCACCTGCTGTGTCGCTGTTTGCGTTGGTTCAGATTGGACCTGATTAGATTCCCCGGAGACATTCCCTCCGTCCTCGGTCTTTGCAGCCGCGACTTGGTACACCCCTACGTATGTCCATAGCGCATATACCTGCAAGACTTTGCCTTTTGCGACAGGCGACGCAACCACGGCACCGTCACCCTTCCAGATACTACCTTTAGGATTTGTAGACCAGCCGACAAAGGCATATCCCGTAGCCGAACGATCCCAGCCAAGTCCTTTATCGAGGGTCGGCAACTTCGTATTCTCGCCCCATTTGAATCCAACCGACCGCCACTTGCCCGAACCATCGTTCTTGTTGAACTGGATGGCATAATAATCCGGCGCTATGGCCCAGGAAGCATACACGGTCAGGGTCTTGCCTTTTGCTGCGGCAGTAGCGATCTTCTCACCATCTGCTTTCCATATCTTGTTGTTGCGTGCATCTGCCGTCGTAAGGGACCAGCCCTTGAAAACATATCCACGCCGAGCCCATCCAAGGGCTTTAATAGTCGGGATGGCAGTACTGACCCCATGCTTGAAACCTATCGTACGCCATGTGCCGGCACCGTCATTTCGAACTAAATATAATGCATAAGAGTCGCTGGCGACCGCCCACACGGCATATATATGAAGCGTCTTTCCAATGGCTATGGCGTTTGTGACCTTCGCCCAGTCCAGTTTCCAAATCGTGCCGCTGTCGGCTTTGGCACGGCTCGTCGCCCACCCCTTGAAATCATATCCTCTCCTAGCCCAGCCTAGTCTGCTAAGAGAAGTCAGCCGGATTGTCTCATCGGCGTTCACCTCAATCGTCTCTGTTGTGTCCGCACTGCCGTCGTAACGGTGAAACACGATCTTGTATGTCAATTTGTAGTATTCGATGTCATCCACGTCGAAGTCTAGGAAGGCAGCGCCGAGATCGATCACGTCCTCGTCAATGGTTTCCGCTACCTGTACTTTTTTAAGCCCTATACATCCCCTGAACGCCGCGTAGCCGATGCTTTTAACCGTATGCGGGATACGGATAAGCTTCAAGCCATTGGTGACAAGAGTACCGTTCGAATCATACTCGATGGATCCACACCAGTTGAATGCATACTGACCGATACTGGTCAAACCGACGGGAAGTTCAACCGTCTCAAGATGACTGCATTCCTGGAACGCAAAGCTACTAATATTTGTCACGCTTCCCTCAAACGACAGTCCTCTGATGTTGGATGAACGGTAGAATGCACCCGGTGCAATGTTTCTAACGCTCTTGGGCGTGACTACATTCAGCATATTCGGCGGGCAGTAAAGCAGAGTGCCGCCCGCCTTGTCACAGACATAGGAGTTAACCGTCTTGTACATGGGATTTTCCGGAGAAATATTAACCGACCCTAGTTTATCGCAGTCGCAAAACGAACGTGGTTCTCTTTTCCGCCCACCTCCATTGTAAAACCAGTCGTCGCACCACGACGTGTCGGCCGAGATGTCAAACCACGTAATGTCCGTCACGCCTTTCCCTATCGTGACTTTCGCCAGTTCGGGGCACTCGGCAAACGCCCCAACGTCAATCGTCTTAACGCTGTCCGGGACAACTACGGACAACAACCATGGGTCACCATAAAAAGCACCTTTGCTGATGCGCGTAACACCGCTTGGAATAGTGACCTTGTAGCCTTTGTCGGGATATGGATCGTCAGCCTCATATCCATAGAGAACATTGTTAACGATGATGAACCCTTTATCATTCTTGAGATCCCAGCATCCGCCAAAAGCTTCCTTACCCATATACGTTACGTCAGGCGGCAATAACGCGGTGTCCAGGCTCGTGCATCCATAAAATGCCCCGTCTCCAAGGAAGTTGAGCGTAGACTTCACATCCACGGAAAGCAGATCTTCGCACGAGGCGAACGCCCCTGCTCCGATACCCTTGTACGGCACATTGATAGTAATCTCTGTCAATTCCGTGTCACACAAAGCGAATGCCGCGATACCGCGCCCTTTGTCCAACACGAGGTTACCGGGCAGTTCATCCTTTTGAGGTCCCACAATCCAGCCGTCCACCAAGCGCAAATTGGGAATTGTCTTGAGATCGAACAATGCAGGATTGCATTCGTAAAACACCCCAGACCCAATCTCCACGACACTACCGGGTATCGATACAGAGGTAAGTCCCGTACAGTTTTCAAATGCTCCATCGCCAATCTTCGTCACACCTGAAGGAATTGTCACCTTTGAAAGTCCACTGCAGAATTCAAAAGCAAAGTCACCGATAGTTTTCAATCCAGACGTTAATTCAATGCTCTGAAGATCAGTACACCACCTAAACGCATAGTGCCCAATTGTTTTCACCGATGCTGGCAGGGTGACGCGCGAAAGCCGGTCGCATCCATAAAAAGCGCCGTCGCCGATTTCTTCGACGCCAGACGGCACGGTCACAGTAGTGGCGTCGAGTGCGTTTGGACACGCGACGACGACCTTGCCTTTTTTATCGCACAGCAAGTTGTCTTTGACCGCATAGAACTGATTCTGCGAATCAACCTTGAATTTCTTTATCCCTGTAAGTCCAAACGGTGCAAGACCAATGCTTTCCAATGTGGCAGGCAACGTTATTTCGGTGAGCCCAAAACAGTTTAAAAAAACCTGATGTCCAAGACTAGAAACGCCGTACGGCAGGATGACTTCTTGAAGGCTGGAACAGTTACAAAACGCATAATTGCCAATCTCGCGCACCCCATAAGGAATGGATACGCCTGTAATGTACGCACAGTCTTCAAAAAGGCTTTCACCCAATACAACGACCCTATAGCCATCAACTTTGGCCGGGATGGTTATGTAGCCGCTCGCATTTTTCACGATTCCGACCAATGTCGCATTCATGCCAACGAGTTCGTACCGCCACATCCCAGTCTTGTCTGTAACCACCACCCCGTATGCGGCTTGATGCAAAAGCAAAACCGCCGCCGCAAAGATTCCAATTGCAAGCGACTTGAAACTCGCCCAGATGGATTGTCTGCGTGCGCCTTTGCCTTGCACAGGCCGCGCTCCTTTGAAAGTTCCGCCAGAATTGCTCGCGCATGATTCTGGCACGTGAACTGTTTTTTTCATCGTGTCATTCCTTTCTTTGGTTTGTGTTTGTGTTTGTCACACTTGCTGATTTCCCCCAAACTGCATACACCGTCAGCGTCTGGCCTATTCCTACGGGGCGCTCGACATAAGCCCAGTCCGGCTTCCATATCTTGGTCCCCGTCGCCCATCCAACAAACCGATATCCAGGTCTATGCCAGCCGAGCCCGTTAGCCACGGACGGCAACCTAGTCTTTTCTCCATACAAGAATCGCACGGATTGGCTCTGCCCGGACCCGTCATTCTTGTTGAACACGATTGTATATGCGTAAGGCGATGCTACATCCCACACGGCATACGCATTCAATGTCTTGCCAGGGTCAACCGGCTTGGCAACATAAGCCCAGTCCTGCTTCCATATCTTTCGCGCAGTCACGTTTGCAACGCTGGTAGCCCATCCCAAGAACTCATAATTCGGCCTAACCCAATCCAACCCATTCCTGAGCGCGGGCATCCGGGTCTTCTCCCCATAGACAAAAAGCGTCTCCTGACTCAAACCCGTTCCATCGTTACGGTGGAATCGTATTGAATACAGACCGTCGGGATCATAGAAAACTATATTCAATGCATCATCGCAGTCATCAAAGACGTAATCTGGGGTGCCCTCGCAAATCATATTTCTTAGTACATTGGGCAGATAGGCCGCATTGAGCCGCCGACATCCCTTGAAGGCACGCGGCGACACTTGCTCGATCCCAGAGGGGATCCACAGTTTTGTCAACGCCACGCACCCCTCAAATGCGGCAACGTCTATATTCAGGATTGAAGCTGGAATCTCTACGTTCGACATCCCTCGGCAGAAGAAAAAAGCACGTTCCCCTATGTTCGTAATGCTGTCCGCCAACTTGACTTTCCGCAACGCATCACAGCATTCAAACGCCCGATTCCCGATTGACCGCACCGGAAAGCCGCCCAATGAACTTGGAACAATCAAATCGCCTTTGGCGCCCGTCACGCCTGTAACAGTGGCGGAATCTCCATCAACCACAAAGTCCCATTCAACCTGGCTCTCACTCCAACATGCATAGAGCGTGACATCATTTTCGACAGTATCTTCGGATTGGACAATGCTCCCCCCTTCGCGCGCAGTCATCCATCCGTTAAAAACGTTGTCCGCCGAATTGGGAACAGGCAACGCCCCGATAGCGGTCCCCTTTGCGACATAACGGATCGACTCCGACACATAGCCGCCGTTAGCATCGAATCTGACGATGCAATACACGGTTTTCTTTGGATTCAGGGTCAAATCCACACCCCATACATTACCAATCGCCCCAGCGGCTTTGCCGCTTGTCGAATATGTCAGGTAAGCATCGTCAGTTATGCTCCACTGTGTATCTACGCACTGCCCGACCGTTATCTCCCGCAGATTCGAGACCAGGTTTCCATTCTCGGCCGACACCTTAAACGTCCCTTCTTCTCCAGTACGGAATACATATATGCCTTTGTCATTTGAAAGCGTTTCCTGCGAATCCCCCGCCTCAGACACGATTGTGACAACTGCCCCGGCAACGGGGTTCCCGCTCTTGTCCAACACTCTTCCAGAAACAACAGAGCCCGTCTCGCTCGGATGAATGTTGTAGACAACGTCATCCAATTCCGAAAACCCGTACGACTGCGTCAACGGCTCTCCAATGAGATTGTACCAGGCATCCTGGCTACTGCCGTCCCACCCGCAGTTCACATGGCAGTAGACAAGTGAATCACCACAGAAACCATATCCGTCAACAACCACTTCATGCCCCCCGGCACGATTCGAAGTGACTCCGATAACCACTGGCATCCCCGCGTCCAGACTGCCAAGGATCGCACTTCGGATCCCGTCATTTGTCGAGATGTTACGCTTAAGCGGCTTCGCAAGAATATAGGAAGAGGCGGAGGCATACCCAAAACTCTCGCGCAAGCCTTTCGCGGCTACGGCTCCCCAGGTGCCAGATCCATCGCTCGACCACTGCATCTGCGAGGCCACCCCGACATCATACAGCAGATGCCCCAGGGCCTTGCGTTCGTCTTCGCTTGTACACTCGTCTTCGGTCAATGGCATTTGTTCCCATTGGTAGACCCCGCCCAACATCGTCATCTCGGTCTCTTCACCGTCAATCCAGCACCTATATACATCGCGCGAAACAGGCTGCGATGGCTCTCTCCAATGGCGCATGACCTGAGCAACCGCCGTTGCTACACACCCGCACACGTAGTTGTTCGGTGTATAATAGTTGAATGTAGGCAGTCTATTCCACGCATCCTGCCCCCACCGCGCTTCCACTATCGGCGCTACCCGTACTTCTGAGATTTCGGCCCTGGCCATTTTCGGAGCTGCTTGCCCGTCACGCTCGGCTTTAGGCGCTCTCAATGCATCCCATTCGTCGCGGAATCCTCTGTCTTCAACAAATCTAGCACCCGAATTCGCGGCTACTGTGCTGGCGGACGCATGTTTTCTGCTGTTCGCGCCAAGGCTAGACATGCGCCGCCTCATATCCTCAATCAGGAATTCGACGAATGGAGTCCCCCTATCACCCAGTCCAACGCCTCTCTTGGACGAAAAAGCAATCACAGGGGGAAGCATCGTGTCCGCAGACATGACGACGAATCCTCCTTCTGCCGTTTCAAATGCATGGCAAACAGGCTTTCCCACATCATCGAACAATGTCTTGGTGCTGCGAAATTCGCCTTGCCCTTCAAAGGATGCCGTAAGACGCTTTCCGCCACGCGCAATCCACGATTGTGCTGCGATACGGGCATCTGCCTGCGAAACCTCAACAGCCAATGCGACTGAGCATGACGCAGCCGCAATTGCCATTAACAATGTTCTAATAATTCGCATGGGGCGCTTCTCTGTGCGGTTAGGAATAGGGTGTGGAATAGGATTAAACGAACACCTTACACGGCGTTCTACCGTGTTTCTGCGCATTTCTGCCCATACTAGACTTATACTATTCACATGCATGACCTTTTAAGGTGCGGGGTGATTTTATCAAATCGCCCATGCCGAATCAAGTGAGAAA
Organism: uncultured bacterium; assembly: GCA_902761035.1. Lineage (GTDB taxonomy): Bacteria > Verrucomicrobiota > Kiritimatiellia > RFP12 > UBA1067 > RUG572. The sequence goes on along the minus strand of CACWIW010000015.1, from coordinate 3,008 downwards.
ATCTTTTTTTTGCGCAGGCGAAAAAGGGCGCGGCAGAATTGCCGCGCCCCTTCCTGCGTTTCAGGACCGGATCAATCCCAGATGGCGTAGATGCTGAGCGTCTTGCCCTCGGCGGCGACGTTCTTGATCCACTCGCCGTCGGCCTTCCACACCTTGCCGGCGTCGGCGTTGGCCTTGTTCGACGCCCAGCCCTTGAACGAATAGCCCGGACGCTCCCAGCCGAGACCGGCGATCGTCGAGAGCTTCGTCGACGCATCGAGCTGGAAGCCGAGCGTCCGCCATTTGCCAGTGCCGTCGTTCTTGTTGAAGCGGATCTGATAATACCCCGGCTTCAGCGACCAGCGCGCATAGACGGGCAATGTGCTCTGGGGCTTCGTCGGCTCGGCGACATACGCCCAGTCTCCCTTCCATGGCGCCGCGCGCGTGTTGTCGTTCGCCGCCGCGGTCGTCAGTTCCCAGCCCATGAAATCGTATCCGCGCCGCGCCCACTTAAGGCCGTTCGCCAACGACGGCATGCGCGTCTTCTCGCCATGCTTGAACCCGACCGTCCGCCACGTCCCCGCGCCGTCGTTGCGGATGTACTGCAGCGCGTAGCATCCGGGCGAGACGTCCCAGATCGCGTACAGGTCGATGTTCTCGCCGGGGGCCGCAAGGTCTTTGACCACCGCCCAGTCCTTCTTCCACACAACCTTCGCGTTAGCGCTTCGCCCCCAGCCCTTGAATGTGTAGCCGCGCCGTGCCCAGCCCAGGCCGTTGGCAATAGACGGCAGACGCACCTCGTCGCCGAATTCAATGTCCTGCGTCGAAACTGCCTCATTGCTCCCGTCGTTGCGGTGAAAAGCGACAGTATACCAGGAAGCCGGCGTCCCGCCGACAAACGCGAGCGAATCCACCCACACGCCATTGCCTCCGGTCGTAAAACTCTGTGACGAATGCGTGTATGCAAACCGGACTGTGTGGACCCCGTCCGGAATCTGAAGGCTCGCCTGCTGCCAGGACCCGCCGTAGTGGGCCTCGCCCGAATGTTCCAGAAGCGTCTCGCCGTCGCAGGTCACGGAGAATGTTCCTCCGTATGTGCGAAGCATGTACGAAAACTCCAGCTCGGCGGGCCCGCGCACGGTAGTGCTGGCCCACGACGTTGTCCCGCCCGTCATCTCGCAGCTCCGGGCGGAGTCGCCGTCCCCGTTTGACGTCCCGTAATCGATGGACCAGGGGTATGTCCCGGATGTCGTCCACAAATACCCTTCGGTGCCGACGCCAAGGCCGATGTCAGGATTTTTGACCGGCGCCTTCCTGAATGAGGAGACGAGAGCGAACGTCTGGCGGAGGGTTTTTGTGTTGTCATGCGATGCGTCGCCTACAGGGACTCCCGCGAAAGTGTGTCCGGGCGACGAGAAATAGGGCACGCCAATGTAGCTGTTGCCATATCCGTCGGCGTCGTAGGCCATGATGGTGTGGTAGTCCTGTCCGTTCGCGGTGAAATAGTATCCCGAAGAGTATTCGTAGAGCTGAGGACCGCAGTTGTCCCTGTCGGCCATTGCATCAGAATGCCCCGCCCCCATGTTGTGCCCAACCTCATGAGTCATCGTGTCGCCGTTTTCGACAGCCCTCACCAGACAGGCGTTGAATGCGTCATCGAAGGTGTCGATGTTCTCCTGGTCAAGCGAATAACCCATGCCCGTCGTGCCGTAGGCGGAGTAGTTGTCGACCAGGACGCAGACGACGTCCGCCGAACACTCGTCCCTGACGTCGTCAAGGATGCTCCAGTTGTAGCCGTTGAGGGTGGTGTTGCGATTCACAATCGAGTTGAGCACGTAGTCCAGGCTGCCGGCGGCGTTTCCTTCAGCGGCGAATACACCTACAAGGCGATAGCGGTAGTAGGCGTCGAGGCCAGTGTTGGCGATCGTGTTGTTCATCCTCTGGACGGCGACCTCGGCGAAGTTCGTGATGTTGCCGCCTGACTGCGCCACATAGTCTGCCGCCATCGTGTCGTATGCAACCAGAACGTCAACGTATGTCTGCGAGGAACTCCCTGAAACCGAAGCCCGAATCTGCCGGTTTGCGGCGGGAGTTGCCGACGGCGACACCACCGACCGCGTCCGGGGCGACTTCAGCGTGTCGCCGCACGGACACGAAACGGGCGTCATGCTCATTTCGCGCACGGTTACGCCGTCCGCGCCCGAAAATATCGTATAGGCGCGCCCCGATTGAATGTCCTGAACGCTGACCTGAAGGCCATCGCCCTTCTGGATGACCACTGCATCGCGCATTCCCTGAAGCCCCGATGCCTCGGCCAGAAAAGCGTGCCCGCCAAGCGGCGCCGGCGTCATCTCGACAAGTTTGAGCGTTAGTTCGACGTCGTCGAAGAGCGTGACGGACAGCTTGTCGCCGACGGCGAGCTCACGTGCGAGCGACGGTGCGGCGGAGGAATCCAGCCGCGTCTCGCGTATGAGGTTGCCGGCTGCGGCAGTGGCCTGCGCATACCGCGCAGCGGTCTTACGCGGCTGTCGATAGTCCAGCGAGACTTCCGCACCGACTGCGGCAAGTGCTGCGGACATGACAAGAATCGTAGAACGAAAAATATGCGTGTACATTTGTTATTTCCTTTCAGTTTTATTGCCATATTGCGTAGATGCTGAGCGTCTTGCCTTCGGCGGCCGCGGTGGAGACGGCCGCGCCATCGGTCTTCCACACCTTTCCGGCGGAAGCGTTCGCCGCGCTCGTCGCCCAGCCCTTGAACTTCTTGCCCGATACCGTCCAGCCAAGAGCCTTGACCGTCGGGAGCTTCGTCGAGACGCCGTACTCGTACCCAAGCGCGCGCCACTTGCCCGTGCCGTCGTTCTTGTTGTAGCGGATCTGGTAGTAGCCCGGCTTCAGCGCCCACACCGCGTAGGCCGTGAGCACCTCGCCCGCCTTCACGGGCGTCGAGACATACGCCCAGTCGCCCTTCCAGACCTTGCCTGCCGCCGCGTCTGCGGTCGTGAGCGCCCAGCCCTTGAACTCATACC
>CACWIW010000014.1 GCA_902761035.1 uncultured bacterium | reverse complement strand
CAGTTTTTGAACCCCCTGAAAATATTTTTGAGCCAATGTTTTCAAGGGTACGACGCGATTTCGGGATAACTCATCCCGAAAAAGTCGGGATAAGCGTGTGTCATTGTGCTGCCTTGATTCCCCGAAAAGGAGTTTGGTATCATATCCGCCATGAGAAATAGCAAAGTCTGGTCTGCCGTGCGATTTGCCGCCGTGGCGGCGGTACTGTTCGTCGGATTGGTTGCGCCCGTACAGGTGCAGGCGGCGTCACACGCCGAGCAGGTGCTGGCCCTCGTCAACGCGGAGCGTAAGAAGGTGGGGCTTAAGCCCCTCGCGCTATCGCAGCGTTGCCAGGCCCAGGCCGACAAGCGCGCGAAAGAGATTTGCCAGCGCGGGCGTTTCAACCACAAGGGTGCCTTCAACGGGCTGCGCGGATATGGCTGGATGGGCGAGAACATAGCCAAGGGTTACCGCTCGCCGGCCGCCGTCGTCAGGGGCTGGATGCATTCCAAGGGCCACAGGGCCAACATCCTTTCGCGCAGATTCACGCATCTCGGCGTCGGCGTCTGCAGGGGATGTTGGGTGCAGACCTTCGGCGGCGGCAGACCCAAGATTGTCCGCCGCATCGTCCGCCGGAAGCGCCGTTGAGGAAATCGGGCGGCAACGGGCGGGACGCCCGTTGCCCCAGTTGCGGGCGAGACGCCCGCCACCCCGAACGGGCGAGGTGCCCAGTGGGATGGGCGGCTCGCCCCACCGCTCCGCCGCCAAGATGGCGGCGTTCCCAGTCAGTGTCGCCTAACTGGGAAAGTCGACTTCCAGGCGGCGGATGTGGCAACGCAAATTTCCAAAAATCCTAATTGACAAAACCGCAGGGGGGGGTAAAATAGTGTCATTTAAGTTTTACCTTCAAAAGGACAAACCAAGAATGAACGCGAAAAAACTGATGGCACTCGCGGCAATATGCGTGGCGGCGGCGGTGCCGTCGTATGCCCAGACTGAAAGCGCAAGCCGACAGCTGACTTCGGATGAGACGTATGCGGAGACGCTGACCGTCGATTCAGGCGTGACGCTCGACCTCGCGGGACATACGCTTACCGTGAACGGCCTTGCCGGGGCGGGAACGATTACCGACACCTCGACCGATACGAGCGCACCCGGACTGCTTGTCGTAAACGTTGCAAGCGGCGATTCGCAGAACAGCACGGTTGCGCTTTCCGGCAACCTCACGCTCGTCAAGACCGGCGCGGGACGCCTCATCGCCACGAAGACCGGCCAGACGTACACCGGCGGCACGATCGTCTCCAACGGCATCATGCGGGCGTGGAAAAACTGCTATCCGAGCGATGCGACCTACGGTCGCGTGACGGTGTGCGAAGGAGCGGTGTTTGACGTGGACGGTTACAATACCAATGCCCAGGATTATCGTAATGCCTCTGTCGCGTGCCTTTACATCCTTGACGGCGGCACGCTTGCCAATCGCGGTGGTAACATTCCGACCGGCTGGTCGCAAGTGGCAAAACTGCAGTTGCAGCGCGACTCTTATTTCGAGGCGACCGCGGCGTTTGGATTCATCAACGGTGGTTACGCCGAGATAAACCTTGATTTCGGTGGCCACACGCTCTACATGAACACACCCAGTGCAGGCTATCTGTACAATTTCGGCTTCACGAACGGTAAGCTCGTTCTGAACGGCCCCGCGTCAGTCAATGTGACCAAAGGTTCATTCCGCGCGCCTAACGGCGATCTTGAGGTGAACTGCGGTGTGGGACACGGTACTGCGGTCAGCGTGAGCAACCTGACGTGGAACGTGGGTGCCTTTGTCAACAACGTCTCATACGTGTTTTCCGTTTACGGGAAGTTCACTCCGAACGGACAGAAGTTTCCGAGCATTCAGATGCAGAACGGCTCGACGCTTGACCTGAGCGGCAAGAACGCGGCATGGTCCGTCGTCAGCGAGGTCAACGCCGCCCGCACATGTACGTTCGCGTCGAACGCCAAGATCAAGATATACGTCGGCTCGCGCGACATCCATTTCGGCGATAAGCTCGTCTCGTGGGGTGCGCCGTCCACGACCGTTGATTTCGAGCTTGTGTGTGACGGGGTTTCGGCCGAGGACCGGGGAATGGGGCTGGCCGTGGCCGACGACGGGATTTACGTCAAGCCCACGACGGAGCCTGCGTACGCCATGTGGAACGTCTCGGAGGGCAAGTGGGACTTCTATCTTGGGGACGGCACGGCGTATCCCGTCGAATGGGAAGGGGGCGTGACTTCCACGATGGAAGTCAGGTATTCCTCTTATGCGGAGTACCAGTATGTAAAGACGGCTGGCGTCACTCCGTTGGCCTACAGGCTGGCGGGTTCGTTTACGATGCCCGGCGATGTGGATTCCCTCGACTTGCACCAGGCCTTCGACGGCGTTGTGAGCAACGCGGTGATCGACGTCAACGGAAAGAGCGTGACGATTCCTTCTACGGTGTTCACGGGAAACAGGCCGTTTACGGTGACGTCCTCCGCCGAGGGAGGCAGATTGCTGCTGGACGTGGAGAGCGGCACGGCCGTCAACACGTCGATGTCCTTGACGGGCTCGCTCACGTTCATCAAGATCGGCGCGGGGAAGCTCAACGCGGAGAAGACCGGCCAGACGTACACCGGCGGCACGATCGTCTCCAACGGTACGATGCGGGCGTGGAACAACTGCTATCCGAGCGATGCCACGCATGGGCACGTGACGGTGTGCAAGGGGGCGGTGTTTGACGTGGACGGTGCGGGAAGTTCAAATTCCGGCGCATACGGACACAAGAACGCCTCTGTTACATGCCTCTATACGCTTGACGGGGGAACGCTCGCCAATCTGGGCGGCTACATCCCCAATGGATGGACCATGCTTTCGCGGGTTCAGCTCACTGCGGATTCGACCATAAACGCGGCGGCAGACTTCGGATTCATCAACGCCGGCTACAATGCCCATACCCTTAACCTTGACGGACACAGGCTCGGCGTGACGGTGGCTAACGGCAAGTTGTTCCACCTTTTCAACCTGACAGTTAGAAATGGCACGTTCGCGTCTTCCGGCGCTGGCACGCTCGTTTTCGACAAAACGGCGTTCAACGGCGCGAACGCCGACTTCGACATCAACAGCATAGCGCGCATCAATCTCGCTAACATCAGCATGAGCAACTTGACATGGGGCGCAAGCGCGAGCGCGGTAAGTGCCAACAACAAGATTTCCGTTTACGGGGCGCTGAAGCCGGTCGGGACGAAATTCCCGAACATCGAAATGAAGAACGGTTCGTCGCTCGACTTGAGCGGTAACACCCTGCCGTGGAGCACGGCGGCCTCGCAGGACGATCATATATGTTCCTTCGCGAACGATGCGCGGACGATCTACGTGAAAATCGGCGACCGCAAGGTTCCGTCGAAAACGCCGATTGTCACATGGGCCACAAAACCGGCGAACACGGTGAAGTTCAAGCGCGCAGACGAAGGGCAGAGTGGATCGCTTGTTGCAAAGGACGACGGACTGTATCTCATGAAGGGATTTATCATTCTCGTCAGGTAGCCCGCGCGCAACGGGCGGGACGCCCGTTGTCCCAGTTGCGGGCGAGACGCCCGCCACCCCGAACGGGCGAGATGCCCAGTGGGGTGGGCGGCTCGCCGAGGACGGCTCGCCCCACCATTCCACCGCCAAGATGGTGGAGTTTCCAGTGCGGGCCGCTGGGATACAGTTGAAAATCGTCCTTGCTAATATGCAAGGATAATGGTATGATATTTGCAATCAGCCCTAAAAGGAATTCAACGAATGAACATGAGAAAACTGATGGCACTCGCGGCAATCTGCGTGGCGGCGGCTTCTCCGTCGCTGGCCGGTCTCGTCGCGAAGTGGGACTTCGACAACTACGACTCCGAGAATCCGACGAGCGCGGCGATTCTCTCGCCGACGGTCGGCAGCCTCGCGGCGATCCCCTGCACGGGCACGACCGCATCGACGGCAGTGACTGACGGAACGCTCGGCGATATTACGGTTCTCGCGCCGTCCGAGACAGGTCTTTCTGCCGGCGACTACGCGCTTGCGATTCCCAAGAACGCCCACCTGAAACTGTCGCTTCCGTCCGGCATCGTCCACGACAAATCCTGGATGGTCAGGATCAGGTTCTGCTCGCCGGCGGCGTCGGCAGGCAAACTGCGCATACTCGCAAGCGGCAATCCTGCCGATTTGGGTTCGTGGGTATGGGGTGTTTCAGCGGCAAATCTCATCTACGGACACGAAACGCATTTCGGGAGAGCCGCGGAAGAGAACTCGCCCAATGTCTCAAACGGATCCACGATCTACCGGAGCGTCTCTTCGGACAAGTGGAATTCATTTGCCGCGTATTTCGGGCCATCTGGTGCAACCTCCACCTTGAACGGATTTAGATCCGTGTCTATGACGAACGTAGGAGACATACGCAGTCAGTTCACCGGCGACAACATTCTCGTCTGCGCCGGCTCGTCTTCCGAATTGACGTACATTGCATCGGTCGAATTGTGGGATGACATTCCTGTTTTCCATGACGCGAGCGGCGGGGCGTATGTGCCCAAGACAAGCAGGAAATTTTTCACCGGCTGTTCCCTCGATGTTCTCCGCGACTTGTATATCTCCGCGAAGGGGCTCGGCTCATGGGGCCCGTACGCGCGTTCAATGGCCTCGTGGGAGCATATTGTGACTTCAGACGGCGCGGGGAACCCGACGGATCTCAAAGTTGATTTGCGAGGCGAAGCTGCGCTGGATTCAGTCGTGCTGTGCGATTTCACCGACAGCGGCGATGATGTCAACGGCAGCGCGCTGCGCATGCAATACGGACTCGGCTGGCCCAATCACTATTTTACAGATACGGGTGCGTTCGTGAACAACACGAACGCAAAAGACGCAGGAACCGTTTACAATTACAACGGCTATGCGGCCTACAACCTCTATGCGTTGCCGTTCAAGCCACTTGGCGAAAGCCTCTCCTGGTCTATGCAGATGGGCTACGGCAAGTTTGGAAATCCGTTCTTCACGATCATCGGCGACAATCCGACGCTCACGTTCGACGTGGCGCCGCAGGCTGATTCGCTCACGTTCGACTGTGGTCGCGGCGACGGCAAGGCCGCCGTCACGCTCGCGTATTCGTCCGATGCCCTGAAGACCATGTCGTCCCTCGGCGATATCAAGGTTCGCGAAAACGTGACCATCACCATTCCCGCCGGCGTTTCCATCACGGGTTCGCTGACGCTCGACGGGAAGGCGTCGCTTGTCATGAATTCCGACGGCATGTCGCTCGCGAACCATGCTGTCGTCTTAACGGCCTCAGAAGGAATCTCCATCCCGGCCGGGGCGGCGATAGGGGATGTGGCGACGATCGCCGGTGGCACAATAGAGCTTTCCACTGACGGGACGCAGCTGATCTTCCTCGAAAACTCGACGGTTCCCGTCACGGCGACCTGGGTCGGCCTTGGCGACAGGGACGACGTGCTTGATCCTCTGAACTGGCAGTGCCTCAACGCGAACGGCACCGTCCTTGTCGGCGCGCTTCCCACGGTGGATACGGCGATAACGGTTTCCGGCGAGACGACATTCAACCTTCCCACCAATCAGGCTTCACGGCTTCAGTACAGGTCGTTCGTAATCAGCTCGTGCTCGCTCACGGCGGACTGCGACTGGCGCGGGTTCGGCGCGAGCATTCCGTATTCCGCCACGCCGACCATTGACCTCAAGGGACACAAGTTGTATGCAAGCGACGTCGCATCCGCTGTCGTCGTGACGGATTCGCTTTCCGGTGATCCTGGCGAGTACCACATAGACATTGCCGCATATGCGATTCTGACTGGTCCCAGACTGCAAGGCAATGTTAGGCTTGTGAAAGAAGGCACCGCCGAGTTGCTGCTGAACTATGCCGTCAATCCAACTTACACAGGTGGAACGGAGATTCATGCCGGAAGAATCGCCAGTACGCTCAACGCCACGCAGAAATCCCAATTCGGTAAGGCTGGCTCCGAAATCATCGTCAGAAGCGGTACAATGCTGTATCTGTACAACAATGAAAACTGGCTGACTCTCTACCCAATCGTAATGGACGGCGGCAGCATCTATACGTGGTGGTCATCCGCCAACGGCGTAATCATCGGAAGCATGAGGCTTCTCGCCAACTCCTCGTTGGATGTGAACTCGGGCGGCAAGCTGCATATCTGGACTGGCCATACCGTGAACCTCAACGGACATACGCTTGCGCTCACTGGCGCCGGCGAGAAGTGCCTCAGTGCAAGTGGGTCGATTGGTGTCACGTTCACCGAAGGCATCGTGGACCTCCAGAACGGGACGATGTCGCTAGGCGGTGTCGTTAACGCCGTTAACACCACATTTTACGTCGGCGGGGCGTTGAACTTGGGCGGCAATACACTGAACGTGAGCAACTACGTTGCGCGCTACACCGGCACTGCCAACGCCGGCACGGGCGCGATGAACGTGTACGGCACGTTCAAGGACGAGAGCGGCAAGTTCTACGGCTGCACGATGCAGAACGGCTCCACGATCGACCTTTCGGGCAGGGTGGACGCGCAGCCGGCGACGTCGGCGTTCACGACTGGAAACAACAAGATGAGCTTCGCCAGCGGCGCCGCGGTCACGCTGTACCTTGGCGCGCGCGAAGTCGCTGACGGCGACAAGCTCATCGACTGGGACGAGGACATCGGTACGCTGACCGCCACGTTCGCAATGAAGTTCGCCGACGGCGCCGACACCGCCGAACAGCGCGAGCTCGTTCTGGAACTTCGTCCGAACGGCGTTTACGTGAAATCGACCGCGACGCCTGACTATGCGATATGGGACGTCGAGGGGAATCGCTGGAGGTTCTACAAGAATGACGTCGAAATGGCATGGAACGACGGCGTGGGGGAAAGCATCCAGGTGCGGTTCTCCACGGCTGCGGAGTACGCCGGGCTGCTCACGAACAACGTCACGCCTTCCGCGTACGTGCTTACCACGAACCATTTCACGAACGCGGCCGGAACAACGCTGGATCTTATCGATGGAATTAGGTTCTTCTTCGAGGCAGGGACGGTGATTGACGTGAACGGCGGCACGCTCAAGATGCCCGCGAGCATCACGGACGGCGGCGCGAAGGCGTTCACGGTGACTTCATCCGCCGAAGGCGGCGTCTTTGAACTCAACGTCCCTGAAGGCGAGACCGTGAACAATACGGCAATTACGCTCACGGGCAGCCTCAAGTTCGTGAAGTCGGGGCCGGGGCTGTTTGTGTCGGCGAGGGGACAGAACTACACCGGCGGAAACGAATTGCGAGACGGCACGGTGAAGGTGTCGCTCAACGCCACCCAGCATACGACGATGGGCGCGAGCGGGAAGGACATCCTCGTGCGCGAGGACGCGACGCTGCAGCTGGAGGGACAGGTGTGGTTTACCGTCTATAAGATTATTCTTGACGGCGGAACTCTCCAGACAGGATTTTCAGAGGCATTGGGCAGGTACACCGGCGGCGCGATTTTCGGACCCACGACACTTCTCGCGGATTCGACGTTCCGTACGACCGAATCCGGAACCCTGCGGTTGTGGGGTGCTAGTGTAAATGCAATTAACCTTGGCGAGCATACGCTTGATGTCGAGCTTTCCGCATCCGGGAGCTTCCTCATGTCAGCCGATGACGCTCAGGATGTTGTAATAACCAACGGCACGATGAACGTTTCTGGCGGCACGTTCAGGACTTATCCGAGTTATTATGGCACGGTGGATGCGACGACGCTGACGATGCGCATGAACGGTGCGATGAGCATCTCGGATGCCTGCACGGTCAATCTCCGTGACTACGAGGCGCTGTATGACGGAACTGCCAATACGGGTTCGGGTACGGTGAACGTGTCCGGTACGTTCAAGCCGTCGGCTCACGACAAGTTCTACGGCGTGACGATGCAGGGCGGCTCGACGATCGACCTTTCGTCGCGCACGAACGCGCTGCCGCTCGTCTCGGCGTTCACGACAGGGGCCAACACGCTCAAGTTCGCGGACAACTCGACCATTTACATCAACACGGGCGATCTCAAAGTCGACCGTAAATCCCCGGCGATTACGTGGGAAGAGCCACCTGAGAACATTCGCACGGTCAAGTTCAAGAACGCCGACCCAGAATCGTCTCGCACCTTCGTGAGCCGCGACGACGGCGTGTATGCGCTCACCGGCTTCGTGATCATAGTCAAGTAGCGGTATTTTAGACAGGATTAACAAGATTGACAGGATTCAAACATCTTGTTGCCGGTTCGCTCGTGTGCGTTGCGCTGGCGGCGCGGGCAGATGAACGCGGCTGGTTCGATGTGTCCTTCGCGGACTACGCGCACGGGCAGGCGCTGACCGCCGTTGGCGCGTCAGGCGGCGCGTGGGCGGCGCCGATTCCCGCGAATGCCACGAACGTGCATGACGGCGTCCGCAACGGCATCGCCGTGCAGACGACAAGAATCGGGGATGTGCGTTTCGAGCCGTCCGCGCCGTCGGCTGGCGGCGACGTGGAGCGCATCGACTTTGGGATGTGTCCCGAAGAGATATTCGAAGATGTGCTGCCGGATCTCGATGGTGCGGCCGGTCTTTCAGCGGCGCTTATCGGTGGCGAGCCCGTGTTCGTCGGCGTCACTGCCGATGGGTGGACGGCTCTTCACGGAGATGGCATTGCGCCGGCGGTAGGCGTCTGGTTCGACGGACGCATCGAGCTGCGCACGGTGGACGGACTCCGCCTCGTGAGCTACCTCATCAAGAAGGGCGACGGCTATGTGCGTCTTGCGGACGCGGCGGGCGCGACGTGGTTCCGCACGACCGCGCCGAGGGCGGAGGGCGGCGTGGAGTCTGTCTCGTTCGCCGGCAACGGGCGCTTCTCCGACTTCGGCGGGCGAGAGGACGACGGCGAGGCGGTGCGCGTGTTCCGCTGGACCGGTGGCGCGTCGGGCGACTGGAACGATGCCGCGAACTGGACGACTAACGGCGTCGCGGCGGGAATCGTCCCCGGCGCGGCAGGCGACATCGCCGTGGTCGATGGCACGGTGTCGCTTACGAACGGAACAGAAGTCGGTACGGGTAGCAACCTCACCATCGGATTTGGCGAAGACGGCGCGGCCCGGCGCATGGGCGGCGGACTTGAGACGGCGATAACGCTCGACACGTCGCGTCCGCGCGCCGGAAGGGCGATGGCGGCGGAAGCCAGCACGTTCCTCGGTCTCCAGCCGACGTATTCATTCGCGTGGCGGCGCGGTTCGACGGCGAAGAAATACGATGCGGGCTTTGTCGGGGACGGTGCATCCTACACGCCAACCGCTGCCGACTACGACCACTGGTTCTTGTTCACCGCATACGGCGAAGACGGCGCGGCGGTGCTGCAGAAGGAGTTTTTCTTCTCGAAGCTGCCGGTCCTCTACCTCACGACGGACGACGGGGCGACGCCGAGCGCGAAGAAGGAAACGCACGACGGGTGGCTGTTCGCGCAGGGCAACGACGAATGGAAGTCGCTCTACGACGGCGAGATGGAGATCAAGGTGCGCGGCAACACGACGTCGAGCTATCCGAAGAAGCCGTGGAAGATCAAGCTCGGCACGAAGACCGCGATGTTCGGCATCCCGAAGTCGAAGCACTGGGTGCTGCTCGCGAACTACAACGACCAGTCGATGCTGCGCAACAAGCTCGCCTACGACTTCGCGAACGACATCGGTTCGCTGGGAATGAAATCGACGTGGGTTGAGTGCGTCCTCAACGGCACGTGGCAGGGCACGTACCAGTTCTGCGAGCACATCAGGATCGCCAAGGATCGCGTGAACGTGCACGACTGGGAAGGGGACGCGGGCGACATCGCGGAGGCGTTCGCGAAGGCGCACGGCCTCACGTCCGCGCAGGAGGACGCCCTTGCCACGCAGCTAGAGCAGAATCTTTCGTGGGTCACGTCCGACTCCTTCACGTTCGTCACGAATGGCGTCACGCTCACCGGACAGCCGTCCACGCTCCTCAAGAAGTTCACGAACGACATCTCGGGTGGCTACCTTTTCGAGTTCTCGAACGAGTATGACGAGACGTCGAAGTTTACCACGACGAGCGGCCGTCTCGCGCTCAAGACGATGCTGAAGAACCCCGAGTACCTGCGCACGAATCCCGAGATGTTCGGCTACTGCCAGACATTCCTCCAGAACTATTGGGACGCCTGCACGTCCATCGACGGCTATTCCACGGAGGGCAAGTACATCGGTGCGTACTGCGACTTCGAGTCAATGGTGAACTACTGGCTTGCGATGGAGCTCTTCGGCAACAACGACGCCGTTTACAAGAGCCGCTACGGCTACAAGGGACAGGGCGAGAAGTTCGCGTTCGGTCCGGTGTGGGACTTCGACTGGGGCGTGGGGAGCGTGCGCGTGAGTACAAATGCCGAGGAGTGGAAGTGCCAGGACCGCGGCGTGCCGCAACAGGCGTTCTTCAAGGAGTGGTCCGACAACCCCGAGTTCTGCACGCGGCTCTTCGTGCGCTACTGGCAGGTTCGTGGCCGGTTCGCATCCTGCATCGCCGAGGGCGGGCTCATCGATCAGGCGACAAACTACCTGAACGAGGCGTGTCGTGCGAATTCCGCGAGGTGGGATCCCGTCCACGACAAGAAATACAATCTCGGCGCAGAGAGCTTTACGGCTGACGTCTCGCGCCTCAGGACGTACCTCACGCAGCGTCTTGCGTGGCTCGACCAGCAGTTTGCGGACGTGCCGACGCTGATGGCGAGCCTGAAGCTGACCACCTCCACGAATCCCTACACGCCTGATGCGGACACGCTGCCGATCGCGTTCTCGAACCTCAATCGGCGAGGCAACATTCCCAAGGGACGCAGGCTCAACGTCGATTTCACCGTCGGCGGCTCGACGGCGGCGAGCGTTTCGTGCTTCGTGAACGGCGTGCGCGTGGTGGACCGCCAGGCGTTGGACGGAAATCGCGCGTTCCGCGCGGCGATACCTTCGGACGCGTTCACGGCGGCGCTGGGCGAGCCGAACTGCGTCGCGTTCATCGCCTACGATTCGTCGGGCACGGTCGTCGCGCGCAACTACGCGCTTGTCACGCAGGGCCCGTCGGAATCCACAAGCATCATTTTGAGATAGGAAATAGCACTTTGTTCGTGCCAAATAGGAACACGGAGTCAATAAAGTAAACATCCTCGCGATACCTCACCACCATCGCGGTCGCGCTCGCTCCAGAGCTACCACGCCGCCATCACGGTGGAATAAGAGGATGTAATTCAGGCTTTTAGCCTGTATCCGGCGCCGCGTATCGTCTCGATACGCGCGCCGGTTGCATTGAGTTTTCGCCGTTTCATTTCTCTCATGGCGTGCGGATATTATACCACGCCAACCGAGTCTGTGCGCATTGACGTTCGCGAAATTACTTCAGCATGACAGCGGCGGAGCCCGCTCCTTTCACTATTGCCGAACCGTAACCCACACCGTTCACGAACACACCCTTGAAGGGCACGGTCTTCTTTCTCGTACGATCGCCGTTCTGGGTGTAGGCCGCAAACGATCCATTGAAGATTCCCGTTGATTTCACGCGAGATATCTTCAGTTTGGTCACGTTGTCGTTCGCCGCCGTGAGACGTCCTGACTGAACCGATACTGTAACTTCCTGCGGCAGGAGGTCAGAGAGGACGGGAAGGGCGTTTATAGTAGAGGGAAACGCCTCAGTGTCAACGGAGAACGCAAGCATGCCGTCGACCGGTGCGGTAAGCGCCGCAGCGTCCACGAGGGACATCGTGGCCGAGAACGGCGCGGCGGAGGAAGGCGTGGCGTCCCATCCTGAAAGGTTAGTCACGTCCAGCGAACCGTCGTTTCCAATCCAGAGCAGGAAAGCGAATCCGCCGAGCTTGCCCGTGTAGAGCGGCACAGAGACGGGAATGCAGGCTTCTGTGCCATCCTCGTTCAGCAGCATCTGAAGGCCCGACACGAAAACCCGTGTGCCATCGGCCATGGTGCCGGTGAGTTTCGCCTTGCCTTTAGTCAAGATTTTCAGTGCAAGCGCAGAATATCCATTCGCGAATTCCGCGCCACTGCCTTTCGCGTCAGACGCGGTAAACACGATGTTAAAAGTGCTGCCGCTCTTCGCCGCATATTCGGTGGCGCGAGTTTCCTTCGCCGCCGACTGATTGCGCGCGCCCTCCACTGAGAATCCGTCAATGGTGCCGGCCATGTAGCTGCCGCCTACCGTGAGCGTCAACGTGGACGCGGAATCATCCGAAGAGGACGTCAGCGTGACTGTCGTAGGAGACGAAGAATTAATCTCCGTAGATGCGGTATAGACCGTTTTCTTTCCACCAAGCAGTTGCACTGTCGCTGTGAATTTCGCAATGCCAGTGCGGGAGTTGGCGCGTCCGACTTTCAGAAGTATCGTCCCCGCAATTTCACCATTCGCCATAAAGTACCCGCTGTAAACATGCTTGGATGTGGCGGCGATCGGCGTCGCGTCTGAGTTGAACAGTTCATGGGCTGGCGATGTGCTGTTGCTACCAGTCAAAGTTCCGCCGCTTGTTATGTACGTGTCATGGAAGGAAAGCGAGCCAGTTGCGGGCGCGGTAGTAGATACCTCCGGCGTACCTGCGCTCGTCCATCCCTCCGTAGTGCATACAAGTGAGAACGTCCCGGAAAGCGTAGGCATTTTCACGGTGAACGTTTCGGTGCCGGTCATGGAGAGATACTTCCCGGAGTAGGTTGAGGCGGAAGCGGACGCCTCCATGTACGTCTTTTGCGTGCCGCTTGAGCCTATTACCATGTTCCCTGCTGCACCGCCGACAGCGACGAGGTGGCCGCCGCTGATCACAAGGCCACTGGCGTTGTCAGTGTCGATACCCACCTCCGCGCCTCCGGCGGTGGAGAACGCAAGGACTACGCCGCCTGTCATGTAGATGTTGCCGTTAGAGTCTATTGCGTCATTGCCGGACGAAGCTGCATAGACGAATCCTCCGTTGATGTTGAGGTTGCCGCCTGAATTGATGCTGTCGTCATAGCACTGCAGGTCAATTACGCCTCCGTTTATGACAAAGTCATTTTTGGATTCAAAACCTTCGCCACCGTCGTTCGCCGTTGTGACGACGATACGTCCACCGTGTACTGTAACCCCGGAATAAGCTTTGATGCCTTTGGGGTTGGAATAGTCCGCATCGTCATCCATGCCGCCTGGCATTCCGCCACTTGGAGGCATTCCGCCGTTGGGGGGCGTTCCACTGTTGGGGGGCGTTCCACCGTTGGGACCTCCTTGACCACCAGGGGCACCGAAGGACTGTGTTGTCTGAGAGGTAGTAGAAGCCACGCTGACAAGATTGTCGTTTGCAACGGAAAGCGTCTTATCCGAAATGTTGGTTGTCGCCGTCGCGACGGCGAGCGTCCCGTAGTATTTCTGCTTCACCGCAGTGCAAAAGACTTTTGAGCCAGTTGTCGATCCGCTGATGTCCGGCGAGAACGAAGAGTCCGATGGCAGGGTTGTCTGGCCTTCTGTCCCAATCACCAGATATCCTGCGGCGTTGATGAGTTTCCCTGCAGTGCCTGTCGCCCTGAGGTTGAACGTACCGCCTGAAATCGTCAGGACGCTATTCGTGCCAGAGGTCTTGAGACAAGAAGCGCCGCCGGAATCAAGGCATGTGGGGACGCCTGAAGCGAATGAGTCGTCCGTGAGTTCGTCAGACTCTAAGAGAGCCTCCACATAAACGTCGGTCGTGCCGCCGGCAACTGATATGTCGAATGTTCCTCCGGAGATGGTCATGTTGTCCGCGCCGAGTCCGCGTCCCGCCGTACCTGTTGCCGAGACCGTGATCGCGCCGCCGGATATGTCCAGTGTGCCGACCTTCACCGCGTAGCACTTGGAAGGGTCCATGACGGGATACGTGCCGTTGGCGATAAGCGAGGTTGTGTTGTATGTGGAAGTTCCGCCGCTCGTTTTAGTGGAGGAAGAGAGCGTAATGTAGTAGTTCCACGTGTTGCCGTCACCGTCCTCGTATTCGAAGTAGTCTTCGACAATGCCTCCGGACAAGGTCGCCTCAAGGGTGCCGCCGGTCATCGTGAACGAGCCATCGCCCTTGACGCCTTTGGCGCCGTCGCCCGACATGGCGAACTTCAAAGTTCCGCCGGACATCGTGCCTGTCACGGTGTCCTTGTCCATTGCGAGTCCGACTGATTTCTCGCCGGCAAGCGTCACGTCGAGCGTACCGCCAGTAATTGTCGCCTTTGTGTTTTTCTTGGCAAGAAATACGCCGTTCTGCTTGTACTTGTCTGACGTGCCTACGATCTTCAACGTGCCGTCCGTTTGCGTGTAGTCACCGGAAAGCGAGACGCCGCAGGCGTTTTTTGTCTTGGGATTGCTGATGGTCAGCGTCGTCGTCCCGCCCGCAAGCGTGAGGTTCTCCGCAGAGATGACGCCCGTCTTCTTCGCGCCGGACGAAGTGGCCGCGAGCGAACCCGTACCGGCGATTGTGAGCGTGCCCGAGCAGGATATCGCCGTTGCGTCATCCGTTGTCACGGAATTCACTCCGACGAGCATAAGTTCGGCGTCGCCGTTTATCGTCAGCACACCTGACATCGTGACGCCTGATAGCGAGACTCGACAGTTCGCCGGTAACTTCACGTCGACGTTTCCGTTGATCGGGCCGGACAGCGTCACGTCCGTACCGGACTCCGTGATTTCATAAACGCCCGGTGATGAGCATTCGACCGTATGCACATAGTCGCCGAAAGCGACAACAGCGCAGCCGAGTGTCAGTGCGAGTATTCTGCTTTTCATGTTTTTTCTCCTTTTGCGTTCAATCAGTCTGCTTTGTCTGACGGCGCGTAGTATATCAGAGAACATAAAACCATTTGTCAAGTCAATGTCAAGTGACGGTGAAAAATACATGACATTTTCCTGGAAATTGGGATGCCGCTTGAAAAGTAAACTTTAAACTTGGTTATGCTCATTGGGGCAGTTATGGTATAATACGGTCAGCTCCCAAAGGAGGTAAAGTTGTGAAAAATGAAAATCACGAGAAAAGACTTCATTGTACTTACCGCAGGCGCGACTGCCGGCTATGCAATGCCACAGCGAATCGGCGACGGCCGTCGCTGGTACAAGGGCGTCAGTGAAAAAGAAGAAGTATTGGGATTTCTGTAACCTTCTCGGTTCTAACCTGTAAACAGTGCAGGAAGTCTTATAAGGAGAAAAAACTATGGCCAACATCAATTTAACGGCTCTCAACATGTTCAGTACGGCGAAGGACTGGACTGCGGACAGCATCGCGAACCTCGACGGCAAAGACGCCATCAAGAAGGTTGGCGATTACGGAGGCGCACTCAGCGCTCTTAGCCGCTCAAGCATCGAAAAAGCGGCGAACAACGAGATGCGCACCGAACTCCTGAGGTCTCTCGCGAATGCATTCAACATGCAGGTGTTGACCGACAATGACGGCAAGGCGAGGTTTACCAGGGAGTTCCTGCGCACCCTTGAAAGGAAAATCGGCGCGGAATTCAAGCGCGACGACTTCAAACTCGACGCCGACGGTTACGTCTGTTCCGGGCGTCCGCTTACGGCACGTCGCATCAAGGCCATCATCTCCAAGGTGACGTTGGCGGCGCTCAATCCGGATTCGACTGGCTCGTCGACGTCCACCAGCAGGGCCGACGCGCTGAAGTCTAGTTCCGAGATGGATTCCGGAAGCGAAATCGAAGGATTTTCCGCTACGTCTGTGAAAAGCGGCAAGTCCGGGAAAACCGACAAGTCCGTTGGTGCGGGCGAGACCGCCAGCGCAGGCAAGTCCGGCCCGGTAAAGACGCAGTTCGGCCTGCGCAAGGAAATCTACAATCCGTACTTCGACAAGCTTGACGTCATCAAGGGCAAGATCCGCAAGGCCCCGGAGCACGTGCAGAAGTTCTACGCGCGCATCGGGACGAGCCTCGACTATCTCGCCAACCAGCTCGACACGGAACGACTGGAGGAGGGCGACGACGACCGCTCCGCGCTCCGCAACACCATGGAATACCAATTCATGGTTATCGAGTTGGGTGATAAGCTCAAGCCCGGTATGCACAAGTTCGAGTGCTACGACCCGAAGCAGGGCCGATACGTCCCCCTGGAGAGCACGTACGACTTCAACACCAACATTCTCTCGCCCGCCATCGGCGGCGGCTTCATCCATCTGGAACGCGCCTCCCGCATCAACGAGAACGGCGACAAGGTCGTTTTCAATCCTAGGGAGGCGCCGGACATCCAGCCGCTGCGCAAATACATCGCGGACACGCTGCGCCTGCTTGTGTCCAAGGCGATCGACCTCTACTTCGCCTCGGAAGATGCCGGCAAGCTGAATGAGTTCTTTGAGCACCTCAGGAACCCCGGCGCCTGCATTGAGGACCAGGGAATGCATCTCGTCATGTTCGAGGGCGAACACCTGACCAAGGCCAAGGCAGTCTCCGCCGAAGAAGCGCGGGCGCTGAACCTCATCGCCGACGGCAAGGCCCCGGACCTCCCCGATGATTCAGTCCACCAGTTCGTGGAGGTCCTGATCGACTTCGAGGGCGAGAAGTGGTGCTCGAAGGAGTCGGGCTGGAACAAACAGCTCGCCGACGCGGTCAAGGCGGAGCTCCGCGGCAAGAAGTGCGTGATGCAGAACTTCGACGCCCCGCACGAGCTGGGGGCGAAGGTTCCCGAACTTGTCGGTGAGAACGGACTGCCAGTTGTCAAGGTGCTGACAGACGAACTCATCGACGAACTTGGCCCGAAGATCCTGAAAGAATACTTCCGTACCTAGTGACGGTCACAGAAAGGAGAAAATGACGTTGAATCTTCGTCTTTTGGCGCGTCTGGCTTCATGCAGGTCTAGCAGGAAGAAAATTGAGATAGGAACGTTCGCGGCAACGCTCATCATGGAAGGAGGCGCCTTGGCCGCAGGTGTGGAAAACTGGGCGAATGAGACGTTCTCGCCGGACGGCAAGAATGTGATTCGACTCTACGCGAATCCACTCGCATACGAGGTCGTGCGCGAGGGCGTGACCATGGTCGCGAAGTCCGAAATCGGACTGACGGTGGACGGTGCGCGATTGGGTGACACGGACGCGACGGGGCGCATTCGTCCCGTTGTGACGAAAGGAAAGAGGAGCGGAGTGGCCGATGCGCCGGTGTACAAGAAGTCAAAGGTCAATCTTAGTGCGAACGAGGCGTTCGTCGACTTCGGCGCGTGGGGCGTGCGGCTTGTCGCGCGCAACGACGGCGTCGCATACCGCTTCGAGACGAAGAAGTCCGGCAAGATGAGGGTCAATGCCGAGAAGGCGTCGCTGCACCTTCCCTCCGCCGACGTGAAGTGCTGGGGGTATCGGACGCGGGCGTTCGGCGAGGAAGAGTCTGTGCCGTTCGCGTCCAAGGCGGGTGAGATCGACCTTTCGAAGATGATGCTCTACCTTCCGTTTGCGTACGAGGCGGGCGGGAAGTACGTGTCCGTCACGGAGTCCGACGTGCGCAACTACCCGATCTGGTACTTCGGTTCGCGTACGGACGCGGCGTTCGAGGCGAAGTTCGCGGGCGCGCCGAAACGTGTCCAGAAGCGGGGCGCGGGGATCAAGGTGCTGGAGCACGAAACCTGGCTCGTGGAAACGGAGGGAACGCGGACGTTCCCGTGGCGCGTGTTCATCCTTGCGGACGCGCCGGCGAAGTTCTGCGAGGCGGACATCGTGTGGGCGCTCGCGCCCGCGCAGGACAAGGGCGCGGACTTCTCGTGGGTACGGCCGGGGAAGGTGGCGTGGGACTGGTGGAACGGATTCGATGGCGGCAAGACGTGCGACACGAAGGGATACGAGCGATTCATCGACTTCGCGGCGAAGAACGGGCTTGAATACGTGGTGCTGGACTGGTACGGCTACGAGGTCCGGTTCGGGTTCAACATCTGGAAGCCGTGTCCCGCAGTAGATGTGGATCATCTCGTCAAGTATGCGCGGGAGAGGGGCGTCGATCTCTGGCACTGGATGGCGTTCCACCAGGTGTACGGCAACGAGGAGCGCGTGGTGTCCCACTTCGCGAAGGCGGGCATCAAGGGCTTCAAGGTCGATTTCCTCGACCGGGGCGACGCGGACGTTGCGCGCTTCATGGAGAAGTTCGCCGATGCCTGCGCGCGGAACAAGATGCACGTGGAGTACCATGGCGCGTCTCGTCCGACGGGCCTCCACCGCCGCTATCCGAACGTGCTCAACTACGAGGGGATCCACGGACAGGAATGGATGCTGCCGGGGCTGTACAAGCTCGACGAGAAGGGGACGATGTTCAGCGACGTTGCGGCGTGCTATCTGCGCATGACGGCGGGGCCGATGGACTACACGCCGGGCGCGATGAACAACCACGGCATCGGCTCGGGTTACCGCGCAAGGGACAAACGCAACCAGCCCGGCACGCTCGGCACGCGCTGTCGCCAGATGGCGCAGGTCGTTCTTTACGAAGCGCCCTTGCAGATGCTTTGCGACTCGCCCACGAACTACGAGAAGAACAGGGAATGTTTTGCGTTCATGGCGAAGGTTCCGACCGTGTGGAAGAACACCGTCGGCCTTGCCGGCACGCCGGACACGATGTTCGTCGCGGCGCGCGAGACGCGGGACGGCGCGTGGTACGCGGGCGGCATCACCACCGCCGAGGCGCGCGACTGCACGCTCGACACGTCGTTCCTCGGCACGGGCGCGTGGACGATTGAAATCTTCCGCGACGCGGGCGACGCGAAGGAGGACGCGCAGAGGTACGTCCACGAAACGCGAAAGGTCAAGGCCGGGGAGAAGATTCCGCTTCACATGGCCCCCGGCGGCGGATTCGTCGCCCGGTGTTGCCGAATAACTCCTAAATCCTAAAAAGGAAAACAGCATGACGACGACAAGACGCTCATTCATTGCCTCCACTGCGCTGGCAACGGCCGGCGGGGTGGCCGCCGCACGCACGCCGCTTTCTCGCTTCACGGCGCCTGGCGAGATCAAGGCGTTCCTGCTGCACCTCGGCCACAACATGTGGTGCGACTGGTTCCCGCCGGACGTTGACCTCAAGGCCGTGAAGGCCGCGATGTCCCCCAACGGACACTCGCCGTTCCCTGATACCGAACTGCGCAACAAGGACGACCTGTGGCGCAAGGCCACCGACTATATCGCCGCAAAGGGGATGAACATGATCGTGGTCGACCTCGGCGAGGGGCTGGTCTATCCCAGCCACCCCGAACTGTCCATCAAGGGCAGCTGGACGCCCGAGAAGATGCGCGCGGAAATCGTCCGCCTCAACAAGCTCGGCATAGAGGTGATCCCCAAGCTCAACTTCTCGACGACGCACAACGGATGGCTCAAGCACTATCGCCGCATGATCTCCACGCCCACCTACTACAAAGTGTGCGAGGATCTGATTGCGGACGTGGCGGAAATCTTCGACCACCCGCGCTTCCTCCACATCGGCTACGACGAGGAAACAGCGAGGCACCAAGACCACTCCGGGCGCTGCCTCTACGTGATCGTACGCAAGGGCGAGTTCTGGATGCACGACTTTCTGCACATCGTCAAGACAGTGGAGAAGAACGACATGCGCGCATGGGCATGGAGCGACTACGGGTGGGACCATCCAGAGTTCTACGAGCGGTGCCCGAAGTCCGTGCTCATGAGCAACTGGTACTACGACGAGAGCTACGGTGGTTTCGAGCTGTCCGAGAACAAGACATCCGACCACAAGCGCCTGAAGGGGTTCTACGACCTCGACAAGGCCGGATTCGAACAGGTGCCGTGCGGGACGAACTGGACCGGATGGCAGCGTCAAAAGCTCAAGATTGGCGCGGACGACGTCATCGGAAAACTCGTGAAGATGTGTCGGCGTGACATCTCTGCGAAGAGCCTCAAGGGTTTCATGATGGCCCCCTGGGTCTCGTGCAACAACGAGGCGAACCTGAAGATCAACCTCAAGGGCGCCGATCTCTTCGCAGACGCTTTGAAGTCCTGACGTCTAGCGTAGGTGAGCTACTCTGAGGCGCATAAAAAGGTCACCTCTTTCCTGAAAATGGAAGTAGATGAACTTTTTCGGTTGGAGATAAGTGCGAAAAATGCTAACACATCTGCATTCTTTCAAGGAAATATGCCTTTTGTCGAACCAGAAGAACATGTCAGTCCGCACCGAGCTTGTGTACGAGGGTGAACTGGCACCGTTCGTGGAGGCCGACGGATTCTTTGACGCGATTATCAGGTTCAAGAACTTGCTTGGAATCTAAATCGGACAATACTTTTGGTTCAACTAAAACGGAAAAACAAGTTTAGTTGACCCCTAACTCGTTTGCGTTCTGGATCGCAATTCTCTGTTGCCGGGTTACATTGGGTTTTGATATAACCTAAAAATCGCAGTTGAAGTCAATAGTGCATCTGCCCGTCAGCTAAAGTTGGCGGGCTGAAGTGGCTATTATGCCGTTGGATTGCCGGTTCAGGCGAGCGGCATTGTCATCTGGCCGCCGATGTCGGGGGGAAACAACCGCCGAATCGTGCCGTATTTGCGGAATGCGTGCGCGACTATGCGCTGGCGACGTTTTTCGACGCTCAACTGCGACGCAGCCGAGATGCTGGACAGGAAAGCGCTGATGGCGCGGTAGATCCCACGGGCCTTTTCGCACGTGGCGGTGTAGATGGTGACGATTCCCTGCCGCGCATGGCGAGACAGCCTCGCGACGCACGACTGGAGGAGCGGACGGGAGGTGACGGCCTCGCGGTGCGTCCCGTCGTCGCCAAGCCTCGTGAACACGTTCCAGAGGTTCGCCGCGATCACGGCCATTCCCGCGAAGAGGGCCGTCTGCCTCAGCGAGTGCGCCGTGAAGCCGCTCCATCCCCACTGGTTCTTCATCTCGTCGAAGATGTTCTCGCGGTCGCCGCGTTCGCGGTAGAGCGGAAGGACGTCCCTCGCGCCATGCCCACGGCAGAGCCTTGTCTTCCGGAATCGAGGCGAAGTTCCTCCGCACGGAGTCGCACGACATGAACCGCCCGACTCCGAACAGCTCTGCGGTGAAAGTATAGCACGAACGACGCTTGTTTTGCGCTTGGCCAGGCGACGGAAGGCCGATTTCACCCACTTGGTGAAGACCGCAAAACAACCTCACCCTTGAAAATAAAGGCCGCAATCGAGATTACGGCCTTCCAACTGCGACACTTAGGTTTAATTGTACATAGGCATTGAAGCGAAATGAATACACGCCCTGCGGCGGTCGGGAAATTATGGTATAATATTGGGCATGAACATTGAATACACTGGTCGGTTGTACGAAGCGGCTAAGCTCCGACGCTTCGCCGGGAAAGTCTATGACAGGATTGTGCGCCCGTCGCGCATCATGATATACATATTCTGTGTCGTGGGGCTTGCGGCCGAGGTTCTGATGTATTTGCGCGGCGGACATCTTGACTATTACCTTCTGTTTTTCTTTGCTATATTCGTCTTAGCCCTGAAGTTCAACAGGGCCCGGTACCAGAAGGCTTTCGATCTCGTCACCCGACGGCTCATGGGCGATTCGGACGAAGGGACAATTGTGATGACCGACGCCTGCTACGAGTTCCGCAGCGGCGGCAACGTCCTTCGCGTGGGCTGGCGGAATATTGGCTCCTGCTACTTGTTCCTCGACGGAGGGCTCGCGGTGCTGGAAGGAAAGATTCCGAGACTTCTTCTGCCATCCCTCGACGATCTCGGCGGTGCCAATGAAGAAGAGGTAAGGGCAATGCTTGAAAAGGCGGGCTTGAGAGACTATCGGCACTGCCGCAGCTATTGGTGGGTTCTTGTACTCCTCGTTGCTTTGGCGGGCGGTGCCGTCGCCCAGGTTGACCTGATGCAAACACGCGCAAAGATGTCTGCGTCGGGGAGCGTGGAATGCGGCAAAGATGACGACGAAGACGATGATTCGTGCGTCGAGGATTCTTGCGACGAGGATAGAGGCAAGACATTCTCGTTGGGCGACATCAATTTCGACAGCCGCACGATTGACATCGACTATAAACTTGCAGAGACGCGATCACCGACGAACAGAAATCAGATATCCTACCAGGACTTCGCCAACATCGTAGCGGTCCTGCGCGAGCAGAGGAAGCCCAAGAAGGTGTTTATGATGCTTTCGATTGCCGATGTCAATGCGCCGGAGCGCCCGCTTGAGATGTTGTCGACTTTGACGAATAGTCGGCTTTCCGTCAAACTTATTCTCCGCGACTGCACAAATCTTACGGACGTCGCGATGCTGGGGCGCGTCCCGATGTCCTGGCTTTGCCTGAGCAGCTGCCCGGTCAACGAGATTCGCGGCCTTGAACAGTGTCCGCTTGAATTGCTCGATATTGACAGCTGTCCCGTCAAGTCCATTGACGATATTTGCCCATTGCCAAATTTGAAGGAGATGCGTATAGCCGGTACGCCTATGGCGCAGCCGACCAAGGAGGCGCTTCGCGCGCGCTGGAAGAATCTCGACTACCTGCAGTTTGCTCCTGGGAACGAAAACGGGTCGTCGGAGTACGTCATGATATCCCTGTTCTCCGAGACGGAGCGCTTTCAGGCGGCGGTTGCGGAGGCGGACCGCGTGGTGATACGCGACGGCGGGTTCGGATGCTGCACGAAACCCGAGAGCGATCCGGTGCTACTTGAGCTTAGGGAGCCGAAGGAGATAGCCGAGCTGCGCGGAATCTTCAAGTTCAAGGACCTTGGCAGCAATGGAGGCTGCATGTGCTGCGGACATCCCGGCATCGACTGGTGGAAGGGCGATGAGCTTCTTGCGCGCACGGCAGTCCAGCATCTCAAGGCGCTTCGCTGGAAGCGTTTCCACGGCGATGCGCAACTCACCCAGGAAGCTGAGAATGCGCTGACGGCCTGGTTCGCCGCCCGCAACATCAAAACCGCCAAGTAACGCGGCGGCAAGCGAAAGGAGTAGATGAACCATGAAGAAACTGACAAAAGCAATTCTCGTCCTATTTCTCGCGATGGGTGCGGCGGTGGCGGCAAGTCTATTGCTTGACATTCCCGGCGGCAAGAGGTTTAAACGCTACTGCTCTTATCCAGACATGAAAGCGCTGATGGACGCGGAGAAGGACGACATCACTGCCACCGTGGATTATGAGCGTGACGGGACGAATTACACCCTTGTCGTATTCAAGCCGTGTCGCTTCCTTGCGTCGGGACCGGCAGTTCTTGTGTATGATCCGGACGGACGGCTGTTCGACAAGTCTGGTGACGAAGGTGATGACGGACGCTTTCAGAGGGCATGGCCGCGTCCGTGGCGCCGGAGGCATGCAGAAACAGTTCGCCGCCTTAAGGCAATGGTGATGCCAGAATTGTTCTTTTATGCGCCTGCCACGATGAAGGACTTTGTCGAGTTCATGAATCAGGCGACAAAGGACTTTGACGACCCTGCCGTTCCGCTGGAGAAGCGCGGAATCAAGTTCGTCTGCAAAGATTCCGTTGCCGCGAAGACGTGTCCAGAAAGGCCGAAGCCGGACGCACCGTTGATTCCTTGTCCCGGCGTTGGCGCGACGACGGCTTGGGATGCGCTGACAAACGTCTGTAATTCCGTTGGATGCAAGTTTGTGGTTAGTCAAGGTAAAGTAGAACTGGGTGAATGACGGATACGGAATACTTCGTGACGCTTAATGAGAGCTGAAATGATGACAACAGACAATAAAAGCCCGGCGCGGATTCACGCGATACTGGCGAGAGAGGCGGACAAGTCGGACGTGAGGAGTGCAAGGTAAGAAAATGCTGAAAATGAAACGGAAGATTCGCCGCCGTCTGGACTTTGGTGGCCTGCATTTGGTAAAATTTTCGCATGTTAAACAAGCAGATAGACAATGCTGGTATTCTATGGTGCAAGGGGCTTTCCCCGTCCAGGCCCGACGAGAATTTCGGCATGGGATATCTGGTGGCAATTCACAAGGTGTTCAAATAGAAGGAAAGAACGATGGAGAATGAAAGACGTTTCCCTTTGGCTACAACCGCGGTTTTCTTTTTTGCGCTCGCCGGCGCTGCGAGGGCATTTGCGGCGCACACGGACGACTATTCCAGCGCATATCCCGACAACGTGACTTTCCCGTTGACGCTTTCGTATCCAGCAGGCGGCAAACCACAGGTGCTGCGTCTCGACTTCGGCGAAGCCAGCACGGGTGGCTATGCCGTGTTCGACGTCGCATCCGCAAAGGGCTGTCCCGTGATGCGCGTTGCGTACGCGAACCATCCCGACGGCCTCGGCGAGAAGGGCTGTTTCTCGCGCGAGACCAGCGCACGGTACCTCGGCCCTACGTTCGACATCCCCGCGCTTCCCGGCAACATCAACCGCCACGAGATCTACCGCATCTGCCGCACGGGACGTTTTGTCGCGCCTCTCATCCAGGGCCAACAGCGCTATGCGCGCATTCAACTCGACACGCCCGGTACCGAGGTGACGCTCTCGTCGTTCAAAATCGAGAACGCCGAGGTTTTTCGCGATGGGAAGTTGCAAGGTTCTTTCAGCTGCTCCGATCCGCGTCTCGACAGGCTTTGGCAGATCAGCGCCTGGACGTGCCAGATCGCCGCCTTTCCGAACCACGACGCATGGAAGTGCGTGGGTGGACGTCTTCTGCCGCGCAAGCTCGAGGCGGCGACTGGCGATGGACGCTACCGCATTCAGTCTCCTGTCGACGGCATGTTGAAAGTCACGTATGAGTTTGACGCAAACCCGCATTTCCCACAGGGACGCTTCGCCGTCATTGCCGGCGGCAGGCGCACCGAGGTGGTGCAGGATTCCACAAACGAGATAAAGACCGTCTCAGTGCCGATTAAGAAGGGCGAGACTGTCGGCCTTTCCGTCGAGAAGGAGTCCTGGCCTGTCATCGTTTCAATGCGCATAACCTCCAAGAACGGAAATGATGTGTGGAATGCCAACATTCAGAATCCAAAGTCGCTGGACAACTGGGAATTTGCGCGCACCCTACCGTACGTGGCCGACGGCGCGAAACGCGACAGGCTGATCTGGAGCGGCGACCTCTGGTGGGCGGAACGGAACATCTTCTATTCGTTCAATCCGGGCGATGAACCTTATATGCGCGGGTCGGTGAAGCTTCTCGGTTTCAACCAGACGCCTGAAGGGTACGTGCAGGCGTGTCCTTACGCCGAACGCGCCACGCCCCCTGCAAAGGGCGAGTGGGGACCGTTCCCGTCCGACGAATTCGCCGCATGGTTCGTGCCCGTGCTGTACGACTACTTCCTCTACTCCGGCGATGCCAAGACGACGGGCGAGCTCTATCCGAAGGTGGTGAAGCTGATGGACTATCTCGCCGCGCACACCGAGGATGACGGCACGTTCGTCCAGCGCGCCGAGACCTCCAAGCACGCCTGCAACCTCAACCTCGGCGACACCTCCCACCGTGCGTACATGGACATCCTTCTCTGGAAGTGCTGTCGGGACGCGGCGGCGATGGCATGCGCGTTTGGCGACAAGGACGGCACGTCCCGCTTCGAGAAGTGGAGCGAAAAACTTTGGAAGGCGATCCGCACGCGCTTCTGGAACGACAACGAAGGCTTCTTCGGGCTTTCCGACAAGAACCACGGTTTTGGCTTTGAGGCAAACGCCCTCGCCCTCGCCACGCATTTCGCGACGCGCGAGGAGGCGCTGCGCATCGCGCCGCATCTGAAACGCACGGGACATGGCAAGTTCCAGGCGCTCGCGGTGCGCGGGTTGATGGAGTACGGATTCATGGACCGCGGGCTCAAGGCGATCGAGGCGCACAACTGGTACAAGCTGCTCAGCCCGAAGTGGAAAGGGGCGAAAACGACCACCGAGTGCATGGGGCTGCATCGAAGAGGGTGGGGCGACGAATCGCATCCCGATACGGCCATCGCGGGAATTCTTTCTGCGGAGGTGCTGGGAGTGAAGCCGACAGCGCCTGGGTATGCGAGGTTCGAGATGCGTCCGCGTCCATGCGCCTCGATTTCATCGGCCAAGGGACGTGTTCCCACGCCGCATGGCACAATATCCGCCAACTGGATGATGAAAGACGGCGATCTGGTCGTGAAGGTGTCGTTCCCGCATGGGACGGTCGGATCGGTCGTTCTGCCGCGGTGTGAGCGCGTGACAGTCAATGGCAGCGAGACGACGGAGCTTGGCGCTCTTTCTGCCGGCGACTACGTGATCGTCGCGAAGAACGTGAAACCCGATGCGCTTGCAGACCCGGTGAAGGATGCTGTGTACATCAATGCGAAAGGCCATCTGCGCTTCTCGGCGTCGTCTTCCCACGAGGCGCGTCCGGCATGGAGCCTGCGCAACCTTGCCGAGCCGATCCAGAAGGACAGGTCCAAGGGCTGGAGCAGCAAGGCGCATGACAGCGCGAAGGAGGAGGAGTGGCTGATGATCGACCTTGGCGCGGTGAAGAGCGTGGAAAAACTTGAGCTGTGGGCTCGGGACGACCGCGATTCGCGCGGCGGCACGGCAGGGTTCCCGCGCGCGTTCGTAGTGGAGGGCATGGATGGTTCGGGTGCGTGGCGCGTTCTCAAGACGTACGCGGACGTAACGCCGCCGAAGCAGGGCAAGTCCTTCGTTGTTGACTTCTACACGGTGATCGGCTATCCGAAGGTGAAGGCGCTACGCGTGCGCGCCACCGAACTCGGCGCGCCAGCCGCCGACGAGCCCAGCGCCTGGCGCCTCCAGTTCAAGCGCATCGCGGTTGCGACGTCCGGCTCCTGATCGCGAGCGACCGAAACATCAATACGAGAAAGTAGGGGAAATATCGAGAAAAGCTATGGCCAACATCAATTTAGCAGCTCCCGGCGATTGACTTACAATCGTAAAATATGATAGAATAATGCCACTTTCTTTTGGGTGAATTATACACTTGAACGGGAAGGAGACAAAGAACATGGCAAAATACCTAGATCCAAAGGCGGATGTGACCTTCAAGAAGGTTTTTGGCGAGCACAAGAATCTCGTCATAAGCCTCCTTAATGCCTTGTTGCCGCTTGATCCAGGCAAGCAAATCGAGACGATAGAATACATGACGTCGGAGATGGTGCCGGAGACTCCGTTCGGTAAGAACTCCATCGTCGATGTCCGTTGCGAGGAGACCGGCGGACGCAAGTTCATCGTCGAGATGCAGATGGAATGGTTCCCCGACTTCATGCAGAGAGTGCTGCTCAATGCTTCAAGGGCGTACGTCAGGCAGCTGCCGAAAGGCGACGATTACCAGCTGCTCCAGCCTGTCTATTCCCTCAATCTGGTGAACCACACGTTTTTGCCGGACATGGATGGGTACTACCACTACTACCACCTTGTGCACGACCTTGATTCCCAAAAGGTGCTGGACGGACTGCACATCGTCTTTGTGGAGCTTCCGAAGTTCAAGGCGAAGAACCTCACCGAGAAGAAGATGCAAGTCTTGTGGCTTCGCTTCCTGACGGAAATCGACCGCGACGGCGCAGACGACGTGTCGCAAGACCTTCTCGACAATCCGCAGACGGGTGAGGCACTGGAGATCGTGAGGGAGTCCGGGCTCAACGATGCGGAAAGAGCCGCCTACGAAGGCTTTTGGGATCGCGTCAGTATTGAGGCAACGAAAAAAGCCTACATGGATAAGGCTATTGCCGAGCGCGACGCGGCAAATGCGCGCGCCGACGAGGCGACAGAAAAATTGCGGCAGTCCGCCCGCAAGATGAAGGCCAAAGGCTTTTCCGCCGATGATATCGCCGAACTCACCGGCCTCACCGCTGGCGAAATCGCCGCGCTCTAAAACAATCTCAAATCGTGAAACTGGAAATGAAAGGCACAAGCCCATAGACAGTTAAAACGATAAGGCGGGGAAAATTCCGCCTCAATGATTCGCCGCATCAGCTCGGCCAAGGGCGGACCGGATGAGCGCGGCATCGGTAGGGGCGCACGTTCCGTGTGACCGTAACGTAATGTAAAGGGCATAACAATGACATCGTGGAAGAAAGAGGAGATCGAAATCGCGGACGGCACGAAGGTGTTGGCCCAGATGCCGGTCATTGTCTCCGCGAGTCGTTCAACGGACACTCTGGCCACACCTATTCTGAATGGGGCATGGAGTGGTTGAAGGCCGGTTATTTGGGGGACAATCTATGAAGTGGTCATCAGGTCGTACAATCTCGTCCCATTCGAAGTGTCACACAAAAGAGGAGTCCTAAGGCTATGATAACTGATGCGAAAAGGGCAGACATGGTGTCGGAGAGAGACTATGTTGATGAATTGAATACTTGCCCATTGATTTTTCCGACGACTGAAGAGGTGGGAATGTTATACAATTTTATGAAAGAGAAATTCCCCGATAGATTTGTTGCAGAACAGTTATATCACTTCACAAAACTTGATGTCGTTGAAAAGCTGTTTATGGATGATGCCGACTTGTGGTGTACTCACTATAATTTCTTGAATGACAGTTCGGAGTGGCGTATTGGTATTGATTATATTAGAACGTATTTGTATAGACATGAGAGAGATGATTTAGCTAAAGAAATGGGTATGTTGATTCGTGGCACGGGATGTGCCCCATGGATTCTTTCATTTTCGCAACATAGTGATAAAGCATCCTTGTGGGGAATGTATGGGGGACGGGAAAAGGGAGGATTGGCGTTAGGATTCGAACGTGCTATACTTGAAAAACTCATTCTGGCAAGAAACGCGGCCATGAATGGTGAATATGAGTATTATTTGTTGCCATGTCTTTATACAGGTATTCATGATGTAGGCATTGTGTTGGATTACATCCTCAATGTGTGCCATTCTGATGAGGATGAACATTTGTGTCGGGAAGGATGTAGGCACGAACTACCTTCACGAATTTTATCTCGAATATTCTTTTTGTCGTTACTTATAAAGCACTCGTCGTTTGATTACGAGAATGAATGGCGGTTGGTTATACGAAAGCGCGATATTAGGCCATGGAATGATGATCAGTTAATGCTTTTGTATGTCAAGGAGGGTAGCACGAAACCTCACATTGAGTCAAAATTGTTTGACCGCCCATTAAGGGGATATTTCTCGCATATAATAGTATCACCATGTGGAGATGTAGAGGGGAATTATCGATATCTTGAAGAGTTGAGGCAAAGATACGACCTGAAGTTCCGATTAGAGTTGAGTCGGTCGCCTTATAATGGGAGATAGAAATTCTCTCTGAAGCCAACGTGGAAATCAGAAATGGACAAACAAGCGGTTGTAGAATTGGAGGATCATAATGGATGATAAGGTCAAAACAGCAATAGAATTGTATGGTCGAGGTCAGTTTGCAGAGTTCATGCAATTGTCAGAAGGTATTCTGGACGTTGATGTCTTATGCTTGCGCGCACTTTTGAAAAATGATGGAATGGGATGTGTTAAGGACAGGTCGGGGGCTGAGGTGCTCGTCAATGATATTATTCTCGTCAATGATATTATTAATGAAATCAAAGTTAGGGCAGAAAACGGCAATGCCGTGTCACAAACGAATCTTGGAAAATTGTATGCAGAGGGTTTGGGGGTTAATTGTGATTATACGGTATCGATCAAATGGTACCGCAAGGCTGCGGAGCAGGGATATGCTAGAGCTCAGAACAACCTTGGCGTAATGTATGCCAACGGTCGTAGTGTGGAGAAGGACGAGAGGCTTGCGGTTGAATGGTACCATAAGGCGGCGGAACAGGGATATGCACCAGCGCAGAGTAGTCTCGGGGTAAGGTATGCTTATGGCCGTGGAGTGGCGAAGGACGAGAGGCTTGCGGTTGAATGGTACCATAAGGCTGCGGAGCAGGGATATGCACGTGCGCAGACAAACCTTGGTGTGATGTATGAGACCGGTCGTGGCGTGGAGAAGGACGAGCGGCTGGCGGTTGAATGGTACCGCAAGGCTGCGGAACAGGGACATGCGCATGCGCAGACAAACCTTGGCGTGATGTATGAGGCTGGTCGTGGCGTGGAGAAGGACGAGCGGCTGGCAGTTGAATGGTACCGCAAGGCTGCGGAACAGGGATATGCGCGTGCGCAGACAAACCTTGGTGTAATGTATGCCAACGGTCGTGGCGTGGAGAAGGACGAGAGACTTGCGGTTGAATGGTACCGCAAGGCTGCGGAACAGGGATATGCTACAGCACAGAAAAATCTTGGCGTAATGTATGTCAACGGTTGTGGCGTGGAGAAAGACGAGAGGTTTGCGATTGAATGGTTCCATAAGGCGGCGGAACAGGGATTTTCTATAGCACAGACAGCCCTTGGCGTGATGTATGCCAACGGTCGTGGCGTGGCGAAGGACGAGAGGCTGGCAGTTGAATTGGTCCACAAGGCGGCAGAACAAGGGCATGCTAGTGCGCAATTCAATCTTGGATGGATGTACGCAAGAGGTCGTGGAGTGGAGAAAGATGATGCACAAGCTGCGGAGTGGTATCATAAGGCGGCAGAGCAAGGACATGCTATTGCACAATTTTATCTTGGCATGAGATATGAGAACGGCCAAGGCGTTGAGAATGATGACACACAGGCTGCGCAGTGGTATCGCAAGGCTGCCGAACAGGGACATGCAGGGGCGCAATTTAGGTTGGGGGTAAAGTACGCGAATGGTCATGGTGTGGAGAAAAATGAGGCTTTGGCTGTGGAATGGTGCTATAAGGCGGCAGGACAGGGATATACAGAGGCTCAATTAATGCTTGGTGTGCTTTATGCGAATGGTCTTGGTGTGACGAAGGACGATGTTCTTGCTGTAGAATGGTATCGCAAGGCGGCCGAACAGGGGTCGGCAGAGGCGCAGAACAGTTTAGGAGTAATGTGCCAGAATGGCCATGGAGTGGCGAAAGATGATGTTCAGGCCGTAGAGTGGTACCGCAAGGCGGCAAGACAAGGATATGCTGAGGCACAATTCCATCTTGGATGGATGTACAAAAATGGTTGTGGCGTGGCGAAGGATGATGTTCAGGCATTGGAGTGGTATCGTAAGGCTGCCGAACAGGGGAATGCAAGCGCTCAAAATAATTTGGGTGCAATGTATGAATTTGGATTCAGAGTAAATCCAGATCGAGCACTAGCCATTGAATGGTATCGTAAGGCAGCGAGCCAAGGACTTCCAAAGGCGAAGGAGAATCTTGCATCAATACTTGAAGGGGTGGAAGAAGTGTTTAAAACACAACATAATATTACATGTGAGAGCAAAGAGAAGAATGCCGATTTAAAGAATGCAGATGAATCTCGGCATCCTAAAACTTCTAAGTTTTCTATTCGCATGGCAACAATTATCGACAACGAGGAATTACATTTTCATCATTCTGAGGATGTGTCATGGGCACAACAAGTTACTCCTTTGGGACATGTTCCTCCACAGGGGTGGACTATAAAGGCAAAGAGTGTTGTTGCAAGATTGTTGCCGCAAATGAAGTTGGTTCGGCGTAAAGGCACTACGAATTTTCAGGGAAGGAAGGATTTCCCCTATGATTTTGTGGGCACATTAGCGGCTGTTGCCATTGAAGGTCTTTCCGAGATTCACAATGTCACTTTCCTACCGTCACAATGGGATGATATCGCTAAGCAGGCTTGTTTTCATGATCGTATTTATATTAAGGCAGAATGGTTAGAAGTTCCAATAGAAAGAGGCTGGGTGTCGCGTAGTAAAGGTCGTGAGTATTTTCGTGGGCGACTGATATATCCTACGTTGTTGAATGTTGTAAACGGTCGGAATGATAGCGGTGACGCATTACCGACATCAGAGAAGTTATTGGCATTAAGATTAGAGGATGAAGATGTACAAAGTGGACTAGATGTGCCTTTGACAGAAAAAATTACTACTGATTCATTGGCGGAAACGAAATGGAGCCGCGAAAACCTAGTACCCTTTTGGAACGACGAAGTGAGGATTGATGTTGATGGAGAATGTCAAGATAATATGAGGCGGTAAGGGCAGTGTCTCCACGCGGGGGACATTTGCGGGGTAGGGGTATTTGAATGGATGGAATTGTGGTAATATATCCGCAGCCGGGAGATCGGAAAGGTCGGATCAAACAGTCCTCTTCCCGCCAGCATCGCTTGTCAACTGATTTGAAATGGAGAAAACGATGAACGAAAACAAAAAACGATTTGAGGCGCTGCTCACGGAGACTGGGCGGCAGGGCGTAGGGAACGTCCTGGCAGAACTGGCCGCAGTCGGCTTCCATGAAGCTCCTGCTTCGACGCGGTTCCATGGCGCGTACCCCGGCGGGTTGCTTGAGCATTCCTTGAAAGTCTATGAGGAGGCGATGCTCATTCGTGACGCGC
Organism: uncultured bacterium; assembly: GCA_902761035.1. GTDB lineage: Bacteria > Verrucomicrobiota > Kiritimatiellia > RFP12 > UBA1067 > RUG572. Next base: position 11,274 of record CACWIW010000014.1, on the reverse strand, counting down.
AACTGCGGTTGAAACCAGATGTCGCGGCTCGACTTCCGTCCGACAGCATCGCCATCGTGGCGCTTCTGCATGACGTCTGCAAGGCGGACATTTACAATCCTGTGCAGAAACGGAAGAAGAACGCCGCCGGTGCATGGGAGTCGTACAACGGATATGGCGTTGACTATTCCGGTTTTCCGCTTGGACATGGCGAGAAATCTGTTATCCGGCTTCTGCGCTGGGGGTTGGAAATGAAGGATGACGAAATCATCGCGATTCGTTGGCACATGTCGGGTTTTGACCTCGCTTTCCAGAGCCCGGAAATCTTGAACAACTACGGAGCGGCGTCGGATAAATGTCCGCTTCTCGCTGTGTTGCGGGCCGCCGATGGTCTCGCTTCACACATTCTCGGAACGTGATTATGTATGGTGATTTCGTAAAGTAAGGAGAGATGACTATGTACGAGTTCACAGGAAAGGTAAAAGTCGTTGGCGAGCTGCAGACGTTCGCGAGCGGGTTCACGATGATGATGTTGGTTTCCGTCGTGGCGGTCGTTGGTGGCTTTGCTGCGCAATCTGCAGGTAAAGAAAACCGCGCCGCACAGCCGGAGCCGTTCGCGCATGAGCGGCGTGAGGCGCTTGCCGGCTGCGAATTCATGCTCATGGGCGTTGATCGGTAGCAAGCAAAGGCAATAGTTGGAGTTCACCTATTCTAGGAAATGGGAAATAGGTGAACTTTTCTGTTTGACTAGATGTGCGAAAAATACAACTATATTGACATCTTTTTAAGGAAAGGTGTCTTTCATGCTCGTTGGACGACAAGATCAGATTGAGCAACTTGCCTCCAGTGGAGGCCGACGGATTCTTTGACGCGATCATCAGATTCAAGGACTGGCTTGGGATCTAAATCGGACAAGACTTTTGGTGCAACTAAAACGGAAAATCAAGTTTAGTTGACCCCAAAGTGCCTCTATTCGTTGACTTAGGGTTCAACTAAATTGGAAAAACGGGTTTAGTTGACCCCTAACTCGCTTGCGTCGGGCGTATCGGCGTAATTCACCGCCGAGCCTTCTGATAATAGGAAACAACTATTTAAAACAACTTGCCTTTAGCGCGCGGGCTAACTCGCCCGCGCCCATTTGCCGATCCTCAAACTACCACAATCCTGATTGTTCAAGGTGCGCCCGCAGGATAATGTTGTTCTTGAAAGTTGTCATGGTTGTTTCCAAATCCCAATATCACGGTTCGGGCTGTTCTTTTTTCTCTGCGCCTCTGCGTGAGATTACGGCGCGGGCGGCGGGTCGCAGATGGAGCAGCGGATGCTCACCGCCACGCAGGAGATCGTGAAGCACACGAAGAAGACCGCCGAACTCCTCAAGGACGGCGCGGGCGGCGGCGCTTCAATGACGTTCCAATGATGTTCTGTGCCGCGCCATATATGGCGCGGGGAAAGGAAAGACTATGGCAGAGACGGTGAGAGTGGAGGAGGCGTACACCGAGCGCGACGAGACGATCAACGCGCAGGGCGCGGTGACGGAGATCGAGATCCCGTACCTCGTGTTCGGCGTCTCCGACGAGTCGGCCGCCCTCGCGGCGGCGAAGCCGAAGGTGAAGTCGGTCAGGGGCATGGCGCTTGAATCCATCGAGACGGTGGAGCGCATCAACGGCACGACGTGGAAGGTCAAGGCCGTGTACGAGGCCGACGAGGGCGGCGGCGAGTCGCTGACGTTCCAGTAGGATGGGCGTGCGCCAACTGGCAAAGTGAAAACGCGCCAACTGGCAAAGTGACCACCCGTGCCGAATGTCAAAAGGTAAAAGAAATACTTTACTTTTGTCATTCTAGGGGGTTGATTTGCCGACTGGAAGTTTGCTATAATGTCCGCCGCTTGCAAAAAGGTAAAAGAAAGGCTTTACTTTTTGACGTGACGGCATACGAACAGATTTGGCCGGTGGCGGAAGACCACTATGGCATAATAACCTCCGCACAGGCGAAGGAGTTTGGCGTTTCCAAGCAGCGTATGGTGGCAATGGTCAAAAGCGGTCGCCTGACTCGTCTCGGACACGGGGTGTACCAGGTTCAGCATCATGTGCCCGGACCGAACGACGTGTACGCGATCTCCGTCGCGGTCGCTGGGGACGGCGCGTACCTTCGCGGAGCGTCCGTCCTATGGATGCTGGGGCTTGCGCCGGCAAACCCCACCGCGTTCTACGTCGGAACGCCAAGACGCATGAAGCGCAGGCTGCCGAGAGGGTTCAGGGTGAGGGAAAACGCGCGATGCGACACGGTGGAATACGAGGGCTACGAAGGCATCAGATGCCAGAGACTTGTCGAGGCTCTCGCGTCCGCCCGCGAGGACGGCTCCGTGGACGGCGACAGGATAGCGGACGCCGCGACGGCGGCAAACATGAAAGGACTGATCAGCGATGAAGAGTGCGCCAAATTCCAGGGCTAACCTCGACCGCGCCCTCCAGCGCTTCTCCGGCGACTTCGCCCGCGCCAACGAGCTTCGCGGCCTGATGGCGAACGCGATTATCGCGCAGATGATAGGCGGAGGCGTCGTCAAGGGCGGAAGCGGGCTGCGGTTCCGCTACGGTGAGATGCTGACGAGGGTGACGATGGATCTCGACACCGCATGGCAGACTGACCTCGACGCATTCCTGAAAAACCTGCGCGAGCGCCTTGCGGCTGGATGGAACGGTTTTTCAGGCGACGTCAGGGTGCTTCCGCAGTCGACTCCGCGCGGCGTGCCGTTCGAGTACGTCATGCAGCCGTGCGACGTGAAGCTGAAGTACCTTGGAACGCCGTGGTGTACGGTCAGGCTTGAGGTCGGCCACAACGAGATCGGCGATGCGGACGAATGCGAGATGGTTGAAGTCCCTGACGGGCTAAAGGATCTGTTCGACTTCCTCGCGCTGCCGAGGCCGTCGCCGATTCCGGCCATGAAGCTGGAGTACCAGGTCGCGCAGAAACTCCACGGGGTGAGCGCCCCGAACAGCAAACGCGCCCGTGACCTCATCGACCTTCAGTTGATAATGGCGGCGGGCGGAATAGACCTCGCCCGCACGGCGGACATCTGCCGGAGGCTCTTCTCGTACAGGAAAGTACATGAATGGCCGCCGAAGATCGTCGTCGGCGACGAATGGGACACCATGTACGTCGACCAGAAGAACGACCTCCCAGTCCTTCCGACGGTTGACGAGGCGGTCGCCTGGGCGAACGAGCTGATCGCGAAGATAGACAACGCCTGACGGCGATTTCATAATTCCGGCAAAGGCGCGGCGGAACGCCGCGCCAAACTACACGTTCTACATGTTCTGCACGGACAAAAGCGGAATCTAAAGCGACCCCCACCCGTTCCGCACCATAATATCGCAGCCCTCGCTGCCCATCACGAGCGGCGGCACGAGATAAGGAAAATGTGTCTTTTAACTCGCTTGCGCTTTGGATCGCGATTCTCTGTTGCCGGGTTACATCGGGGTTTGATATAATAACCGCACATGAAAGGCTATATATCCATGAGAAAAACATCATTTCAATTCAAGGCCGTTTGCCTTGTGGTAGCGACCGTATCGGTGCAGGTTTTTGCGGGGGCGAATCTCATTCGGAACGGTACGTTTGAAGGTTCGGCGACGCAGCACAAGTGGGGCGGGTATTGGGACAGCAAGGGGTTTTCATGTCCGGGCTGGAAGTTCGAAGGGCTTTCCGGAATCGCCAAGTCCGATGGCGTGTGGGTGGCGGAGAAATATTCCGTGGGCAGGTACGCCATGTTCCTGCAGCCGTGGAAGGATGCGGCCGTCTCACAGGTCATTTCCGTTTTGCCGCCGGGCGACTATCGGCTGAGCTTCAACTACGTGGCGCGCCCGAACCATCCCGGCAATACGCAGATCTGGCTGGGGAAGATGAAACTGGGCGAGGTGGAGTCCGATGCGACAATGCGTCACTTCTCCATGGACTTCTCGCTTTCCGAGAAGCAGGAAAACGTGTTGTTCAAATTCTTCAGCCCCGCCCGCGACGCCGAGAAGGACATCGCAATCGAAAACGTCGTCCTTCAACGTCTGGACGCCTCAATCGGGGACGCGAAGTATCCCGATCTCCTGACCGCGATGATCCATGCCGCAGACGGCGATACGATCGTCTATTCGCCGGCGGACGGCGACGCGGAACTGAAGGAGGGCGCGGCGCTGGCGCGGCGCGCGACGGGACGCGTCCGTTCGCTCAAGGAAGAGGACGGCAAGCTGATCCTCTTCGTCGGGTCGGCGGCGCAGGGGAAAGGCGCTTCCGCCGACATCGGACTTCTCCCTGCGGAAATCGGCCTCGGCTGGGAGAACGGCTGGGTAAAGGAATGGGTCCGCGACGTGCCGGGGCTCACGGTCACCGACGTCCGCACGCCTGCGGGCGACGGCTTTGAGCGCGTGGTGCGTCGCTGGGTGTGGCATGGCGCGAAGCCGCTCGAGAAGGTCACGCTTTCTGTCCGTTACCGGATGAAGGGCGATCCCACGGCCCTCAAGCCGTTCCTGCCCGGCGTCCTCCTGTACGGCAATCCGTCCAACCGCGGGATCAAGGACGGACGCGTTCCCGTTTACTTCGGCGGGAAGGGCGAGTTCGGGATCTTCGAGGAGCATCGGCTGCCGATGCCGTTCTCGTTGCTGGAAAACGCCGCGACCGGCGATTTCGCGGCGCTGCACATCTGGCCATCGCCGGTCAAGGGCGCGGTGCATCCCGACCAGTGGTGGAGCGCCGGCGTGGAGGCGGGCGAGGACGGCGCGGACATCGTGATGATGTCGGGTCCGGTCGGCTTCAACGGACGCCACTCGACGGTGAAGGGCATTCCGTTCGACGGCGGCTGGACGAAATACGACGAGGCGTACATCACCCTCCAGCCGGAGAAGCCGATCGAGAAGCTGTTCTGGATCCAGACCGGCACGGCCACGAAGGATTCGTTCGGGTTCCAGCAGGCGATGCGCAAGTCGCTCGACATTTTCCAGCCCGAGCGCGCGCTGGTGCGCGAGGCGCCGCTCAAGCGGATCATGGCGGCGAAGCGCAACTACTCGCTGACGCGCTGGAGGGAGGACCCGACGAACGGGATGTGCGGCTTCACCACGTTCTGCAAGCCGCGTCCGAACATGGTGTACCGTCAGCCGGTCGACTTCTACCACAACTCATTCGGACTGGGCTGGGTGGACCAGTCGGAGGCGTGCAGCTTCGGCTTGGCGGTTCTGGGGGCGACGCCGGACGACCGCGTGAAGGCGCAGCGTTCCCTTGACGCCATTGCCGACGCGTTTACGGACACGATCATGCCCGACGGACGTTTCTCCGTGCGCTATGTCTTTGGAGGGCAAATGCCCAAGAGGGGACGCGGGGTCGGCTCGATCGTCAACTGCGCCATGACGCTCGACACCGTGATGCAGGCGGTGATCTTCGCCGACGCGCATCCGGAGGCGGGGCTCGACAGCGCGAAGTGGAAGGCCTTCGTGAAGAAGTCGCTCACGGCGTTGGCGGGCCACGTGACGGGCGAGAACTGGCGCGGGCCGCGCAACGCGGGCGACGGCTATCTCGTGCCGCCGCTAGTGATGGGCAGCGAGGTGTTCGGCGATCCGCGGATGCTGGCGGCGGCGGAACGGATCGCCGACGCGCTCGCCAAGCGGTTCATCTCCTACGACTCCGTTTACTGGGGCGCGACGCTGGACGCCCGCTGCGAGGACGGCGAAAGCTGCCAGTCGGCGTTCATGGGCTTTGAGGCGCTGTTCCGAAGTGCGGTCAAGCGCGGCGACAGGAATGCGGCGGCCAAGTGGGAACGGTGCGTTCGCCACGCGCTTGACATGTCGCTCACCTACATGGTGTCCTGGGACATCCCGACGCCGGAGGGCAGCGACCTCTTCAATCACGCCTTCCGGGCGACCGGCTGGATGATGGTGTCGCCGCAGAACCAGTGCATGGACTGTCTGGGCGCGATCGAGGCGCCGGCGACATGGCGCATGGGCGTTTACTGGAAGGACCGGCGTCTGCAGGACCTTGCGAAGCTTCGGTTCGCGAGCGGCTGCCAGCTGCTCGACGAGGAGGGCGCGTCGGGCGAGAACATCCAGCTGACGAATTTCGGCAACCTCCTCGACGACCACCGGCATCCCCCGCGCGACAGCGACGCAACGAAGTTCCGCGGCGTGTACCGCGACAGCTGGGAGATGCTCTGGATGACGGCCATCCACATGAAGGCCGGCTGCGAGTTCATGCTCATGGGCGTTGACTGGTAGCATCGGAACCGATCTGTCAGTTCCTGCTTGATCGGCGTTAAGAGTCATCACAAGGACAAATAACTATGAAGAAAGAAATGAACATACTCCTGGCGGCGGGTGTCGCCTTGATGACAAGCTGCGGAGCTGCCGCAGAAAAACTGGGCGATGGGTTCGTCCCGCTCGACTGGATCGAGTCTACGGGCGGGCAGTACATCGACACGGGCGTGGACGCCGGGGCGCACACGACGATCGACATGTCGTTCGGACACTGCGTCTACGGGAACGGAAGCACGTTGTTCGGCAAGGACGTGTGGGATCCGCAGGGATTCCTCTTCATCCTCCAGCAAGGCAAGTTCCGCTTCTTCGGCGCGAAGGGGAAGGAGCCGGGCGAAGCGTGGAACATGGTCGCGAAGGACGAGACGGAGGAGCGCGACTACCGCTTCACGCTCGGCGCGGACAACACGGCGCGTCTGTTCGGCGCGGACGGCAGGGAGCTGTGTACGCTTGCGACCGACCGCTCAACCGCCTCGCACCACACGCTGTGGCTCTTCAAGTGCGATCGCCCATGCGCCGCGTTCGGGCAGTTCCGCCTTTACGCGATGAAGATCGGCACGGACGCAGGCGAGACGCTGCGCGATTTCGTGCCCGCGCGCCGCATGAACGACAAGGCCGTGGGCCTCTACGATCGCGTGACGAAACGCTTCTTCGCCAATGCCGGCACGGGCGCGTTCCTCGCGCCAGGCGATCAGCCTCCCCGTGGCAGGCGCTGGTCGCTTGCGCGGGCGCGCGAATGGGGCCGGACGAATCCGTGGTACTGCGGGTTCAACCACGTGCCGGCGAACGCGATCAACGACGTGGAGATCTGGGCGAAGGAGACGTTTTCGCCGGACTTGATCCGCAGCGAATTCAAGCTCGCCACGGACCTCGGCTTCAACTGCGTGCGCATCTTCCTGCAGTACAAGGTCTATGAAGCGGACCCGGCGTGGTTCCTCAAGGCGTTCGAGCAGTATCTCGCGCTTGCCGACGAGGCGAAGCTCAAGGTGATGCCGGTTCTGTTCGACGACTGCACGTTCTGGCCCGCGACCGACCCGCAGCTGGGCAAGCAGACCGACCCGTTTCCCGGCTGGGGCATGTGGGGATGGGTGCCGTCCCCCGGACACACGATGGTGGTGGACTACCGCACGCACGGCGCATTGGAGAAGTATCTGAAGGACGTCATCGCCCACCACAAGGACGACCCGCGCATTTTCATCTGGGACCTCTACAACGAGCCAACGAACTGCATGGGGCACAATCGGAGGAAGTATGCGATCGCCCTCATGCGCAAGTGCTTCCGGTGGGCGCGGGAGGTCGGCCCCTCACAGCCGCTCACCGTCGCAAGTTATCGCGGTGACGACCCCGCATTCGACGCAATCGTGCTGGCTGAAAGCGACATCGTCACGTTCCACTGCTATGGGAACGCCGCTGCCACGCGCAAGAAGATCGCGGCCATGTCCGCTCAGGGACGTCCCGTGATCTGCACCGAATGGCTCTACCGTCCGAACGGCTGCGACATCCCGAACATCCTGCCCATCCACAAGGAGACGGGCGTGGGGAGCATGCTGTGGGGACTCGTCAACGGCAAGGCGCAGACGCACCTCCCCAACGGAGGTTTCACCGCGAACTACAAAGGCCCGTGGAAGCACGACCTCTTCCACTCCGACCACCGCCCGTACAGCGTGAAGGACCTCGAACTCATCCGCGCCGCCACCCGTGCCACGACAAAATGATCGTAAGAGACACGCGCGTTTATCCCATTTTCAACCGATCCGATGTATGTTGTAATCCCCATCCGTGCGATAGCAGGCGCGGGGCGAGCTGTGGGACAAGGCGGTCTATTCGATGCTTGCGCTCGCCAAGACGCCGGACGACTGGCGACCTGAAGGAGTGGACGTGGCCCGGCAAGGCATGCAAATAGCCTGCGGGACGAGGGCGAAATAGTACGGCACACAGCGGGGGGTTTTTGGTATAATACGTGCCATGCAGACAGTAGACATAGATTCCAACGACTTCGGCGAGAATCGCCGAGATCAAGCGACTCTACAACGGCTACCTGGCAGCATTTCGTTCGCCTGGCCGAATGGCGTAACCGACAGGGGAGGTCTTGTCAAGAAGAGTGATGGGCTGTATGTTTTGTAAGGGCTTAACAATAATCGTTCGTTGAGCGAGAAATATATGAAACTAAAAATTGTATCGTGCGTTGCCGCTGTGGCGGTGCAGGGTGCGGCGTTGGCGGGGGGGTATCCGTATTCACCTGCGGCGCTGAACGACGTGAGGGTGACGGGCGGGTTCTGGCTGCCGCGCGTCGAGACGAACAGGCTCGTGACCGTCAAGACCGACTTCCGCAAGTGCGATGAGACAGGGCGCATCGCGAATTTTGAGAATGCGGCACGGTCACGCGGGACGCGTGACCCTACCAAGACCGCGCGGCGCGAGAAGGGCGGCTTCAAGGGCGTGCCGTGGGACGACTCCGACGTGCTCAAGGTGATCGAGGGCGCGGCCTACACGCTTGCGCAGCATCCCGACGCGGAACTCGACCGCTACCTCGACAACCTCATCGCACAGATCGCCGGCGCACAGGAGCCGGACGGCTATCTCTACACCGCCCGCACGCTCGGACACAAGGCGAAGATGATGGGGCCGAAGCCGTTCAGCCAAAACCGCGACGCCTGCGAGCTCTACAACGTGGGCCACCTCTACGAGGCCGCCGTGGCGCACTACGAGGTGACGGGCAAGCGCACGCTCCTCGACGTTGCGATCAGGAACGCCGACCTCGTCGCAAGGACATTCGGTCTCGGCGAGGGACAGAATCGCGAAGTGCCCGGCCACGAGGAGATCGAGATCGGCCTCTGCCGCCTCTACCAGGCGACGGGCGACGCAAAGTACCTCAAACTCGCGCAGCACTTCATCGACATGCGCGGACGCAAGGACCTGCGTCCCGTCTGGGGCGCGGCGTACCAGGACCACAAGCCGGTGCTGGAGCAGAAGGAGGCGCTCGGACACGCCGTCCGCGCCGCGTACCTCTACGCCGGCATGGCCGACGTCGCGGCGCTCACGGGCAACACGGCGTACGTGGACGCGATCGACGCGCTCTGGGAGAACGTCGTCGGCCGAAAGCTCCACCTCAATGGCGGAATCGGCGCGAGGCGTCATGTCAAGTACCGCGACCCCGCGCTCGGCAGCGCGCACGAGGCGTTTGGCGACGAGTACGACCTGCAGAATTTCGACGCCTACCTCGAGACGTGCGCGGCGATCGGCAACGCGCTCTGGAACGAGCGCATGTTCCTCCTGCACGGCGACGCGAAGTACATCGACGTGATGGAGCGCACGCTCTACAACGGACTCATCAGCGGCGTCTCCATCGGCGGCGACGAGTTCTTCTATCCGAATCCGCTGGCGTCGAAGGGCGGATACAAGCGATCGAAGTGGTTCGGGTGCAGTTGCTGTCCCGTGAACGTGGTGCGCTTCATCCCGCAGATCGGACGCTTCGCCTACGCGACGAAGGGGAACGCCGCGTACGTGAACCTGTTCGTGGAAAGCGAGGCGACGCTGCGTCTCGCCGGTGGCGAGGTGAAGCTCGCGCAGCAGACGGCGTACCCGTGGAAGGGCGGCGTGCGAATCGAGGTGACGCCAGGTAGGGCGGGCAGCCCTCTGCCCGCCGCGGCGGTCGCGGGGCGACCGCCCTACCGGCGCTTCACGCTCCACATTCGCGTGCCGGGATGGTGCGTGGGGCGGCCGGTGCCGAGCGATCTCTACGAGCAGGTTGTACCTGGGACGCTGGATGAGTTCCGCGTGACGGTGAACGGCGCGGCGGTGAAGGTCGTGCCCGTGAAGGGCTACTGCGTGATCGACCGCGCATGGAAGGCGGGCGACGTGGTGGAGGTCGCGATGAACATGACGGTTCGCCGCGTCAAGGCGAACGACAAGGTCGCGGCGGATCGTGGACGGGCCGCAGTGGAGCGCGGTCCGATTGTTTTCTGCGCCGAGGGAATCGACAACGGCGGCAAGGTGCTGGATGCCTGTCTGCCGCTGGACACCACATTCACCGAAGGCGAGACCGAGATCGCCTCGACGCGGATGGTGTCGCTCACGGGCGGCGGGCTGACGCTCGTGCCGTACTTCGCGTGGTGCCATCGTGGCGCGGGCGAGATGCAGACGTGGTTTGCCGAAAGCGAGGAAGCGGTCATGGAGAAGGTGCGCGACGCGCGCGTCCAGGCGTCGTACTGCAACGCCACCGACACCGTGCGTGCGGTGTGGGACGGCATTCTTCCGAAGTCGTCCGACGACCTCGAACCGCCGCGTCTCACGTTCTGGAACCACCTCGGGACGGAGGAGTGGGTGCATGTCAAGTTCGACAAACCCCGGACGATGCGGTGCGTCGAGGTGTACTGGTTCGACGACTACGCCACGCGCCGGGCCGGTTGTGCGTTGCCGGAGACATGGGCGGTGCAGTTCCGTGACGATGCGGCGTCCCCGTGGCGGGACAGGACCGACGCCGACTACACGACTGTGCTGAACGGCTTTTCGCAGGCGCTTTTCGCGAAGCCTGTCACCGCGACGGAATTTCGCATTCGTCTCAAGTGCCGCCCAAAGAGGTCGGCCGGCATCGTGGAGATTCGCACACGCTGAGATGTTTTCACGTCCAACGGGAAAATGAAGTGACCAGTTTGTATTCGGTCACACAGCTGCACGCCATCAAGATCGGCACCAAAAAATCCACTTTTCATTTTCATTTTTCTTCATTTTTGGTATTGCATTGGCACGGCGGATTGTGATACAATGGTTGCGGTTCAGGTAAAAATATGGTCACGCTTATACATAGAGCGAGGGCAGAAGCGCCAGAAAACGCGGCAAAACGCCGCGTAGGGCGTTTGCATAATTCCAGTACCCCCCCCCCCCCCCCCTCATTGCTTGACGGCGCGTGTAGGGCGCGTTTTTGCGCATGTCGCCGCCGTTTCCGAAACAACAAGCGTACGACAACAAGAAGGGCGTTGCCGCCTTGCTGTCGTACGCTTGCTGTCACGGC
>CACWIW010000013.1 GCA_902761035.1 uncultured bacterium | reverse complement strand
AAGTGGTACGACGGCTACAGATTCCATCAGAACGCCGAGACGGTGGTGAACCCCGTCTCCCTCGGCATGACGTTCGATTCCATGGAGCTCGCCAACTGGTGGTCTCTCACCGCCATGCCGACGTTTCTCCTGGATTTCTTCAAGGTGCGTCCGATGGACGTCTCCGACCTCTCGGTTTCGGACGCCGATCTCGCCGCATACGAGCCCGAGAAGATCAAGCCCGTCACTCTTCTTTTCCAGACAGGCTATCTTACCATCAAGGGCTTCGAGCAAAGCGGCGCTGACAGGACGTACCATCTTGGCTTTCCCAACCTCGAGGTCGAGAATTCTTTTTTGAAGTCCCTCGCCGGCGTTTACGTGGGACAGGACGACACGGACTCGTCAAACATTTCGCGCCGCGCGCGTGAAGCTCTCTGCGCCCGCGATCCGGAGGGCTTCGTTGAGGCGTTCCGGCAGTTCTTCGCGGCGATCCCCTACGACCTCACCGACCGACAGAACGAGCAGTCGTGGCAGGCGATCATGTACGTGGTGCTGCGCATCATCGGTATCAACGTGGGCGGCGAGGTCCGCACACACAAAGGCCGCATCGACCTCACCATCGAGACGGCGACGGATGCCTACATCATCGAGGTGAAGCGCGACTCCACGGCGAAGAAGGCAATCGAGCAGATTCAGGACAAGTCCTACACCGACCATTTCCGCCCGTCAGGCAAGCCGATTACCCTCATCGGCATCGCTTTCTCCACGAAGAAGCGCACCGTCTCCGGCGTCAAGATCGTCCGTAACGCATAGCGCGCCGTTTCTGCCCAATCCACCGCACGGTTCATTTGTCTCAGTAGGTCAGCTGGCTGCCGCCAATCGTCTCACGGAGGATAGAGTCGCCCGGCACGCAGTCGGCGGGGGCCGGAGAGACGTTGTGGAGGATGCCGGAAAGCCGACGCGCCTCGGCGAATGCGGCGTCCCACGGCTTCACCTGGTTCAGAAGTTCGTTCGCGAACGGCTTCAACACGGCCAGCTCGTAGTCGAGCGCACTGTTGAACACGGCGTCCGCCTTCGCCTGGTAGGGGTAGATCCACTTCCGCTCGCCCGCCACCACGTTCGGCCAGAGGCGGAACGTGTTGAGCGGCGACATCCCCCGGAAGTGGAAGTCGCGCACGAGGCGGCGCAGGAGGCGCGTATCGGTGGTCGAGATGCGGTTGCAGGAGTCCACCACGAGCTGCGTGAGCGCGTTGAGGTACACGCGGAATTTCACGTTGTCCGGGAGCGCCGCCGTGAGCGACGGGTTGAGCGCGTGGATGCCTTCCAGCACCACCACGCCGTCGGACGGCAGGCGCGTCGTTTCCTTCGCGTCATAGCCGTCGTGCTTCAGGAAGTCGAACTTGCGCAGATGGACGGGTTTCCCCGCGAAGAGTTCTTCCAGGTCGGCCGCGAGGCGCACGTCGTCGACGGCCTTGACGGTCTCGTAGTCGAGGTTGCCCTCCGCATCGCGCGGGTTGCGCGCGTCGCCCACAAAGTAGTCGTCGGTGGAGAGGAGGAGCGGACGCAGCCCCACCACGCGCAGCTGCGTGCAGAGACGATGCGCCGTGGTGGTTTTGCCGGCCGAGGATGGCCCCGCAAGCAGCACGAGGCGCACCTCGCCGCGTGCGGCGATCTTGTCAGCAATCTGGGCAAGGTCCTTCGTCTGCATCGCCTCCACCGTGCGCACGAACACGTCGAAGCGCTTTTCAAGGATCGCCTGGTTGAGGTCGCCGAGCGTCTCGACGCCCGTCATGCGGCGGTGTTCGGCCTGATGCCGGAAAATCTTGAAGAACGGCGCGGTCGCGGGCACGCGGCGGAGTTTGCGCGGCGTCTCCGGCGGCGGTACGTTGAGGATGAACCCGCCGTCCGCCGGTATCAACTCCCAGAGGTCGAGCACGCCAGTGCGCGGAGCAAGGGGCGTCTGGTTCAGCGCGCGGAAATCTCCGCAGCACGAGAGCAGGACGGCGGGCGGGTTGCGGTGGCGGAGAAGGTTGAGTTCGTCCACGCGGCCGAGCTTGCCCAGCGCCTCTACGGCGTTCTTGTAGGGGACAGGCTGGGCCGTGATCGGCACGTCCGCGCGCACGAGGTCCGCTAGCGCGGCGGAGAGGCGCGCGATGTCGCCCGTCGCCTTGGCCGGACCGCGTGCCGGCGGCGCCCACGTGCAGTAGAGGGCCTGCGAGATCGACTGGCGGACGCGGAACTCGGACCCGTGGGCCAGCTCCTCGGCACACTTCGCTAGCAGGAACACGAGCGACGAGCGGTAGATCTCGAAACCGTAGTCGTCCGCACGGGTAAGCGGACGCACCTCCGGATCGGCGAAATACGGCATCGCCAGCGACACCACCATGTTGTTGCACACGGCGCCCAGCACGTCGAGTCCGTCCACCTGCGCAGGCAACGCCTCGCCAATCGTCACATATTCGGCCATCGTCAGGCCCCTTTCTCCGTGCGGCGAGTTGAGACGGTCCACGTGCGGCCGCACATGTGGCACGTGACGTCAAGCTGCGGCGGCAGCGCGGCGCGCTCCGCCTCGGGAATCGCGGCGAGCATCGCCTCCGCCCGTTCCGCGCTGCACCGGCACGCAAACGAAAGCGGGGTCGTGCTACGCACCTCCGCGTGCGGGAGGCCGAGCTTTTTCAGGAGCGTACGCGCGGAGATCGTTCCCGACGCAAGCGCCTTCTGCACCGCGCCGGATGCAAACGTCTCCGCCACTGCCTCGAACGCAGCGGCGTCACCGTCGGGCGGACACTCCACGAGCGCTCCGCGTGCGTAGACGGGCACGCCGTCGTCGCCCGCCGCGGCCGCCACGGCCGTACGCACGCGCCGCTGCAGCGACTGTGCGAAAAAGGCGTCGAGGCCCTGGGCGACGAAAGTTTCCAAGCGGTCGCCTCGGCGAGGCGCCCCTACCGCGACTGCGCCGGAGGCGAGAATCGCGCCGGGAATTGAGCGGATTATCTCAAAAGTACCAGTTTCGCCCAGCACTTTTGCATCTTTGGGCGCGCCGAGTCCATCAAAGTCGTTAAGGATTTTCTGCTTCGTGTAGCCGCGCAGCGTGCCGACGGCCGTCGCCTCCACGAGGAAGCCGCCGAGCGGACCGGGGCAGTCGAGGCGGAATGTCACTGTCTCTTCGTCCTGCGACGTCTCCGCGCCGAGCATCGCAACGCCTGCGAGGGCCTGGGCGAGGTAATATGATGCCGTGGGCCCTGAGAGGTGTCCCCTCGCCAACGCCCCCGCCGCTGCCGTGCAGTCGCACAGCACCACGGAAAGCTTTGTTGCCGGATCAAGCGCCTGTATTCGTTCGTCTGTTGCCATGCCGCATATTATACCATAATTTCAGTCGCCGCTTCCCATTGCCAATTTTTCGCAACGAAGATTTGGCAACGGGCGAAAATTGTGATACGCCGGGATCGTCAGGGCTCTCGCGTCTCTAGTCCCAACAGCGCACGGAACGGCACGATTGCGTCGAAATACCCGTCGGCTTCAACAATGGGAGCCAAGTGTCCGTCATAGACCAGTGCGGTCCGGATGGAGACATTCGGCCTAGTCTTCAAGCACCGAACCTTCGCATCCACTTCTTCGATGATGCCACGCCCGATCTCCGCCATTCTCTTGATTTCAACGATGTAGACGGTTCGGCGCGATTGAATCAGCAAGTCTATCTGGCATCCTTTCTGGCGAAGGGACGGGACGGACATCTTGCGATAAGGAGCGGCAGAAGTCAGCAAAACGTTCTTCAAATGAAGGAATGGAATCAACATGCCGAAATTGTTCACGACCAGGTTTTCGAATTGTAACCCCATGACGGCGTTCCACCCCTCAAGTGTCTCCAAGGACAGAAAATCATATCGCCCGTCGTCAATCATCGCCTTGACCGGCTCAATGTACTTGAGGTAGAATCGCGAGTAATTGTCCTTGAGCCGAAATCTCCGTTCCTTGACCGAGGCCCCCGTCTCTGGATTCTTTCCGTTGTCAGGCGACACGATTCCCGCCTCAACTAGCCGGTCTATGGCGGCGGACACCCGTCCGCCCTTCTCGACATTCAGCTTCTCCGCAATCGCCACCGTGCTTTGCGGGCCATCCACAAGGCAACGGAGAACCTTCCCCGTGAACGTCGGCTGGTTCGTGATCACGTCGGTGAACATCGCGTCGAAATCGACTCTAAGGACTCCGTTTGGCGTGAAGCAGAGGCGCTTGATGTTCTCTGCGGCGGAAAGTGACGGATTGATCTCTTCAAGATATCTCGGCACGCCCCCCGTCACCGCCAGGACATCCACGATTTCGCGAGAATCAATGCGCTGCGCGCGCCGTCCCCAGAACTGCACGCACTGGTCAAGAGGCAGTTCCCTCAACACGATATCCAGCGAGCGGCGTCCGTAAAAGGCGCCGTTGTCGATGATGTTCTCCTTTATCCAACTTGACACGCTTCCGCAAATGACGACTATCACCCCGTCGTGTTTCTTCCAGTAATTGTCCCACGCCACCTTGATGTAGGGGGCAAAGAGCTTGTCATAGTGCCCGAACCAGGACACCTCGTCAAGCAGCACTACGGTCCTGCCCCTCCCGCGCAGGAAGCCGTCCAGCGCCACAAATGCCTCCAGCCAGTTCTCGGGCGTCTTGACAGTCTTGTGGACCTGAACGGAAAGCTGCCGCGCGAATTCGCGCAGCTCTACCTCATTTGAAAATCCAGGCTGAGGCTTCACGCCTTCAAGATGGATAAAACGAGCGCCGATTCTCGAGGCGAACTCGGCGATCAGCCGCGACTTGCCGATTCGCCGACGCCCACGGCACGTCACCAGCGAAGACACTCTTTTGCCGCACAGCCCGATCAGGTTCTCCAACTCCCTATCGCGGCCAATGAAATTGATTTTCCGCTTCATTTTCTTGTACCTCCTGAACGGCGCATATTATCTCAAATCCCGTCCCGTACGGCAATGACAAAAAATAGCACCATTTTTCGATTTCGAATATTGGTGCTAAATTATCTCGATGTGCTCAGCATCACCCTCCGGATTCGCCGATGAAGTGGATGTCGAGATCCTCGAGGGCGCTCAGCACGTTGGTCGCGTTCGCGTCTTCAAGCGCGTGCATGTCCTCGGCGGGGGTCTCCACCTCCACGGCGTCCGGGTTGGCGATGCGGTCGAGGAAGGCGCGGCGGAGCACGTTCACGCGGCGCACGTGGCGTTCGAGCGACCAAAGGGCGAAGCGCCACTTCGCGAGAAAGCCGTAGCGCGGCGGCAGATGCGGGTCGAACGTCTCGAAGGCGTCGCGCTGGATCGTGAACTGCCACTCCATCGCGCGCAGACGGAACTCGAAGCCCGCTAAGAAACGGTTACCGAGGTCGGCCAGCGGCACCACGGGATGGCGTTCCGCGAAAGCGGCGAGCGTCTTCGCGTAGAAGGAGATGTAGAAGCGGCAGATGGCGTCGAGGTTGGATTCGGTGAGCGACACGTCGGGCCAGCCGAGCGAACCGCGCACGGAACAGCACGAAACGGACTTCGGCATGAGGCGGCCCGCCTCGATGTCGTAGCCGAACTGGTAGATTTCCTTTCCCGTGCCGTAGTGGCAGGTCTTCGCCACCGGGTCGTACTTCTTCATCACGAGGTTCTGCGCGGCCGCGTCGCCCATGAGGAACGCGAGGGCGCCGACAACCTGCGGGTCTTCGCCCGCCTCCGCGCCGCCGAATTCGCCCGCCATCTGGAAGTAGCCGGCCGGGATGTCCGCGAGCGGCTCGCCCTCGCAGCGCGTGCGGATGAAGTAGTCGAAGAAGTTGCGTCCGCCGTGGAAGCGGCGGCGGAGAAGACGGTACTGCGCGAGGCCCACGCCGAGCGCAGTGAAGGCCTGGACGCGGGCGATCACGTAGCTGCCGTAGCCGCGGCCCGACTGCGAAAGGCGCTTCTCCACGAGCGAGGCCACCACCGGACGGCAGTCGGACTTGTAGACGATCTCGCGCGTGCGCCCCTGTCCGATCGCCAGCCCGTCTTCGTCGTCCGCATCCGTGCGCAGTTCGTACACGTTCGCGTACTCCACGTGCTCGTCCTTGCTCATGAGCGCGCGGAGGTTCGAGAGCAGCACCTCGCTGCGGGAGTCGACACCGGGATGGAACACGGGGCGCCCGTCCACGAACGTCGCGCCGGGGAGCGCCGTGCGCCGGTCGTCGAACGCGGGCGTGGCGCCTTCGCCCATGACGGAGTAGATTTCGCCCGTCAGGTGCATGTAGAGCGTCTCGACGAAGGCATCGGATCCTTCGTCGGCCAGTTCGGGACGCGTGAGGAGCGACTTGTAGAGCGCGTCGATTTCCGCAATGCGCACGGACACCGCCTCCCGGGTGATGCGCCGCAGCACGATCTTCTCCATCAGCTTTTCGAGTTCCGGCACGAGACGCGCGAGCGCCACGCCGCGCGAGAGGCCGAAAAGTTCGACCTCATGGTGCCCGTGCAGCTTCGGCTGACGGAGGAAGGAGGTGGCGTGCCCCTCGAACACGCTCGTCAGCTCGCGAAGCTGTTCTCGGAAGCGCGGAAAGTCCGTGCGCGCGAGCTCCGCGAAGGCATGAAAGTCGGTGTAGGAGAGGAAGTGTACGCCGCGCGAGCTGTGGTAGTAAGTCAGGTCGGTGGAGATGCGCTTGCGGCTCGCGCGGAGGGCCACGGACATCTCCCGCTCCGTCCACGCAAGCGGCTTGACGCGCCACTCCTGTCCCCGCCGGCGGTAGTGCTCGAGCGCCTCGCTCGTGCGCTCGAGCATCACCACGTCGCCGAGCGCAAACTTGAGCGTGCCGGTGAGCCAGTCGTCCAGCTCCACCAGAAGACGGCACGGCACGTCGCGCTGCGAAAGCTCGAGTTTTCCGTCCACCACGTTGCCGCAGAGGATCGCACGCATCATCACGTCGCCGCGCTTCGCGACCGGGATGCGGGAAAGGTCCCAGAACTGCCCCTGGAGAAGCGGCAGCGCGGCGACGGAGTGGTTGCCCGTCGTGACCGTCATCACATAGCCGCGCGCGCCGTGCCGCAGGTCGCTCTTGCGCGCGAGCAGCACGGAGGCATGCGCGTCGAGATCCGTCCACACGCCCTTCTCGAAGACGAACGTGTCGTCTCCGAGGTCGTAGGCATGGAAAACGCGCCGACGCCCCATCGCGCGCGTCGCCACGAGTTCGGGACGGCGCACGCCCTCGCCGCGGAACCGCGCGAGGAACTGCTTGACGGACGACCTCATTCCTCTTCGCCTTCTTCACCATGATGGTGGTGGTGGAAACGGCCGAGGCGGATCTCCTCCTTGGCGATGAGGTCCTCCGCGAACGCGCCGAGCGCGTCGAGGTCAGCCTCGTCCGCCGCCGCGAGCAGGTTCTGGAGCGCGGGCGCCACATGGCGTCCGAACTGCGGCTGCCCCACCGACGCGAGCCGGCCGAATGCGCCGAGCGCCTGCACGAGACGCTGCACCGCACCGAACGCGAGCTTCTCCACGGGATAGACCCGCGCGAGCGACGCGCGCGCCTTCTCGTCGAGCGGCACGTAGGGGTCGTACAGAAGCGAGGCGAGGTCATACGCGGCCGCGCCGAGGCGCATGCCCTGAAAGTCAATGAAGGCGAACGTGCCATCAGCGCGATACAACACGTTCGAGCTCTGGAAGTCGCGGTGCACGAGCACGGGACGCTGGCGTATCAGCTCACCCGCCACGGCCTCCAGCTCGGCGCGCACGTCCTTCGGGAGAGCGTCATAGCCAAAGCGTTCTTTCACGCAGAACGTCTCGAAGAGGTCGCGTTCCCAGGCGTAGAGCTCGGGACCGAACGACGGCTCGAGCTTCACGTCCTGCGCGAGCGCGAGCTCGGTGCCCTTATCGTGCAGCGTGCGCAGCGCCTTCACGACCGGCGTGTAGAGTTTCACGAGGTCGGCGCCGCGCCGGTTCGCGCGGTCCTCGAGCGAGTCGCCGTCGATGTCCTCAAGCGCAAGCGCCTTCTGCGCGGGCACGTCCGCCAACACGCGCGGCACGGGCACGCCGGCCTCCGCGAGGAGGCGCGCGTGGGACGCGTAGCGCGCGTTCTCCGGACGCTTCGCGTCGTCATACTCAATCGCGATCGCGCGGTCGTCGCCATGGACGAACCGCCAGAAACTGCGGTCACTACCGCGCGCGCCGAGGAAGCCGCACGCCACGTCCGCACGCGGCCAGCCGAGCGCGTCCGCAAGCGCCGCAAGACGTGGCGCGTCAATCTGGTCGAGTCCCACAAGCGCGGTGCGCTCGAACGCGCCGCCGACGAGTCCGCCCGTCACCACGCAGCCGCCGAGGTCGGCGGTGTCGACGAGCTTCACGCCCTCGAACAGCACGTTCGGGTTCTCCTCGAAGCGGTCGGGGTCAAGCGCATTGTGGATCTCGAGATAGCTTTCGAGCGTGCCGGCGTCGCCCCAGTAGGCCCGCTCCTCTGTCACGCCCACTACGAACCTCGCATCCTCCATCATTGCCTTCTCGTAGGCCTGGACTATCGTGGAGAAACCGGACGGCACCACGTAGCCGAGCACCTGCGGCGAGAGGAGCGCGCAGCCGCAATAGGTGTAGGTGCCGGCGTCGCCCGGCACGTCGCTCTTCCAGTTGCAGATGCGTCCCTCGGGATCGGCCTCGACCGTGCGCGGGCCCTGCGTCTCGGAGAGCCAGCATGCGGCGAAACGGCCGCTCCGTTCAAAGGCGTCCACGATCGGCTGCGGGTCAAGCGCCTCCGCCACGACGTCGCCGTTCACGAGCCAGAACGCCCCCCCTGGTAGGGCCCGATCACCGAGCGGGCCGTCGCCAAGGAAGTACCGGAGCGGGTTCAGCACGCCGCCCGTGCCGAGGATCTCCGGCTCCTCCGCCACCGTCACCTTCGCGCGGCCCCTCCGCGAGGCCACGTACTGCCGCACCTTGGGAGCCTGCCAGTGGGCGTTCACGGCGATCTCCTCCACGCCCCACGACTCGAGCATGCGCAGGATGCGCTCGAGCATCGGCACGCCCCACACGGGCAGCAGCGGCTTGGGCCGCACAAGCGTGAGCGGCCTAAGTCGCGTTCCGAAACCAGCCGCCAGTACCACGGCTTTTTTGACTTCTCCAGCTTTCATCTAATCCTCGACACTTTTCCGTGGCGATGATTATACCACATTTTTCACTTTTCTCAACGCCGTATGTGGTAAAATCGGCATGGGTCAGCTGAACTTCAGCTTGAAAACCATCTTGAGGGATTCAATAGCTATGGAACCAGATATCTTCGATGCGCCAGCGCGGCGCTCGGAAAATGTGATTGGAACTTCAACGAGCTTCAGTCCAGCCTGCCACATGCGGTAGTTCATTTCCATCTGGAACGAGTAGCCGAAGGACTTGATCGTCGAGAAGTCGCCCAGCGACTCAAGCGCGCGACGCGTGAAACACTTGAACCCGCCCGTGGGGTCCTTTACCGGAACGCCAAGCATGAAACGGATGAAGATGCCCCCCGCGCGCGAAATGAGCCAGCGGCGGAAAGGCCAGCCCACGCACTTGCCGCCCTTCACGTAGCGCGAGCCGATCGCGACGTCCGCTCCGCCCTCCTGGTAGGGCGGTCGCCCCGCGACCGCCGCAAGCAAGCGCGGAACGTCCTTCGGGTCGTGCGAGAAATCGCAGTCCATCTCTATGACGTGCGTCGCCCCCATCCGCAGGGCCTCGGCGAATCCGGCCACGTAGGCGCGGCCAAGACCTTCCTTCTTCTCGCGGTGCATCACGTGGACGCGGCTTTCCCGTACACAGATGGAGTCGATCACCGCGCCCGTACCGTCCGGAGAGTTGTCGTCGAGGAACAGCAGCTGCCCCTCGGACGGCAACTCGGCAAGAACTGCGGCGGCCATGGCCTCCACGTTCTCGCGTTCGTTGTAGGTCGGTATGACGACGACTGGTTTCATGCGGGTCCTGTCGTGCCGGAAAGTTTGGCAACGTCCTGCTTGAGGGCCTTGACGTCCTGACGGAGCTTCATTATCATCTTCGGCGCGAGGGTGATGGCGGCCACGTTCTTGAGCGACGTGGCGGGAGTGCCCACCACGTACTTCTCGCTGCCGTCGAGCGACTGCGGCACGCCCGCCTGCGGGCCCACCTGCACGCCGTCCGCGATCTTGATGTGGCCGGAAATGCCGGCCTGCGCCCAGATGAGGCAGCCCGTGCCGATCTGCGTGGAGCCGGCCACGCCGGCCTGGGCGATGATGCCGGAATAGCCCGCCACCTTCACGTTGTGCCCGATCTGCACCAGGTTGTCGATCTTCGTCATCGGCCCGATGTAGGTGCGGCCGATGCGCGCGCGGTCAATCGTGGTGTTCGACCCGATCTCCACGCCGTCGCCGAGCTCCACGATGCCGAGCTGCGGTATCTTCTCGATCTTCGGAAGACCGTTCTCCATCGTGGTGTTGTAGCCGTAGCCATCGCCGCCGAGGCGCACGCCGCAGTGCAGGATCACGCCCTTGCCGACTTTCGTGCCTTCGCGCAACGTGACCTGCGGGTAGAAATGCGATCCGGCGCCGACGGAGCAGTTCTCGCCGATGAACACCTGCGCCTCGATCACGCAGTTGTCGCCGATCTCCGTGCCCTTCTCTATGATCGTGTACGCGCCCACATGGACGTTCACCCCGAGGCGTGCCGACGGATCAATGATGGCTGTCGGGTGGACGCCGGGCGCGCGCACCGGTGCGGGCGGGGCGAAGAGCTCGGCGGCGGCCATGCAGGCGTGATTCGGGTCCACCACGCGGATGATGGCACACGGCGCGCCGTGCGTCCAGTCCGGCGGCAGGAGTATCGCGGAAGCCCTCGTGGCCTGCACGAGCGGGACGTGTTTCGCGTCCTTGCAGAAAGAAAGATCGCCCGGACGGGCCTCCTCGAGGCCCGCGCAGGCGGTGATCTCCACGTCGTCCCCTTCGAGGACGCCGCCGATCCGAGCGGCTAGGTCACTTGCCCGCATCGGCTTTCTTCGCCTTTTCTTTCCGCTTAGCGGGATCAACGCCCATGGACTTGAGAATATCGTCCGTGACGTCGTATGATTCCTTTGCGAACGCGAGAATGGTGCCGTCGGCGATGAAGTCATAGCCGTGCTTCTTCGCGTAGGCACTGATCTTCGCGCGGATGTCATCGGTCTCAAGCTTGATGAGACGCGACTCCAGATCGCTCAGATCACCCTGGAAACGCGACGCCATCTGTCGCATTTCCTGCTGCCCAGTGAGAAAACGCTGCTGAATGCCCTCTAGTTTCTTCTGGGCCTCTGCACGCGCGGAAGTGGAGAGCATCGGGTTCTGGAGGTCTCCCTGAGCCTTCTTGCCCTCCTCGGCGATCTCCTTCAACTCGTCCTGCTTCGCATCCAGCTTTGCCTTGTAGTCGCTGTCTGTCGTCTTCACGAGCGTGCGGTTTTTCTCATGGTCGGGGTGGAGCCGCACGAGATCCACCATGTTCACCGTACCGACCTTCATCTCGGCCACTGCCGTCATCATAGCGGCCATCGCCGCCAGCATCATGATCTTCTTCATTTTAATTTTCCTTTATCACTTCCCTTGACATTCGGCATTCGACAGCCGACATTCGGGATCTTCATTTTACTTTTTACACTTTACACTTTCAACTTTTACACTTTAGAAATCATACCCGATCGTGAACGAGAACACCTTTTCGTCAACGTCCTCGTCCGGATCGACGACCGGCACGGCGAAGTCGAGGCGGATCGGGAACTGCGGGAGGTCGAGGCGCAGACCAAGGCCCACAGACCAGCAGAACCAGTCGGTGTCGAGGTCGAACTCGTCTTCCCCGACGCTGCCGAGGTCGGTGAACGCGGCGATGCGGATCATCTTCACGACGGGCACGGAGTACTCCATCGTGGCGCACCAGCTCGTCTGGCCGCCCCACGGGACGTAGTGTCCGCGCTTGTTCTCGCGGGAGTAGACGCGCGGGGCGATTTCGCGGAAGTCGACGCCGCGGATGGAGCGCGAGCCGCCGAGGAAGAGCTTGTCGTAGATCGGCAGGCCGCCGCTGAAGTCGTCGAGCGTCTCTCCGCGGAGCCCCCACTGGAGCACGTGCCCCCACTTCTTTATGACCGTCAAGTAATGGCGGTAGCGGAAACCCGTGCGCCAGTACGAGTTGTCGCCGCCCACGATGTCGCCGTGGACGTTGAAGAGATAGCCCTTCTTCGGGAAGAGGAATTCGTCGCGCGTGTCGTTGCGCCAGAAGACGACAAACGGGATTTCCCAGCTGTCGCCGTACTTGTCCTCCTGCTCGCGCAGGAGACGGCGCGGCTCGTCGTCGTGCGGATGCTCGTAGAGCAGGTCCTTCTCGACGTCCTCCATCTGGACGAACTCGGCCGCGATGGACACGCCGAAGCGTCCGAACGGCTTCCAACCGGGCCAGAACTGGACGGGATAGCTGAGTGAGGCCTCAACGCCGCTGCGGATCACGTCGTAGTCGTCGAACCAGCGCTGGCGGCGGTAGCCCGTAACGGTAAGCTCGAGATGACGGTTAAACAGCCATGGCTCGGTTACCGACGCCTCGTAGGTCTGGATGCGCGGGCCGGCCTGCACGAGGATGCGGCCCTTCTGCCCGCCGCCACGGAAACGCCAGGGATTGAAAAGATCGAAGTTGTTTTCATGGATTTCGATCTGGCCGAACACCGAATCTTCGGAACCGGCGCCGATGCCGACCATGAAGCCACCAGTGGTCTGCTCCTCCACCTCGAACACGAGGTCGCGCTCCTCCGGGGCGCCGTTCTTGGATTCTCCTCCCTCCACCTTCTCGAGAGAGTACTGCACGCGCTTGAAGTAGTGCAGATTTTCAAGACGGTGCTTTGAGCGCTCGGCGAGATTCGCCAGCATGGGATCGCCCGGCGAAAGGCCGATCTCGCGGCGGATCACCTTGT
Source organism: uncultured bacterium (assembly GCA_902761035.1). Lineage (GTDB taxonomy): Bacteria > Verrucomicrobiota > Kiritimatiellia > RFP12 > UBA1067 > RUG572. The sequence continues at coordinate 48,020 of CACWIW010000013.1, read as the reverse complement.
CTTTGGTGTAGTCATTGCCGCGAATGAGCACATTGCGGATGATCACGGGCACGCCCTCCTCGACGGCGAACACGAGGTCCACGGTGTCGCCATATTCTTCCGTGGGAATCCGGCGCACGGTGACGTGCGTATCCGCAAGCGCCTTCTCGCCCGACCCGCAGTACACCTCAATCGCGTGCGCCGCATCGGACAGGGCCTTGGCACTCGCGATATCGCCGGTCTTGAGGTCCTTCACGGCACCTAGAACGGCATCCGCAGGATACTGCTTCACGCCGGTGACGGACATGTTCCCCACCTTGTAGCGGGTGCCCTCGACGATCGTAAACACGCGGTCGATCTTGTTGGAGACGCCCTCCACGGGGACGGCCTCGGGGAGCGAGACCGAAACATCGAGATAGCCGAGGTTGCGGTAGTGGTCGGCGATCTTGTCGCGCGCCTCGGCGAGTTCCTGGGGCGTTGCGGGCGTGTCGATGAACCAGCCAATCGGGTTCCACCAGGGGTACTGCTCTATGCTCTCGTTAAGCTCGCCCTCCTCGACGCCCTCAATGCCCTTGTACGTGAACTTGCGCATCTTGACGCGCGGCCCCTCCTCAATCTCCATCGTGACCTTGAAGGCATTCGGGGAACCTTCCACGGGCTCGACGCGGGGCGTCACGCGAACGTCTGGGAAGAACTTCCGAAGGTATGCGTCGCGGATGCGTCCGGCGGCGGCGGCGATCTCGGCCTCGCCGTACGGGTAGCCGTCGCGCAGCTCGGAGAGGTTGGTGATCTTGCCAACGCCCCAGTAGTCGTTGCCTTTCACGTTGAGCGGACCCTGGAAACGCTTCTTCCGCGTAACGACGTAGGTTACCGACACGCCGTCTGCGGCCTGGTCGGCCTTGACGGTGATGTCCTCGAACTCGTTGGTATCGCGCAACGTGCGCACGTCCCGCGCGCATTGCTGCGGGTCGTACTCGTCGCCGGCCTTCACCATGCAGCGGGCGAGCACGTCGCCCGCGTCCTCGCCGCCGTCCGCCAGCTTAACGGAAACGGACGAAACCTTCGCGGCATGCGCCGCGCATGCGGCCATCACCATGCAGAGCAGCAGTTTCTTCATTTTGGTTACCCTTTTGCCTTGTTAACGTTAGTTGGTTCAGCTCCCGAAATTCACGGGCTCGACGTGCCAGATGTCGCGCGCGTACTCCAACACGGCACGGTCGCTAGAGAAGCGGCCGGAGCGGGCGATGTTGACGAGCGACATCGCGTTCCACTTGGCCTGGTCGCGGTACGTCGCGTCCACGCGGTCCTGCGCCTCGCAGTAGCTGCGCAGGTCGGCGAGGAGCATGTAGTAGTCGTTGTAGTCCAGGAGCGCGCGGATGATCGGGTCGAAGAGGCCCGGCTGGAGCACGGAGAACGCATTGCGGCGGATCATGTCCAGCGCCAGGCGGATCTCCGGGTCGGAGCGGTACGTATCGCGCGAGTTGTAGGACGGACGGAGCCGGGCGACATCCTCTGTGCGGAGGCCGAAGAGGAACATGTTGTCGTCCCCGACTTCCTCGTTGATCTCCACGTTCGCACCGTCGTACGTGCCGAGCGTGAGCGCGCCGTTGATCATGAACTTCATGTTGCCGGTGCCGCTTGCCTCCGTGCCGGCGAGCGAAATCTGCTCGCTCAGTTCGGCGGCGGGCATGATCTTCTCGGCGAGCGACACGCGGTAGTCCGGCAGGAAGGCGACGGTGAGCTTGCCGCGCGTGCGGGGGTTGCCGTTCACGACACCTGCTATGCCGTGGATGAGGCGGATGATCAGCTTCGCCATGTAGTAGCCCGGCGCGGCCTTTGCCGCGAAGATGAACGCGCGCGGCACGGGGTCGTAGGTCGGGTCGTTGATGAGGCGGTTGTAGAAGATGATGATGTAGAGCGCGAGCAGGAGCTGGCGCTTGTACTCGTGGAGGCGCTTCACCTGCACGTCGAAGATCGCGGCGGGGTCGAGCTTCGCGCCCACAGTGTGCGCCACGTAGTTGGAGAGGACGCGCTTGTTCGAGAGCTTGATCCGCGCGAGACAGTCTAGGAACGAGGGATCCTGCGCGTAAGCCTCAAGCTGCTTCAGCTCGTCGAGGCGCGTGATCCAGCCGTCGCCGATCTTCTCCGTGATGAGCTGAGCGAGCGCCGGGTTGGCCTTGAGGAGCCAGCGACGCGGCGTTATGCCGTTAGTCACGTTGTGGAAGTGTTCGGGCAGGAGCTCGTAGAAGTCCTTGAAGAGGGATTCCTTGAGAATCTGCGAGTGGAGCTGCGCGACGCCGTTAACGCTGGAGGAGCCGATGATGGCGAGGTTGGCCATGCGCACGTAGCGCTCGCCCCCCTCGTCGATGAGGCTCATGCGCGAAAGGCGGTCCTGGTCTCCGGGGAACAGCGCGGAAATCTGACGCAGGAAGCGTCCGTTGATCTCGTAAATGATCTGGAGATGGCGGGGCAGCAGACGCTCCATCATCGGGACGGGCCACTTCTCGAGCGCCTCCGGGAGGATCGTGTGGTTCGTGTAGCCGGTCGTGCGGCACGTGATGTCCCAGGCCTGATCCCACTCCACGCCCTCCTCGTCCACCAACACGCGCATGAGCTCGGGGATGACGAGCGCGGGATGCGTCTCGTTCAAGTGGATGAACGCCTTGTCGGGGAGCTTCGACCAGTCGGAGGAGCCGTTGTCTTCCACGAAACGGCGCAGGATGTCCGCGAGCGAGCAGCGCGTGAAGAAATACTGCTGGCGGAGGCGCAGCTCCTTGCCGGCCGTCGTGTTGTCGTTCGGGTAGAGGACCTTCGTGAGGTTCTCGGCAAGCACCTTCGTCTCGACCGCCTCCACGTATGACCCCTTGTTGAAGTCCGCGAGGTCGAACTCGTCCACCGCCTTCGCGCTCCAGAGGCGGAGGGTGTTCACGGCGTTTTTGTAGCCGACGATGGGCAGGTCGTAGGGGATGCCCTGCACCTGCTCGGCGCCCTTCCACACCCATTTCGGCTTCCCGCCGTCCTCCACGTACTCCACGCGGCCGCCGAACTGGACGATCTGCGCGTACTCGGGACGCGCGAACTCCCACGGATAGCCGTCCTTGAGCCAGTGGTCCGGCTCCTCAACCTGCTGTCCGTCCACGATGCGCTGGCGGAAGATGCCGTAGTCGTACCGAAGGCCGTAGCCCATGCCGGCGAGGTCGAGGGTGGACATCGAGTCGAGGAAGCACGCCGCAAGCCGCCCGAGGCCGCCGTTGCCAAGGCCGGCGTCCACCTCGAAGTCGCGCAACGAGTTCCAGTTGATGCCGTACTCCTTCAACGCCTCCGTGCACTCGCGGTCGAGCTTGAGGTTGATCACGTTGTTGCCGAGTAGACGCCCGATGAGGAATTCAAGCGAAAGGTAGTAGACGCGCCGCTCGTTCTGGCGGTGGTAGCGTTCCTGCGTCTCCATCCAGCGCTCCACGAGCCGGTCGCGCACCGCGTAGGCGAACGCCGTGTACTGGTCACGAGGCGTGGATTTTCCGTCGTATTTCGCCAGTGTATAGCGCAAATGCCATGCAAAGTCCTCTTTCAGGCCCTGCACGGTGTTGACGACCCTGCGGTCGTCCGTCTTGCCGTTTTCCATCTCCATGTTCCTTCTATTCCGTAGAGAGGCGAGTATTTTACCAAAATTTTACCCCCAAATCAATGCGAGAATGGCTCCATGAGCGAATCGGGGCGCATCTGCGTTTTTCACCCATGCGTATTGGGATTTGGAGACAACCATGACAACTTTCAAGAACAACATTATCCTGCGGGCACACCTTGAACATTCTGGATTTTGGTAGCGTGAGGATCGGCAAATGGGCGCGGGCGAGTTAGCCCGCGCGCCAAAGGCAAGTTGTTTTCAATAGTTGTTTCCAATTATCAGAAGGCTCGGCGGTGAATTACGCAGATGCGCCCGGCGAATCGTCGATACCGCGCTGGGCGGGTATCGTAGTTGACGCCCACGTAGAACACCGGCGGATCGCCGTCAAGCCACCGACCGGCGCGTCCACCGACCGGCGTGTAGCCGAGGAGCGTCGCGAAGCGCGGATCCATCGTACGGTCCTTCAGGTGGTTGAACCAGGAGAGGGACCTTGCCACCGAGTATCAGGATCGAGAAGCCATACGTCCCAGCTCCAGTTCTCCCTGTTAGGTGCCAGAGGTTATGACACCTAGGTGTCAAGGGTTATGACACCTAGGTGCCAGAGGGTATGACACCTAGGTGTCAGTGGGTGTGACACCTAGGTGTCAAGGGTTATGACACCTAGGTGTCAGAGGGTGTGACACCTAGTTGTCAGGGGTTATGACACCTAGGTGTCAGAGGGTATGACACCTAGGTGTCAGAGGGTGTGACACCTAGGTGTCAGAAATCGGCAAACAGGAAAGCAGTTCAAAGGCAAAACATGGGAAACAAACCTAAATCGAAGTTGGATTTCAGTTTTTAGCCGCAAAGAACGCAAAGGTCGCAAAGTGTATTACAATTGGGGGAATTGGGAATTGGGAATTGGGAATTGGGAGCTCTTTATACCTATAAGCCTCTGCGTAAGACTGTCATTTAGTATCCAATTTACTTTTGAGCATTGACTTAGGTTCATATTCGGGGATTCGTTCTCCTCCGTCTTAATGCCAGCAGCGCGCCGCCCACGAGCAGCAACAACGCCGACGACGGCTCAGGGGTGGCCGTGGCCCCGACCGTCACCACACCGCCGGTGAGGTTGATGCCCTCACTCAGCAGTGTCATGGTCAAGTTGTCGTCGATGGAAACATGAACCCAACCGTACCAAGTCTGACCCGCGACATAGTCGTGGTTTTCTAAAAGCACTTCACTAACTTTGAACGCCATGTAGAAATCACTTGGATTCTCTACCAAAGTGCCGCCAATGTAAGGTTCATTTGGATCAGTATTGTAAAAATCCTCAACATGTGTAAGCAAATCAAACGTAGCCTCGCTTACGACATCCCCATACATGGCTAAAGCCCACCAGTTGAACGTTGGCTCCATGGACTCTTTAGAAAAATCAAAATGTTTCAGGAAAAGGCCGTCGCCTCCCCTATATCCATAAATAAACGAATGCATCCATGCATATTCTCCATGCTCACCATAAATATCAGTTCCAAAGTGAAATTCGCGCGAACCATTTGAATACCTCTCTCCATTAAACAATCCAATGCCATTCCATCTTGATGGCACAGCGTCCGCTACACCACACAACAAAAACACAAAAATAACAATAACCTTTCTCATGGTGTGCCCATCCTCATTATTGATTTGTTAACCCATCAAACGAACTCAGATCAAACGGCACAATCTGATACAGGGATGCATTGCCACCTTCCCATTCATTGATCTTGTTCTGTATGGCATCAAGATGAAATGATGGGGATGGTCCCCAGAACGGAGACCAGGTTTCTACGCCTTGGTATCCAAGATGCTTTGAGAAGAGTAACACCAACTTGTCATCAACCACTAGGAACACGGGGCAACCAGAATTACCATCAACAGTAGCACCTCTTATGTTACAACGTTGCATTGAAACGCGATTCGTTTCGCTTATGTACCCATAATGCCGATAGTGATTTCCGTACTTGTCCACGTACTTGCCCTTGTCCCCGAGTATCAGGTTCGGGAAGTCATACGTCTCCGTAGTGGGGAACTTGATCTTCTTTTCCTCTACCATGAAAGAACCGATGTCTCCTTGCGACGCAAAGTATAGCAAACCAAGCCGTTCACCGCAAACACACCACAAACCGTTTCGGGAACCTAACGCTTCAGAAACCCATACTCGTACACCTTCGGGGTGATCTGCGCGGCAAGGGCCTTGTGGGCGGCGCGCAGGGCGGCAAGAAGTTTGTTGTAGGTTTCGTCGGCGGAGGTGGCGTTCATCTGCTCCTTGCCGGATGCGGTACGCTTCACGCCCTGGAAATGCAGACGAATGTCGTAGTAGGAGGCGTTCGGATTCGCGCCCGGCTGCGCGTGGTAGTACCGCCACAGCTCCCGCCCGGCGTCCATCACCGCCCGCGCGGGAAGCGACAGTGTCGCTTTCCCGAGGTGCACCCGTCGGGGAAGCAGTGCTTCACAACTGGGAGAACGGGCATCTTGCCCGTTCACTGGGCCAACGGGCGTCTCGCCCGTTGCCGCAAATAAATCCTCCTGGTAGGGCGGTCGCCCCGCGACCGCCGCCGCCCCGCGCCCCGCCAGCCAGTCGCTCATGAAGTGGCTCGCGAAACGCTCCTTTGCATCCACTTCCACTTCCGTAAAAGGAATCCAATGGTTGACGCCATATTGCGAGGAAATCCGATTCTGCCCATGAAACAAAGTGAAGATAAGGCAATCCGATGTGAATTCATCATCCACGCGCCAGCGATCATTCGGCATGAGAAATTGGTCTCGGTCATTGAGCCATGTCGCGTCAATGCTCTTGCGAACGGCAAAATAGACGGAACTGATTACAAGAGTAGATGCATCTATCCACCGGCCTCGCGGATTCGGCAGTTGATCTCTCTTATTAAGAATGCAGATGATATTGTTGTTCTGAAAATCGTTGCTGTTCGTCTTGGCAAGAAAACCGATCACCTCGCCTCTCGGCTTTAATGGGAAATCCCTGGCCACCCATTCTGTCATCAAAGGAGTACCAACATTGGCGCTCACACTTTTTCGTCCGACATACTCGCCGTCCTTGTCAAACACATCAGCGGCAATTTCAGTAAATTCAACCCTTACAGATGTATCCCAAACGAAGAAACCAATAGGGAATTCTCCCTTCACATTGTCAAATGTGTTAGCGGGAACGATACAAAGCGACTTGAGGTCGGCCTTGAAATTCTGTCTGAACTTCTCAAATGCACTTCCTTGAAGATGTTTTAATGTTGAAAAATGCCCGATGATACAACCCGGGATTTCCTCACGAATACGAATGAGAAACTGCGCATAGAGTTCTCGTCCGGCGGTACCAAGCAAGGCTGCGTACTTATCATGGATAGAAGACTGGTTTACCGATTTTTTACCTCCGCCAATGGTCGAAACTTCTGCATACGGCGGGTTGAAGTAGACAACGAGCTTGCACCGCTTCTTCGGATCGTCAATGACCTCCCTCAACGCGAGCGGGAGCTTTTCGAAAGAATCGTTGAGGAAGTCAAAACGGAATACATGCGAATCAAGAAGGTTTGCTCCGTTTTTGATCCGTTCGCGCATCACGTCCACGTCTTGCTGGTCGAGTGTTGAGACGAATATATTGTATTTGTTAACTAGACCGACCTCTAGGTTTCCCGTACCGCCTGCACAGTCCCAGACAAAATATTCATCCTGCCATTTTTCACCGAGCACCTCCGCAATTCTTCGCTGCGACAGCTGTACCCACTTTTGCGGCGTGAAGAACGCTCCCTTGCGCTCGCGCACGTCCTGCGGGACGAGCAAATCGAGGCGAGAGACGATGAAGTCCCAGTATTCGCGCTTGGGCGGGCGCTTGTACCGCCGCCAGAAGGAGGCGTAGGCGGAGAGTCCGTCGGGCTTAAAGCCGAAAGACATGCTGATGTCAAACTCGTCCTCGTTCTTGCGATGGATGCAATACGGCTTCTTGTCGTTTGCGTCGAAGGTGATGTAGAAGTCCTCTGCGGGGCGGTCGTCCACGACCTCGGGCGTGCCGTTGTCGTCCACGTTCATCTCGGCGAGGAAGAAGTCTCGGTCGTAGAGGGCGTACTTCTTTTTGAGGACGTCCCACGGAGCGTCGATGTGCGGCATCACCTCGGCGCGCCACTTCTGGTAGATGAAAGTGAAGTTGTTGCGGTCGATGGGGGTGGCGAGTGCGGGGCCTTCGCCGGACGTGAAGTTACGGCGGATAAACGCCTTGATCTCCGCATCGTCAGCGCCGAAGCGGAAAACGACGATCTTGTCCGGGGGGACGACGCTGCGGACGGTCTCGACGGTCTTCCCGTCCACGGCGGAGGGCGTCTGCGTCCAGTTGAAGTCGTTGAGGTTGAAGACGGGGAGGATGTGGTGGTACTCGACGAAGGCGATCTTCTCGTTGTCGAAGCATCCGGCGAACTTGGGAGGTTCGTCCGCATGGCAGGGCGGTCGCCCCGCGACCGCCGCAGCGGCCAGAGGACTGGCCGCCCGACCAATCGTAAGGATCAGCTGGGCCAGCATCTGGTGGACATCGGTCGGATGATTCTTCGCCTCGGCCCAATAGAGGGACTCGGGGCTCGCTCGCCGCTTCGCCGCCACGCAGAAATCCACGTTGCCGATGATGCGGGTGCAGTCGAACGCGCCGAAGAAGTCGGCGGCGACCTTGTTCTTCAGTTCCTCCTCGCGGATGGACGATGGATAACGCGCTGTCATGCCCACATTATACCAAAGCTCGCCGCCGCAGTGCAAGCAGCGCGCCGCCCACGAGCAGCAGGATGGAGGATGATGGTTCGGGGATTCCACCAACCATGATAGACGTGCCGTTCTTATCCCATGCAGACTGAAGGGCAACCAATTTACCAGAAGCATCCTGCCCTAGTTCAACCCATCCAAATATAGGAGCCTCATTAAACATCGTTTCACTTCTAAAGGCAAGAAAAACCGACTCGTCAGGCGTAACTAAGATTGAATAATCTGAATGTGACCGTTCATTGTTGAAATCGCTATACCGAGCATACGCAAACCACTCTCCTTTACTTTCCATGTAATTGTCCGTAACGATGTCACCATAACATGCAAGTGCAAAAGTATTTGCGTATTCCAAATACCTTTCTGCGCCTGTAGAAACTTGTAAATCAGTTCCTACATGTTGTATAGAAAGCGGTAAAAAGGGTTCAAACAAGCACGCCTGAGTTGTCGACGCATAGTCATACTCGACATGAACGACACCCCACTCTACTTGCGCAGCCCTTGCACCTATAAATAACATGTCCGTAAGAAGTACGATGAACATCATGCGCCTCATGTCAAAAACCTTCCTTTCTCTCGATTTGCTGGTAGGGCGAACAATCAAGATAGCGTAAAGAATAACCTGGGGCAAGCGTATCCACCGCATCCTGGATCCATGCAACGATCATATACCTCGTTGTGGTCTAGCAGGATGTCGTGATCGGTATCGCCGAACGAATCACTGGGAATCGGCGCGGACGCGCCGATTCCGAGGGCGGCGGCGACCTTGTTCTTCAGTTCCTCCTCGCGGATGGACGATGGATAACGCGCTGTCATGCCCACATTATACCAAAGCCCGCCGCCGCAGTGCAAGCAGCGCGCCGCCCACGAGCAGCAGCACCGCCGACGACGGCTCGGGAATAACCGGGCCGCCCCCCACGATCATAGGCCCGCCGTCAAGGTCGATAGCATAGGCCAAAGACGAAAGTTCGCCGTTCTCGTTTGCCTGTGCCTCCACCCAACCATATAGACGATTGGGATCCATTTCTATGCTGAGTCCGAAGTAGAATCTCCGATCACCTTCAAGTGGAATTATGATATCGTAATCGCGTCGCAATTCGTCGCCTACATCGGTACCATTGGCAAAGAAATATCGATTGTCACGCCCATTCGTATTCGCCGCGCTGATGATGCCGCCCGCCTCCGCCTGAATGACGTTTACGGGAACGAAACCTGAATAATTAGGATGAAAAGGGATGTCGGCCAGGAAATCTGACGCATGGATACGAACCGAATCCCCTCCATCATCTACAAATGTCTCCATCCAGAAATAAACCTCAAAATACATTCCTCCAACAACTTCTGAAATTCCAAGCCCCCAAGCATCCGAAGGGCCTCCCCATCCTGTCCAATCTGCCCATCCGAATCGTTGTCCTTCGTAACCTTCACGCCAGATGACATTTGCCGCATTGGCAAGGCAGACAACAAGGCTCGACAACGCTACCAAAAGCATCCGTTTCACCAGATCGTTTCGTTGAATTTTCATCTCGGCGCCTCCTGTAATCTACCATAAGACGAGCAGTCTAAATACGATAACGAATAACCAGGTGCAAGCGTATCCATCGCATCTTGGATCCATGCCATGATCATATACTTCGTCGTAGTCTAGCAAGATGTCGTGATCGGTATCGTCGAACGAATCACTGTGAATCGGCGCGAACGCGCCGATTCCGAGGGCGGCGGCGACCTTGTTCTTCAGTTCCGCCTCGCGGATGGACGATGGGTAACACGCTGTCATGCCTACATTATACCAAAGTCCGCCTCCGCAACGCAAGCAGCGCACTGCCCACGAGCAGTAGGATGGCGGATGATGGTTCGGGGGTGGCACCTACCGTAATCGGATCGCCGTCACGATCCCAAGCGGAACGCAAAACCTGCACTTTGCCATCATCTCCCAATCCCAATTCTATCCATCCAAATGTAGTGCCGCTAAAGAGCGGGGACTCGTTTCGAAATGCCAAGAAGGCAGACTCGTCATCCTTTAGAATAATGGAATAGTCGGCATGACGATCTTCGCCGTAATTGTAATCAGAATATCGTGCGTAAGAAAATCTTTTGGGGGCTGTATCTATGTACGTGTCGTTGACGACATCTCCCGGGTTTGCTCCAACAAAAGCATTAGCATATTCCATATAAAGAGAATATGTTATCGACTTGACTTCCACGCCGACATCGTGTGGTATCACCGCCATGGTCATTGCAAGGAGAACATGCGGAGATTCAAAGCACATGGTTTCGGGGAAAATCGTATCGGGATAACGTCCGCTACTGCCCGGACCGTTGTATCGGACGGTAATCGTGTCCCACTCGATCTGCGCTGTATAGCCAAGAACGGCGAATAGACATGACAATAGGCTCGACAAGAAAAATTTCATGGCATGACTCCTGTCAGCGTTGATTGACGAGTTCGGGATATGTGCTTAAATCAAACCGAACATTCCTTGATCTCCGCAGTGCAAGCAGCGCGCCGCCCACGAGCAGCAACAACGCCGACGACGGCTCGGGAATCGCAGAATCCCCGCCTGCGATTATCGGCCTTCCATCAAGGTCTATGGCTGATGATTGTAGGCTTAGATTCCCAAATAAGTCCATGTTCAATTCTACCCAACCATAAAACACCGACTGTACATCCTTTCCCCACGGCAGAAAATTTGTATCCTCCACCGCGAAAATTAGAAGAAGCAATGTGTCAGCCGACATCTCTATGCCATAGTCGCTTCGCACACCCGTAAATCCTGGCGTATTCAGATCTTCAGGTGACTCATCTATAAACGCATGGTGAAAGTAAGAGGCCTGATTTCTAGTAGTTGCAGCACTAACCTCATCGCCAATATTCGCCGCCAGCCAATTCCCGGAAAAAGCCAAAACAGTACTTTCTGGCATTGCAGAAACAAGTCTTTGCCCATTCACATCAGCATTGGAAACCCTCAGAACCGTTTCGGCACGAATTGAGACACCATCGGGATATCCAGAACCTATGTCATGGTAATAACTTAACTGATATTCATTGTCTGCAACTTCCGACAACGTGAAGCAATTCCACTCCACTCCCGCTGCAATGCCATCGGTACAACAAGCACATAGTAACAAGAATATGACGATTGATCTCATTTAGCCTCCCCATTCGGATTACCAAGTATGTCGAACGACGAAAGATCGGCAACCTCCAATTGGTATCCCATAGCAAGCATATCCATTGCCTCCTGGATTTCGCTTTGCCAAAGGGTCAAGAATGCACCAGATCCGGCGCCTCCTTTCCATAAAGTATTAAGCAACACCACCTGATCCCCTATTATTAGGAAGCGAGGATTCCCCGAATCACCAGATATAAGTTCCTCGCCGAAAGAAGTGCGCAGGGGATTCGTAGAGTAACGGCAAGAAGCAAGAATCCCTTTGGTAACAGGTAAATCTTGTAAATCCATCACGAGAGCCTTACGTTCGTAGTCAAACACAAGTGTAGGAAGTGACCTTCCTGTTCCGATATAATCCGAATAATTTGATGGTAGGATTCTTGCACAAGAAACTGCAGCCGGCAGATTCTCATCGAGAAGTCCGATATTAATATCACTTCCTTGGATGTAATTTGTTGCCACAAGGGTCCGAACATAGACGATACCATCATTTCCCAGAAACGAAAACACAGTTCCAATGGACGCAGAAAAATGGGTTGCCATTATCACATGACGCGGACTAATTGCCGTAGCGCTTCTCATGTTATAACCAGTAGAGTTTTTGAGACTCGCACATGAAATGTCTATTCCTGAAGCCCAACAAACGGGGTTGGTGATCAACATTCCATAATTTGAGTAGACATGCCTCCCTGTAACCGGGTTCGATCTGAGCAACCTATTATCCACAGCCCTAGCCATTACCGATAGTAGTGTATTTGAACCATCAGGTACAAATGGGTTACATCCAGCCCAGAATTCGTGGAGGTTGATCAGTCCGTCTCCTTCAGTGTCCACATAAGCACCACCATTGGTTACACTGCTAAGCCCTGTCTGCGCCTCCCACCAGTCGGGCAACTCGTTGTAATTGCGGTCAAAGTTCTTGTAAGCCAACTTATTCGTCATTACCATGTTATGACCGGTGACTGCGATCACGTACTTGTTGCTTGTCTCGCCCGAGTCCCATTCGCCGTTCTGGTTCATGTCGTCCCACACGTCCACTGAAATCTGCTCCCTTGTTGCCGTAGAACAGTGTCCGAAGTCGTTGCTCCAGACGTTCCCCTCCACGACGCACGGGCCGTACACATGATTCGTCCCGAACGAGGCCGCGAACGTGAGCGCATTCGTCGTCTGGAACACGCCCGTGTACGTCAGCGACAGGTTGAAGCAGTAATTACGCCCATTGAACGGGTCCGTGCCCTCGCCAAGTTCGACGCTGTCGGGGACTTCGTCGTAATCGTAGTCTCCGATCGACACCTCTATCGGCGTGTCCGTCCCGACCGAGCGGAAAAGCTGATTCGTCCTGATCCCCTCCAACCCAACGTCAAGCAACCCGTCACCGTCCCTGTCGTGGAGGCATTTCACATAAATCGCGCCGCCCGTGACGTTCGTGTCGACGCTGTATTCGAACGTGCCCGCTGCCGATCTCATCACAACATCGGACAGATTCCATTCCGAATCCGCCAGCATCACGGCGACGAAGTTCGTGCAACCGTGCCCGACGTCGTGGTCGGTGAATCTGAACCTTGCCTTCAACCGGAAACTGTTTGCATCGGTTGGATCTGTCCGGTCTTGGCGTTCCTGTGCGTCGGGCACGCCGTCGTGGTCGACGTCGCCGAATATGAAGCTGACATGGGCCGTTCTGCCCTCGAGAATCGACCGCACGATTAGAATGTCGTTGTCGGCATCGTATTCCCCGTTGTCGTCAAGGTCGCAGAATGCCTTGATGTGCGTCGCGCCCTGTGAAGAGGCATTGGTGTAGACCATATCGCCGAACCCGGAGGAAAATGCGGTAAGCCCGTTCGTCTCCCAGCCCGTATCCGAATAGCCCCAGGCAAGGTAAACCGAATGTACCAACGAGGTAGTATTAGTCACCGAGACGTACTGGATCTGCGCGAACGAATGGGGATTCGTCGGGTCCGTCCCTTCGGACAACTCGTCACCATCGTGTACCCCGTCGCCGTCCGTGTCGCGGCTGAGCGGGTCGGTTCCGTGCGTGTAGATCTCGTCGTAGTCGGAAAGGCCGTCGCCGTCCACATCGCCAAAAGCAAAATCAATCCGCGCTGTGCCGACATGAGGGATGGCACGCACCAACAGGATGTCGTTGCCCGCATCGTATTCCCCATCGCCATTGAAGTCGCAAAAGGCCCTTGCGTACCTCGTGACCTGCGACGCCTCGTTGGTGTAGTCTTGCACACCACATCCCTGCTGGAATACAGCAACGTCATTCGTCTCCCAACCCGTGGGCGAATAGCCCCACGCTACGCGGACGGGATAGGCAAGCGAAGCCGTATTCGTCGCCGCCACGGTCAGCCTCTGAAGGAAAGAATGAGGATTACTCGGATCGGTTCCGTCAAGGATTTCGTCGCCGTCGTCCGTGCCGTCGCCGTCTGAGTCCACAAGGAATGGATCCGTGCCACGTTCATACACCTCGTTGTAGTCCAGCAGGGTATCGCGATCGGTATCGTAGAGCGAATCAGTGGGTATCGGCGCGAACGCGCCGATACCGAGGGCGGCGGCGGGCGAGTCCGCGAGCGGGAATCCCGCCCAAGCGACTTGCGACGTGACGATGTGCATATTATTGGTGACGTTCGGCATGAAGTCGGGCGAGGCCTGCTCGGATGGAAGAATGCAGTCCGTCATCATCACAGGGAAATCTCCAGCGTTCTCAAAGCGCGCGAGCGGGCAGGCGTTGGTGAAGGATGCGTCAAACAGGGTACGCGACACCATCACGGGCGGCTTGGAGGTAATCGCGCCGTTCGCATACGTGGAACGCAGGCCGACGGCCGCGCTCTGATAATCGCTTTGCTCTGGGAAGTTCACAAACGTGCATGATTCTACCACAATCGGCGGCGGGTTGTCACCGAAAACCGCATAAATCCATTCCGCGCCGGAAGCGTTGACACAACACCCCCTGATCACGGCGGGCGCGTCGCAACTCCCATAAAACAGCCATCCCAAATACTCAACTCCGGGATTCGGCGCACGGATGTGAACGTTCTCAAACACGGCCGACGCGCCTGGCGCTTCCCAAGGCAGTCCGCCACCGCACCAGAACCCAGCCTGCATGCCGCTCGTCGAGGTTAGGTTCAGATACAGATTCCGGAAGAGCGTATGTCCGCTGTCGTGTCCGTTTCCGAGAAGGAACATCGCCGTTGGGGACGTGCCGCTGAACACTGCGTAGCCGTCTTCACACGTAACCATCACGGGATGGGGAGGCATCTGGACGCCACCATTGACTTGATAAGTGCCAGACGTAACAGCAATGATTGAATACTCCTCGCTTTCCGCGAGCGCAGAAAAGATGTCGCCAAACTCGCCGTTCGGTCCAACTGTCAATTTTTGTACGTGGGCGTAGTCGTTCAGCCACGGATTCATGCCATGTGCGAGTTCGTAGACGTTCGGTAACCCGTCGCCGTCGGGGTCGTCCATGTCCGTGAGCGATTCGCGCACGACGGCCTTGTAGAATGAGTTAGATGGAGACTGGTTTTCGATTGTCCATGTCATGTTGGTCGAGCCAGCCGCCACGACGCCGTTCGTGAGCCACGTCCAAGTCACGTCGCGGAGGTCTTCTTTCCTCAGAATGTCGAGTGTCTGGCCTGTGGTGAGGAAGTTCTCGGGCCATGCGGCCGTGAGCGCGACCGTCCCGCTCGTGGGTACGGCGATGGCGGAGAAGTGGAGGGTGTTGGTGACGGGGTTTTCAACGGGCAAGATGCCCGTTGTCCCAGTCGTGCCGCTTTCAACGGGCGGGACGCCCGTTGTCCCAGTCGTGCCGCCGCGTTTCTGCGCTTCAATGGTGGCGACAACGGCCAGTGCGACCATCACCGCGAGCACCGAGCGCCGCAGCTGCCGCGACAAGACATACCACGACCAGCCGCTCCACTTCCACGCCCATGCAAAAATGCACACCGCCGCCAGAATCGCGGCAACACCGTAAGCGGCAAATTCTACGAAAATTTTCAGCATTTCGGCCCCCTTTACTTCCAAAAACAGATCATGGGCAAAAACAGATCACGGCCGCAACGGGGCCGGGGGGAGGTCGGTGGCGATGCCGACGAGGGCGATGTTGTGTTTGTTGGCGAAGGCGATGACCGCCTCGCGGTCGAGGAGAACGAGACGCCCCGCCTGGAAGGCAAGCGCCGTCACTCCGGCGGACTTCATCACCTTGAGGGTCTTGAGGCCCACCACGGGGATGTCGAAGCGCATGTCGTGACCTTCGCGCGCGCCCTTCACGATCACCGCGCCCTTGCCACCGAGCTTGCCGCCGCGCTTGATCGCCGCGTTCGTGCCCTCGAACGCCTCCACGGCGAGCACCATACCCTCCTTCACGAGCACGGTCTGGCCCACGTCGTGACGGCCCATGTCGCGCATCACGGCCGCGCCGTGGGCCACGTCGGACGCTTCGCGGTCGGTGAGCGCGCGGTTGGTGAGCGCGCCCACGCCGGGCAGGTGTCCGTCCATGAACGACGAGGCGGGGAACACCTTCACGCCGGCGGCCTCGAACTCGTAGGCGAGCTTGCCATAGACGGTGTGGGCGTTCTTGACGGAGAGCGAGTCGAGCCAGCCCTTCGTCTCGGCGTCGAAGCGCGCCGTGAAGAGGGAAAGCGGGTTGATCTGTCCGGCGAAGCACGCGCCGTCGTACCCCTGCGCGGCCACCCAGCGGAGACCGGCGGCGATGCCGCCGATGTTGATGACGTGGACATTGTCCGCCGCCTTCACCGTGGCGCGGGCGGTGGAACCGCGCACCGCGAGGACATCCACCTGACGCACCCCCGCCGCATGCGCGCCCTCCACGATCAGGCGCGGATACGCGCCCGATCCGGAAATCACGATCATCTTCTGCGGGAGGGTGGACATCGTGGCAGGTCCCTTAGATGCGTTTCAACTCGTACTCGGCGGAGCCGAGTTTCATGCGCACGCCTTCGGCGATGGCGTCCTGCCAGCGCGTGGTCGGGTGCATGGCGGTGAAGATGTCGCCCTTCACGTCCACTCCGTCGAGCGCGCAGCCGGGCATGATCGGCGCGGCGTTGCAGAGGTCGGTGCAGGCTTGGTCGAGGGCCACGGGGTCGGAGGAGACAGCGATGCCGAGGTCGGGGATGAGCGGGTAGTCGTTCATCGGGTGGCAGTCGCAGTGGGGCGACACGTCGCAGATGAAGGAGACGTGCAGCGCGGGCTTGCCGCGTACGACGGCGGCCGCGTACTCCGCGATCTTGCCCTGCATCACGGTGCAGGGCTCGCCGAAGTCGCTCTGGATCGCGTCGCGGTTGCACGCGCCGATGCAGCGTCCGCACCCCACGCACTTCGCGGGGTCGATGTGCGCCTTGCGGTTCGTGACGGTGCACGCGCCGTGCGCGCACTCGCGCGTACACTTGCCGCAGCCGATGCAGGCGTCCTCGTTCACGCTCGGATGCACGCTCGAGTGCATGGCCTTCTTGCCGGCGCGCGAGCCGCCGCCCATGCCGAGGTTCTTGAGCGCGCCGCCGATGCCGGTCATCTCGTGGCACTTGAAGTGCGTGAGGGAGATGATCGCGTCGGCGTCCACGAGCGCGCGGCCGATGAAGGCCTCCTTCACGTACTTGCCGTCCGGGAGGGGAATGGACACGTCGTCCGTGCCCTTGAGACCGTCCGCGATGATCACGTGGCAACCGGTGGCGAACGGCGAGAAGCCGTTTTCGTAGGCGGCGGCGATGTGGTCGAGTGCGTTCTTGCGGCGGCCCACGTAGAGCGTGTTCGCGTCCGTGAGGAACGGCATCCCGCCCGCCGCGCGGACGGCGTCCACGAGCGTCTTCGCCCAGTTCGGGCGGAGGTACGCGAGGCAGCCGGGTTCGCCGAAGTGGGTCTTGATGGCGGTGAACTTCCCGTCGAGGCCGAGCTTCTCGAGGCCGGCGGTTTTGAGGAGGCGCGTGAACTTCTGCTGGAGGTTCTCCGAGTCGGAGCAGCGGAAGTCGGCGAAATAGACTTTTGACTTAGACATGTATTTTTTCCTTTTCAGAATTCGCTTGAGTCGCAGACGAGGTTGTCCATGATGTAGTCCTTGCGGTCGGGCGTGTTGGCGCCCATGTAGAACTTGATCGTCTTGTCGATGTCGGTGTCGTCGAGGCAAGAGACGGGCGTGAGGCGCATGTCGGGCCCGATGAACTCCTTGAACTCCTTGGCGTTCAGTTCGCCGAGTCCCTTGAAGCGGGTGATCTCGCAGCCCTGTCCGCACTTGGCGATGGCCTTCACGCGCTCCTCCTCGGTGAAGCAGTAGTGCTGTTCCTTCTTGTTGCGCACGCGGAAGAGGGGCGTCTCGAGCACGAACACGCGTCCGTCGATGACGAGTTGCTTGTAGAAGCGCATGAAGAACGTGATGAGCAGGTTGCGGATGTGGAGGCCGTCCACATCGGCATCGGTGGCGAAGATGATCTTGCCGTAGCGGAGGCGCTCGATGGAGTCCTCCACGTCGAGCGTCTTGATGAGGTTGTAGAACTCCTCGTTGCGGTAGAGCATGTCGCGGTTCTCGCCGCAGGTGTTGAGGGGCTTGCCGCGCAGGCAGAACACGGCCTGCTTCACGGCGTCGCGCGCGGTGCCGAGGGTGCCGCCCGCGGACTTGCCCTCGGTGAGGAAGATCATCGTGTCCTCGCCCCAGCCCTTCTTGTCGCCCTTCTTGTCGAGACGCAGGTGCTCCTTGCAGTCCTTGAGCTGCGGCACGCGCACGGAGACGGCTGCCGCACGTTCGCGGCTCTGCTTCTTGATCGTGTTGAGCTGGCTGCGGAGCTTCGTGGTCTCCTCGATTTTCGCGATGAGCTTGTCCGTCTCGGCGGGGGCGCGGTGGAGCATCTCCTCGATGGCCTTCTTCATCTGTGCCACGAACTCGCTGCGGAGCTCGCCGTTGCCGAGCTTCGTCTTCGTCTGGCCGTCGAACACGGGGTCCTTCATGCGGATCGCCACGCACCCGAGCAGGCCCTCGCGCACGTCGTCGCCGTCGAACTTCTTCTTGGAGTCGTAGTCGTTGACGGCCTTGGTGAGCGCCTCCTTGAAGGCGGTGAGGTGGGTGCCGCCCTCGGTGGTGTACTGTCCGTTGACGAAGGTGTAGTACTCCTCGGAGAAGCGGTTCGTGTGGGTGAAGATGATCTCCATCATCTTCGTGCGGTAGTGGAACGGCTGGTAGAGCTTCTCGAACTGCGCCTCGTCGGCGATGAGGTCCGCAAGGCCCTCGGACGACTGGATCTTCTTGCCGTTGAGGTTGATCGTGAGGCCGGCGTTCACGTAGCAGTACATCTTCATGCGGCGCTCGACGTACTCCTCGCGCACCTTGAACTTGCGGAGCACGCTCACGTCGGGGACGTAGCGCACGTATGTGCCGTTACGGACGTTCGCCTCCTTGCACTTGCCGCGCTTCTTCGAGACGAGCTTCCCCTCGCGGAAGAACGCCTCGGAGAACTCGCCCTCGCGGAACGCGCGCACCTCGAACTCGCTGGAGAGGGCGTTCACGGCCTTCGTGCCCACGCCGTTCATGCCGGCGGAGAACTGGAAGGCGTCGGAGTCGAACTTACCGCCGGTGTTCATCTCGCTCACGCACTCGACCACCTTGCCGAGCGGGATGCCGCGTCCGTAGTCGCGCACGGTCGTCTCGCCCGTCTCGAAGTTGACGGTCACGTCGATCTGCCGTCCAAAGCCCATCACAAACTCGTCCACGGCGTTGTCTATAACCTCTTTCATGAGGATATAGACGCAGTCGTGGTAGCCGCTGCCGTTGCCGATGTCCCCGATGTACATACCGGGGCGCTTGCGGATATGCTCAACCCAATCGAGGGTCGTTATGTTTTTGTCGTCGTAGCTTGATGCTGCCATTCTCGGATGAATCCTAAAACGTTTGGGAAAGGGGTGGTATTATAGCAAAAAAACGGACGCCTGCGGGACATTTCCCGCAGACGCCTTCGGGGAACGTGTAATTCCCGTTTTAGTACCGCCGACGATGGTGGTGGTGAACCGGCGGCGGAGGCGGCGGGGGCAGGAAGCCCTTGCCGTTGCAGAGCTTGCAGCGCTTCACCTTGAAGCCCATCGCGTGCTCTTCCTTGCCGCGGCCTCCGCAGCGGGGGCAGGGCTGCCACCCCGGACGCGGCGGCGGAACGACCACTACCGGAGCAGGTGCTGCCACAGGGACAGGCTGAACCGTCGTAGTCGTGATCTGCTGCACGGGCTGCACTGTGGTGGTCGTGACCTGTTGCACGGGCTGTACCGTAGTGGTCGTGACCTGCTGGACAGGCTGCACTACCTGCTGCTGCACGACCGTCTGCGGCTGGGCCACCTGCACGGGCTGCGCAGGGGCGGGCTCGGGCTCTAGTAGCGCCTGCGTGAGGTTCTGGAGCAGCTGAGCCGACGCCGAACAGGCGGCGACAAGCCCAGCGAGCATAATCATTTTCTTCATAAACATTACTCCTATGGGTTGTTTGGAGTTAGTTTACCGAAAAAAACGCGCGAAGGCAACCCTAAAATTTTACCAAGAGCGGTAGACAACGGGAGCGGTGTACGTCGCCGGTGCCACGACCGTCTGCACAGCCGGAGCAACGACCGTCGGAGTCACGACCGTCGGGGTCACGACCGTCGGAGCCGTGTACACGGGCGTCGTGTAGACGGGCGTCGTGTAGTAGGGCGAGTAGTAGCCGCGGTTCCAGAGCGCGCCGGTCACGCAGCCGGCCGCGAAGCCGCCAAGGCCCCAGCCCCAGCCGCGTCCCCAGCCGCCGTGATGCCAGCCGTGGTGTCCGCCATGGTACCAGCCGCCGTGGTGGCCCCAGCCGCCGTGATGGCCGCGGAAGCCGCCGGGGCCGCAGTGGCGGGCCGACGCCATGCTCACGCATGCAACTGCGGCAATCGCCGCAACTAGAATCTTGTTGATCTTCATGTTATCACCTCTTTCTTTTGGGGTTTATGATTGGATAGGAACAGATGTGCGCACCGTCTGACACGCACCTCGAAAAAAAATCACGGGAGCGTCGCCACCTTCACCACCGGCGGCGCGGAGGGGGCCGGTTTGCGGATGAACACGAGCGAATTCCCAGGCGGAACCGTCACGGGAATTGTCTGCCCGTCCGCTATCACCTGCACCATGCCGTTCTCCGGACGATCCAGCCGCACGGCCATCACGCGCTTCGGTAGGGCCGTCCAGCTTCTGAGATCGGCAGCCGTGCAGGACATCGCCCACGCGGCCACGCCCGCCTGGACGATGCGGAGGGCGAGCCGCGTGCGATTGTCGCGCGTGTGGTCGGCGGCGATGCCAAGACCCACCTGCACACCTACGCGCACGAGCGTGCGCGTGATTTCGCGCGTGAGCGCGCCGCGCATGTACACGTCGTATTCGGTACGCGTAAGCTTGTCCACACTTGCCAACTCCCGCATCGGAATGCCGCAGGCGCTCCACGAGATCGCCCCGTAGGCACGCTCGCGGAGAACCGGGAATGCCATGCCGGCGTACATCACGTACCGGCGGGCGTAGGGGTTTAAGCCGAACGGCAAGTCGATCCGCCATTCCTTGCGCGTCGGACAGAGTCCATCCTCCACCCAGACCCACACCTGATTGGACGGCTTCACGCCACGACTGCACTCCGCGTAGTCGCGCGCCACCAGGGAATCACCGGGCCTCACGGCGGCCGCGAGCTTGAGGTCTCCAACGTCGCTGTCGCCGTTGATCCAGCGGAAGACGCCCGCAAGATGCGCCGCGTATGCGTTCACGTATGCGGACTGCGGCAAGACATCCAGACGGCCCGAGGTCGCTGGATCGAATCCTGTATTCTGCCGGATCTGCGCGCCGAAGGATCGGTCCGCCATCGCCTTTCTCACGGCACCGGACGTATCCGCCACCTTCGTTTTCTTCGCCCGCTGGTAGGCCGCCGAGTCGGACGACAGCTTCTTCGCCGCAGCCTCAATGTCCTTGCGCCTGTCATACAGCCAGTTGCGCTGGTACTGCGCGGCCCGGTTGAACTCCACTCGCGCGTTTTCACGGTTGCCAGTGCAGAGGAAGTCAATGCCCCGGTAGACGCACGTGAAGATGCGGTCGAGCCCGCCGCCATCGTATGAGAACACGCGGTCGTTGGTTAGCATCGCGAACGCGCCTTCGCCACCTTGGGCGAACACGGACATCTGGTCGTTCTTCTGGAGGACCTTCTCCGCGTGGTCGAAGTGGGCAATGGCGGCCGACTCCTGCCCGTTAATTAAGTGCAGCGTGGACGCGCCCATGAGGCGCCAGAGGAGTTCCGATCCGTCCTCCCCATCGGCAAGATCCAGCAGTTCTTTCGTGGAACCGCCGTAATTGCCCAGAGAGAGGTTCATCTCATAGTCGTGAAGAACCTCTTCCGTCGTGCGGCATCCCGCCGCGCAGGCACATGCGAGCGCGGCGAGGGCAATTGGCCTGAGTTTCATGTGCATTCACCTGCCCTTACCAACCGATGTTGATAAACGGGAAGAACCACTGCGAGCGCGCGAAGTTCAGAAGGCCGATCTGCACTCCGTCCAGGCGGTCGGCGTAGTTCACGAGACCGATCTGGAGTCCGCACATGCGGTGCGTCACCACGTTCACGAGGCCGTTCTGCCAGCCGCAGGAGTCGCCGGTCGCGTAAGTGCCGCACCAGTTGATGAACAGACCGTATGCGTTGTAGTTCGAGGAGAACACGCCGAAGTCGAATCCGGTCGTATCGCGGTACGCGCCCCAGCCGAGGTTCAGACGCACGCCGGTCACGTCCCAGGACGAGTTCGGAACCGCCCACGGCAGGAACGTGAAGCCGATCACGGTCATGCCGTCCACGTAGCCGTATCCCGCCTCGACCGTGCGCGGCGCGTACACCACGCCCGTCGCGCCACCGACGTTGCCCGTGTGGTCGTTCGCCACGCCCGTTCCGGGCGTCAGCGGCTGCGCCATGGCAGCCATCGTTGCGGCCATCGCCGCCATCATCATGATTCTCTTCATTTTCATTTCTCCTTTTTTAGTGGTTAGACTTCTGATAAAAAAGATTATACACAACCTGAACGGAAAATTACGTCTTGCAGAGTTCGACCTTGTCCTTGAAGTAGGCTAGGCCGATCTTCTCGATGTCCGTGATACCTTCGGCACGGAAGGTGACATCGTATTTCTTCCCGTCGATTTGGGCGCGGGCCTCCCGCGCAAGGTCCTTGAGGTCATCCGTGGCGGAATCCGCCGCCTTGACCTCGATGATGAACGCCGGGAACGGCTCGACGAGCGGCCTGAGGGCGATGTCGAAGCACCCTTTGCCAGATTCGACGTTCGAGAGGACCCGGAACCGCTTTCTGAGGGTCGCGAGAAAGCCGAGCGTGAGCCCGTGGAAGAATCCCTCCGTAGCCGCATCGAAATAGCTGACGCTTTCCAGCAGGAACGCGGCAATCGCCTCGCGGAGGGCGTCGGCGTCGCGGTCGAGAAGCGCCCCGACGATGTCGCCCGTCCCGACTGCCAGCGCAGAGTTGATCTTCGCCTTGATGTCGTTGACGAACACGAGGGACAGCTCATGGTTCGGGAGCGCCACCTTGCACATGCCCTCTTCAATGGGCGACGCGATCTTCAGGTAGCCGGCCGACACGAGCAGGGCGTACAGCGTGCTTTTCCTCGCCAGGATGTCCTTGTACGGCCCCAGCTCCTTCGCCATCTGAACCCTCGGCGTATCGTCCCGGAGAAGCGCCTCCAACGTCTTCACCATGTCATGCGGTAGATCGCGTACCAGCTCGGCGATGAGGTCGTTGGAGCTTGTATCGAGCCAATAGGCTTCAGGACGGCAATGACAGTCAAAATACCTCAGTACGCTCCACGGATTGTAGATTTCCGTACCACCGAAGTCGTAGCCGTCGTACCACGCCTTGATTTCCGGAAGTTTGTCCTCCGCACCGTAGTACCGTGCCATCTCGGCGACCTCGTCCTCTGTAAAGCCGAAATACTGCGAGTATTCTGGCTCGAAGACCGTCCAGACCTTAGGATTGTTTAGGCCCGAGAGGATTCCCTCCTTCGCCACCCTGAGAACGCCCGTCATGATCCCCATGTGGCAATGCTCGCAGTCTTTCATTGCACCTGAGAGGAAAACGCGCATGAAGTTGCACATCTCGTCGTAGAATCCGTTCGTCGAGGCCGTCGTGATCGGCTGGTCGTATTCGTCGATCAGAAGGACTGGCAACTGTTTTGTGAATCCGTGT
Source organism: uncultured bacterium (assembly GCA_902761035.1). Classification (GTDB taxonomy): domain Bacteria; phylum Verrucomicrobiota; class Kiritimatiellia; order RFP12; family UBA1067; genus RUG572. Next base: position 24,272 of record CACWIW010000013.1, on the reverse strand, counting down.
ATGGCCTTGCAGAGAAGCCCTAGCGACATCGACAAGTCCAGTTCGTCTCCCTGCTCCCGCATCACGCGCATCAGGCGGTCTCGTTCCGACTCGACATCCATGGCCTCGACGGACTTGACAAATTGCCCGATACAAGGAGCAACCAAGGCGTTCAAGAACCTGATGGACTCGCCGAAAGTCTTCCATTTCACGTCCTTGAACGACAGGAAGATGACGGGATGCGCACCCTGCTCCTTGCGGTACTTCGCACCCGCCGCCCAGATCTTCTTGTCTTGAAACAGCGACGCCTCGGCCTCGTAGAACGCACGGATCATCTTCAGCATGGTGGTCTTGCCGAAACGCCTCGGGCGCGTGAACAAGACAACAGTCGATTCAGAGTCAATGAGGTCTTTCAGAATCAGCGTCTTGTCCACGCAGTAGGACGTGCGCGAGAACCTCGCCCAGTCGCTCGTCCCAACGGGCGGCGGCAAAAGTCCCCCCTTGCGCGCCGACTTGCCGGCGTGCATCGGTTTTCTGACCTTATTTGACCCTTTAACCGCTTTCACAGCTTATCACCATTTGACCAGCGCGTAGTCTATCAAATTCCCGCTCCCTTCAGCCAGACGCCGAAGAAGCGATCGTACACCACGTACCCCAGTTCCGTCTCGTCTTGCCATAACGCCGAGGAGCAATCAACGTAACGTCGCCCTCGTTGAGCACCGAATCAACCAATTGCTCAGTCTCCTTCTGCCTGTCGCAGAAGTATTCGGGGCCGTAGTACCCCCTCACGAGAAATGGATTGTTCAGTTTCATGCGTTTATTCTATCATTTCGCGCCCTTACAGTCAAACGCATTGCGAAAATTTCGTAACGATTTTTTCGCAATGTCGGTGTCCGGATTGCGCAGCGGATCCACGAATTACCAATATGCCTGTTTACCGTCAACAAGAAATCCCACGCTACGCCGACCATGCCACATCTGGGTACCTGTAGCTATATCGTGGATTGACAGTTCCAAGAAGTATTCGAGTTGCATCCGTCCATCCTTTTGGGACGAACTTCGCTGTGTCAACTTTCCGTGCAGGACAAGGGACGGTGCCAGCAGTTTCATGTCGGTCGGTACAGGAATCCCTTCTTTCGGCACACCTCCAAAGGCCGACGATATGACAACCCGGCCGCTTTCGGAAAACAACTTGCACATTTGCAATTCCATCAAGTCAAGCGTGCCGCCACGGATGGACATCGTATCGTTTTTAAGGCGCCCCAATGCCATGACAGGCCGTTTGCCGCCCGCAAAACACGGACTCGCCAAAGCCTCTTGCACCAGTTGCGGGACAAGCCCCACCACCGCATCGTCAATCGAAACCGCCGACTCAGCCGGCGTTGATTGGCATCCCACGCATAACACGACCATGCATGTTGCGCATAAAACCATTTTACCGATGATCTTCATTGAAATGGTCCTTTCTCCTTTTTAACTCCTTTTTAAGCAGCGAATCCCGAATACCTTTCTTGCGCTCCTGCTCTTTAGCCTTTGCATGCTTTTCTTTTATCTGCTCAGCCGTCAATTTATCCACAAGTTCCTTCGTCCCCGAACGTAATGCACAAATGGAAACTTCTCCCTTCCGTCCCGTCAGTGGATGGGTGAACGCGCGATGAAACACAAGCTCAAACTCCTTTGGATAATTCTTACCTGTCGGCGATGATTCAGCACTGTACAGTATCTCGGCCTCGCGTTCCGAATACTCCCCTGCAGGGCCATTTAAACTTGAAATCGCATACGATGCACTGAAATCTCCGCTCAGACCAAATGCAGCATATTCACGTGCCATGCCATCAAGCGATGCTCCAAACGGCCGACACCCTTCCGCAGCGGGAGCTATGCCGATCATCCACACATCCCCCTTGTCATCCACATACTGGCGCGGCCCAGCCATCATTCCAAAGTCCTGTTCCGCAATCCACTGTCCCAACGGCAACTTACCTCGTTCTTCACGGCTCTTCTCGTTGGCAAATGAAAGCGCAATATCCCTGCCACGCTTCGGATCGCACGTAACAACGAACGCAATCTGATATACGCCATCGACAATTGATTCAAACTGCCGCTCCACTTTTAAACCATGAATTGGCATTTTAGACTTTACATACCCCTCTACCTCTTTTACTGACTTCCTTTCCGTTTCCGATCCTTCGGCGGAGAGCGACGAGAAACTAGCCCACCACATGAACCCTTTTTCTTTTAAATCGACCACGACATCACTATCATCACAAAATGAGATTCCGTCCCGTACAATCCTTTCGACAGCCTCATCACCACCATAGTATTGCCGCATCGTACGATTGCCGTCGGAAAGGTTCTTTTTCAACTCTCCACTACAATCGTATGTGAACGCGACATTCATTGCGGATTCCATCAACGCCCGCCGAACAGCATCATTCCGCTTTTGGGCAAAAGCCGCCCCATCCATCGACGGCGTGTATTTGAACGCCGCCCCGCCAATGGCCACCGCAAACTTGTTCGAGACAACGAAATCCAGTCCTGTCCGCCACCCCTTGCTCTCAATGTACTTTTTCGCATGTTCAATCACCGAAATGTTATCTTGTCGCGCTTCAGTAGTAAAATTCAACGCGCCATCCCCTATGAAATAAGGAATATAATTTGAATCAATAGCGGCAATCACAGTCAAAATTCTTTTCCCGGTCATCGGATTTTTTTCTTCACGCTCATGCCACCTGATTTTCCCTGATAATGGATTTACTCGTAGGAACGGAGTAACATTTATGCGTTTTTCAAATACGCTATTACTGTCATTGTCATGCACAAGAAGATGGTAGGAATGGTGGTGCAGGGACTCTTCCGTTGTCTTCTCCTTTATGCCAGATCCACCCGTGAATGAGGATCCTTCCACATCGACATTGCCCCCCAATGCACATTCTGCAGCGTATGCCGCTTTGACCCTTAGGGCGTTTTTGTCCAAATCGTCGTCTATTTCGTGCGACGCGGTTCCCACTATCCAGAAATGCCTAGGTGCGTCATGTACGATTTGCGGACCCAGGTGATTCCACATGCCATTATCCATCCGCTCTTTCAAAGACGATCCGCCCTTAAACCCGGGCATTCCTTCAATATCGCCATTCATCGCCGCCGCCATGGCTCTTGAAAACTTTTCAGAACTTACGACCGCTATAGCCGCCATGTATTCTATGTGATCAGATTTCGGCATGCACGATTCCGCCTGAAGCAGGGCTCTGGCATATACGTTGGTAGAGGTTCGCATAGAAGAAGCCGTTGTCATTTCGGTAGACGCCCCCTGCACTGTAGCTGTCTCAGCACAATCAACATACACGCCCAGCTGTTCAGCTATGCGCGCCACAGCTTGTAAGTATGCAATCTCCATGGCCTTGCGGCGCACCGACTCATTTAACTGTTCAAAATCCTTCAGCTCAATTTCATGGCTCACAACTTCAATGATGGTTTTTCGTTCTGGGTCAAAACCCGCTTGCAATCCATTACGCGCCAACCCCTCGCGAACAGAGTCCATTGCGTCTTTTGCGCCATACTCTGACATTATAGCAACTGCGCTATGACTTATTCCGCATGCAATAGAAACTGACAACAGAAAACAAGTCAGTCCGGTAAAATGTCGCCTTTTTCCCATCACCACACCTATTCTTTTTTCGTATCTGCCCGTGTTGGGATTGAAAATCATAACACCATACGCGACCGGCACAATGCGGCGACACTAGCAGTAGAAACGATTTGGCTATTGTTTTCCATTGTCTTTGCCGTCCCTCAAAGTCATTTGCAAGGCTTATCACTAATAGCACATACAACAAGGCAGACGACTCGATCCGTGCCTGCTTTCTTCCTGCAGACTTCATACCATTTGACACGCGAAGAATCCGCTGAAGATACATTAAGAACGGGAGCAACTATCACGTCACGTCTCAATTCTTCACCGATAGAAGGCAATTTGGAATCAGTATCATTTTTATCATCTTCACACGAATACATCCTTGAAAAAGAAACCACCACGTCAACAGTACGAAGCGCAGCTTCAAAAGTATATATTTTTGCTCTCCTTTTCGCACACATCACCTTATCCATATTTCGTATTCCATCTACGGCGACCGACATACCAGCCACGCGCCACATCATGCCATCTTTGTCGAAGAACACCTGAGGACATATCATTCCATCCTTGGAATTCTTCTCAATCCATTCTGTGAGTGACAGAGGACTTGGGCGGACCCCTTCATATAATGACGCAGATTCCCCTCCTGATTTCTCCATCGCACTCAAGGCCACTGCAATCTGACACCAGCTATACGTAATCCCCGAAGGACCTTCTTCATCTTGTATTGATTCTGCCATAGTTAGAAAATTCAATCCTCTTACCCGCATCTCTCCTGAGAACATTTTTCTATGCCCATTATCCCCATTCGCGGAATTCACGCCACCCTCATCGACAAAATCTTTTATCTCCATTTCCATACCCGCACGGTGTCTCATGGTTCTTGCAATACTCACTATCCCGTCAGCATACGCCTTCCACATCGCCGTAAAACGCCTTGTATCTAGGTCGTCATTGGGTTCGTAAGGGATATCGTATCTCTCTCGTGCCTCAATAATCTCGTCATAAAACGGCTCTTCACCGACAGTGAGATGATTCACTCCAATGCTAACGATTCTACCACTTGAAGCATTGCCCCCCTGGGCAAGTCCCTGTTCACGCAACCAGTGCTGCACGATTTCACCTGCGGACTCCGTTTGCTCAACTGCGTTCGTTTCATCAATAATCCGCTGCGGGTCATTCGTCTGACACGGCAAGGGACTCTTCTGCATATCGCCGCAAAACCCGACGAATGGAATAAGCATCACAAACCAAAGAGATGACATGATTCTATTCATGGTATTTCTTCTACTCGCATTTAATTCCTGCATTACCAAATAACGACAATCTGCCGACAACCTATTCCAATTTCTGCAATTCGCGATCAAGTTTCTCAAGGGCCTCGGTCAACGCCTGCCTCCGATGGGCGTTTTCGGGACCTGTCAACGTCTCCATCCGGCGCATGATCGCCTCCCGCAACCCGTAGAGCGACTTCTTCTGTCCAGCAATGAAGTCATTGGCAACCTGCCCCTGGACCTTCCTCTGAAAGTTAGTCGCCCGAAAATCACGCGTGCCCGGACGAAGAATACAGGCTACAACATCGACAGGCCTCCTTCCTGCTGCCACGCACCTACCCTGCAAACGGCGATATTGAACCATATCCTCTGGATAACTTTCCCCAACAACGCTTTCCGAGGCATCAAGAGACTGTCGGTCGCCATAGAACGACGAAAAATCTCTCCCCTGCACAAGAAGTTTTTCAACCTGAACCCTAGCTCCGAAAGCAAATGCGGCCCAGAAACGGGCCCGTTGTTTAGCCTTTGGCAAATCATCACCCAGTATGGGGGCGAAGCCGACAACCCACACATTTCCATCCTTGTCTCGCCAACTTTGAACTCCAGCCAACGTCGCGGCACCCTGAGAGGATAACCAGTCATCAAAGGACGCATTGCCCTTCTTTTCCCCCTCTAAAGCACCCTTCACGAAGTCCTGCATGGTCTTTAAACTCTGAGAAGGGATCTGAATGCCAGCCATTGCAACTTCGTATATCGCATCCTTCTTATCCCGACTTTCGAAATAACGCAGGCGACCAAGACCCTGTACCGATCCATCTAACCGCGAAGCATTCTCAGATTTCACCGTGATTAACCGCTCATTCAACGGGCAATCGTTACCGTCATCGTTGGACAGGGACTTTGTCCGCCAACTGAACCGAGAGCTTTCCGATTCCCATGGGCGCATGATGTCTTTGAAGATGCTGGAGAGTGGAGCCGAGGACTCGGTTCCGTTAAGCGTGCCAGACCGTATGTTCTCATCATCAATCTTGTGCTGCCGTAACGAACCCAACTGTTCCTGTACCATTTTCACGTAAGCCAAGAAAAACGTCTTCTCGCGCAGGGCATAGAACTCCTTGTCGGAAAGCCCTTTCGGACAATCAAAGGAGGAAACACCGATTGTCGCGCATTGTCCCCGTTGCTGATCCCAACCGACATGCACTCCATGCCCATTTAACCAAATTTCTGCCTGTCTCTGAGCACTTTCATGCCTCATGAGTGAACCACCGCCAGTTCCAGCGACAGCGGCGAAAACTCCTGACAACAGGAGGCATGTCAGCAAATAGCCCTTATTGCGCATAGAATCTCACCTCAATTTCTGCCCGACCCTCGGCCCGTACGCAATCACATGAACTTTATGCCCGGTCTCTGGGTCGTGTATTACATCCTCAAGCACAATCTGACGCTGCACGGCAGATGCCCCGACCGCCACGGCCAAGATACTCCGGTTGGCCGTGTCGGTCGCGAGAACGGAGCGCCTTTCTTGCGTCTCTGACACCTGAACTAAGGACTCCTCGCGTACATCCACTATCAATGCAGTATTGAAAATGCTGTCAAAAGCGGCACTTGCCATCTGCTCGTCAAACTTGGTCGCCACTTCAATCTCAGGCGCACTCTTGCCGTCAATGTCGCCCACAGCTACGGCAATAGGGAAATGAAATCCGTCCGCCAAAGTACAAAATCTTGCTCCAATACAAGACAACGGCCCACGTTTTTTCAACCATGCCTGCGCAAACTTCAAGTCTGCGCTCGTCAGTTCTACGCCCCCCCGTCCGACATCGCGGACATCCCGTGCCAAAGATTCGCCCCATTCGACCGCCACGGCCACAAACAGAAATCCATCGTCTTGCACCTCAACAGAATCCCGCACGATGCATCCGCGAAGCACCTTCTGAGATTTCAGGACGGAGCCCGCCGCTGCCCGCCACATACTGCTGCCGTCGGCGCAGCGATCAATGACCTGTTCCCATGTGGATCGATTCTGGCGCAGAAAGCTTGCAAGACTAGCTTTCGCCTTCATTGTAGCCTCTGAATAAAGCACCTGCCTTACCGACGTCAATCGCGCCTTGTCGGTTGCCGCATGATACTGTGCCGAGGCTACACCATCGCAAATAACCGCCTTGCGAGCAGCGCTATAACCAAGCGAAACGCCGTCGCCCCTCAGACGCGAAAGTAGGAGCGACCTCGCCTTATCGGCCCCATCTCCCGCCCACAAAGCGAGCGGAGACAGAGCCGACATGCCGAGTAAGACAATTATGCGACATACATTAGACATAGGCCACTACTTCTTGTTCAGAATCGATTCCACCCGTTCAATGCACCAAGCCTTGTCGGTGACAGCTCCGGCAAGCAAGGCCGTCGCACACGCGAGCTCCTTCTTGCCCAAATTGTCGTAGCACAGAGCGAGGTTCGTCAACGCATAGTCGAAGGTCCGGTCCAGACGCAACGCATTGCGGAAGCAGGAAATCGCACCAAACAATTCCCTTTTATTCTTAAGGAGTATGCCGTAGTAGTTCCACAATTCCTTGTCCGACGGGTTTTCACGCAATGCGGAAAGAATGCATGCCTCGCGATCCTCCGGAGCCATCTCTGCAGAAAATGCCTGTGCACCAACATTTCCTAAAGCCGTCCGAGGGCGCTGGACATTCGGAAGGTATCCGCCAGAAAGGAACAGCTCCTCGAAACGCGGCGTGCCAGCGTATGTGGTCGAAACCTTACGCACGACACGATCTGTCGTGCGAATGATCGTAACCGTCTCGACTTCGTGAACAATGCTTGCATTGGACTCCTCAGTAACGGAAAGAACTGTGTTTGAAGCTACCATGATCGGCAGAAGCATGGAATCCGAGGTCTGCACCATTCGTCCAGCATGCGTGGTAATCTCCGGTTTCTCAATGACGTTCGTCGAACAGGAAACCGTCCGGTTGGTTTCACAAACGACCGACATCACCCCCGGCAGAAACTCCGTAACGGGTTTTGCCCTGGCGACAGAAAAAGCAACAGTCTTAAAATCCCGCGCTCTTTTGGAGTCCGTCAAGTATTTTACGAATTCTTTCCAGAAACCTTCGTATTCATCACGAACTGGCGTATCAAGCGAACTCCACCGCGCCCTAGCCGTCTTGAAGAACTTGCCGTGCGCCGCCTTTACTTCATCATCGGTAGTCCAGTCGGGGAAACGAGCTTCCGTGGCACTTGCAGCCTCGCAGCAGTCAAGCGCGCCCAGACGCCACATGAATGCCTGGTCATTCTGACGAACATAGTGCCGCGCGACGATCTGGCGCCAGCCTGCGGCCCAAACCTTCTCGCTCACGGGTTCGTAGAATGCAGCAGGTATGGCCTTAGTGAGATCTTCGCTCCTGACCACTGTAACAACCACGCGCATTTTTCCGACTTCGTAGGTCAAAGCGCACGAATCGGATGCGGGAAGCTGCCATGTCGCGTTGTATTCCAAGCTAGGCTCGTATTTGCGACACAACTTTCGCATGAGGTCTTTACCGTATGGCAATGGTGGATCAACCCTCTTGCTCGATGCCTTCGTGGCCATCCACTCACGTAGAACCTTGCGGGTCTCAGTCAGCTCGTCAGCGTCCATGCCCTGCTTGTGCGGGATGCAGACTTTTGCAAAAACCAGCCCCCGTTCGGCCCACTCGTATGCACCTTGCGGTTTTTTTTCAAAATGCGTACGGTAGTAGGCCTCGGCGGCGGCGGATGGAATCTCATCCGCCACCGCGAGAACCGCCAACGTCGAAGCGAAGGCGGCTACGAATGTCTTAGTAATCTGCATTGATTACCTCGTCGCCGGAAATCGCACCCGTGCGGCGGCGCGGAGCAGGCGTCCGCGCCTTGGGAGCGACATTTTCTTGGGTCGGTCCGATCTGGGACTCGGCGGTAGTAGTCGTCCGCCGGTCCATTGGCGGAGTATGACACGAGGCGCAACCAGCCACAAGCCCTGCCAAGGCGGCGGCTAGAAAGCACATTCCATTCATCTTCATTTTCTTCTCCATGATTTTCACTTTGCCTAGAACAACCAATCGGTTTACTGCACCGCAAAAGCCACCAACGTCGGAACGAAGGCTGCCGCAAATGCCCTAGAAATCCGGAGTGATCGCATCGTCACCGGAAATTGTACCCGTACGGCGGCGCGGAGCAGGGGCCTGTTCCGGCTTGGGAGCGGGCGGGACAACCACTGCAGGCTGCTTCTGTCCAGTCAAAAGCTCAGCTGCCGCAGCAGTCGCATCCTGTGCACCCCTCTGGAAAGCGGCGTCAGACTTCTTCGCATGGTCAAGCACCTGCTTGCGTGCTGCCTCCTGTCCTTCCACATACTGCGTGTGGACCGTGTCGCGAACTGACGCGGCGTTGATGTCGTTCAGCAGGTTCTCGGAGTCAAACGCGAGCTGGTTGTCCACCGACGCCACGGAGACATAAATCTCCTTCCCCGTGAAGGGATGCGTTAAGCGAGCTCCGTAGACCTTTCCAAGACCACTTACGGGACGCTCGGGCGTCTTACCGTTCAATGCCTTCGCGTATGCACCCAATGCATCCGTCTCGCGTTGAACACCGTCTTTTTCCGCATACCTCATTAGTTCATCGCGTTTCTCCTGCGTACCTGACACCTGTTCGTACAGAGCCGACAACACAATACGCTCGGCCTCAAAATCAGCTTTTTCCTGAGCTCGCTGACGATTACGAGCATTTTTGGGGAGTTCTCGCGCTGCAAAACCAAGTACGTACTGTACACCTTGATTGTCAACATACTGACGTGAACCAACCATAGCAGCAAGAGCATTGCTCTCTTCCTTGTTCTTCAGCCATTCAGCAAGCGAACTTTTACCAGGGGTAGAAACTGGTTGCTTCTGACCAGACAGGGTCATCAGGGCACGCGCTTGAAGTTTGGGACTCCAAACCGCAGCACATGCAATCTGATACTCGCCATCCTCTGAATACGACTCCGCCTGATAAAGTACTGTAAGTCCATAGATCGGAAGGTCGAAGCAGGCCTTCACATCGGATATGTTCTTCCCTACTGGATCGCTCTCCCATGCCTTATTCAGCGCATCCAACTTGCGTTTAGCCTCTTCGTAGGCATTCTTAACCTCAAGGAGGCGTGCCTTTTTATCAGCTGAAACCTTGTTTGGATCGTAGGTATCATCAATGCGTTTGATAATTCCCGCAACGATTGCATCCCAATCGTCTTCCAACGAACGTTTCGCCAGTGTATCAGCTTCGGCTTCGTCGACCAACTTCAAAAGCATGGCGACCTTTTCTTTCTGGCGCTCAAGCTCTGCGTATTCTTCGGCGTGTTTTTCTTTGTACTTGTCAAGCTCTTGACTGTCCGAGTCAAGGATTGTCTCACCAGCAGACATTTTCTGACGTATCCGGCGTACCACCCCCACACGCGCATTCAGGATTGCCTCTCGAGCCAATCCCTCACGCAACTGCATGAACGTTGTGGATTTTTCGGGATCTTTCACTGTGTCTATTGCGGTACCAATCTGGATAATCGCGCGGCTACCCGGAACAAAGCCCTCATGCAAGCCATGCAGCAGAAGAGCACGTTGAACCTTCTCTGATGCCGTCTCCTTAGACGTCTTCGATTCCTGCACCTGAGCTTTCCACTGCTGCGATTCGGCCACAATCTTCGGTCCGGGGTCGTTCTGGGATTTCGCCCCAGGCACCGACGCGACCGTCGGGATTACAGCTGGAACCGCTGGTTTCGGCTGGGCGACGGCAACGGGCGTTTTCGCTGGCGCATCCGCACCCATTTCTTGCGCCATCGTGACGCCTGTGCCAATGGCGACAGATGCCGCCATGGCAAGTCTCATAAGTTTTGTTGTCATTTTGTTTTTCTCCTTTTTGGGGATTTGGTTGATAAAGCCTTCTTGTCACTTATACGCACGTGGCGCGCGAGTGTGACACGGAAATTTTCAATTTTCGGTTCTTGGACGTTTCGCGTACGTGAACTGAAGTTGATTCCGACCAGCGTGACGGGGCACTTGCCGACGCGGTAGGCGTCCGCATAGCCCTTGTCGCGAATATGGCGGATTGCGTCGGCTGCCGACCGATTGTACTTGAACTCGAACACGTAAACGGCCTTGGTCGTCTCGATGATCGCATCGGCATAACCGCGCGCGGTGACCACTTCCGGCCTCGGTTTCGCCCCGAGCATCTCCGCGAACAGCAGGAAATGTCTCTTGGCGTCCGCCTCGTACGAAATCTTCCATTGCGCCGGAATCTGGGCGAAAAGCGTGTACAGCGTCTCGTTAACGAGGTCCGCTACGTTGCCGGACGCCAGCTGCCGCCGGCCGGACGCGACCAGGGACTCCGTGTTCGGCACGTCGAGGTGCATCATGTCGCCGATCCAGCCTTCTTCCAGCGCCGTGCGCACTTCACGGTTGGGGATGCCCAAAACGAGCCGCGTGCGCAGGTTCTTGTCCGTAGAGGCGCTCTTGATCGTCAGATACCCCGTCTGGTACAGCAACGCCTTGTACGGCAGCGCCTCTGCGTCGCACACGTCGAGTTCCAGCGGCGTGGCGGCTATGCCGTCCAGCTCGAACGGCGTCTTCTCCGCCGCAAGCATCCGCTCGTACACCAGCGTTGACATCGCGGTGGCCGCCCAATAGCTTTCAAAATTGCCGGTCTTGAACAGCTGCCCCACCGAAACGGGGTTCAGGACGCGCGTCTCGGAGTACGGCGAGAAGCGGTAGGAATCGTACCAGCCGTAAATCTTTTCACGCGTCTCGTCCTCCGTCCAGCCGCGCTTCGACGCGAGCGCGCGGACATGTTCGCCGAAGTACCGCACGAACTCCTCGTGCGTATAGCCCAAAAGCCCGGCGTAGTCGCCATAGTTCATCGTCAGGTCGCTCGGCGTGTTGAGTCCGGAAAAGAGCGACACCTTCGTGAACTTTGAGACGCCCGTGATCATCAGGAAGCGAATGTCCGCAGACCGGCTCTTGAACTGCACGTAGAAGTCGTGCATGAGCGTGCGGGCCTTGGCGATCTCGTCGCCTTTGCCGAGAAACCCCTGAAGCGGCACGTCGTACTCGTCCACCAGCACCACGAACTTCCCTAGTTTCGCCGCGAACGCGCGAAGAACCGAGTTGAGGTACATTCCGGCGGACGCCTCGGCCTTGACGTCCAGACCGAATTGCGCGGCGATCTTCTCCGCGCACGAAAACAGGTTGTCTCGCAGACCGTCAACGGTTTCCGCCCGATATTCCTGCATGTCGAGCAGAATCACCGGAAATTTCTTCTTCCAGTTCCATCCCGATTTCTCGATCTTGAGTCCCCTGAACAAGTTGCGCCGTCCCTCGAAGAGGCATTTGAGCGTGGAGAGCATGAGCGACTTGCCGAACCGGCGAGGGCGCGAGATGAAATAGGCCGCATCATCGTCGGACGCGAGCCGGGCGAGGAGGTCGGTCTTGTCCACATAGACAAACCCCTTGGTTCTCAACTCGTCGAATGAGAACTTTGCTGTCGCGACCTCTTTCAACCGCACACCTCTCGCCCTTCTCTCCTAGTCCGACAACGCCATTACCGCTTCCATGGAGGCGTGATGGTGCCATCCGGGCTCACCTGCACGGGAGAGACCGCGCCGGTCGGGGCACCGCCCGCGCCCATCGGCCCCTTCGGACGGCGCACGACGGCACCCACGAGAATCTGGTCCATGGGCAAGCCATCCGCCACTACCGCATAGCTCATCTTCGGGTTCACACGCGAAATGCGGATGGTCGCAATTTTCTCCTCTGTCACGTCCAGAATATCATCCTGGCCGAACGTAACATCGGGGATTGCCTCGCCCTGTCTGAACACGTCTAACATATCCCCCTCGCGCACATTCGAGCCTCCTTGGTTGAGAACGAGTTCCAAGGTGGTTTTGCCCGTCACACGCATCGGGTATATGTTGTTGACGATGTCGTAACAAATTTCCCGTGCGGCAACCGACATGCCGGAAGCAATAGCCGTCTCAACCGAGTCGCCGCGGCACGCGGAGTACGGCACGATGATCGTGCCGGCCCACTTGAGCTGGCTCGTGGGCACGAGAATCACGCGGTAGGAGAACTCAAGGAACGGACCGTCATTCTGAGACGTCGCGCCAGTCCACGGGTTGTAGCTCTTCCCCGGCGAGGAGTACATCTTCACCGTACCAGTCACCATATAGTCCGTCACGAGGAGCTGCTGGAATCGACCGAAGTCACCGACAGAGGCGTTCGCGAGGTTCAGACGGCTCAACTCGGCCGCAGTCTCCTCGTTGAATGTCCGGTCAAGCATTGTGAACCGACGCGACTGCGTAAGGCTCTCGTTCAGTGCCGACGCAATCGATTCGCAAGACGTACCCATCTGGTAATCCTGACCGAACACTTTTACCATGTTGGTAAGCGAGCGGAACGGCATCACGACCATTCGACGCCGTTTACCTTCTGGAAGGCCGACAGTATATGGGCCTGGCACCTTGGCTTCTAGTTCGATGAACCACAACCCTTGTCCATTCTCGCCAATGCCCGGCATGTACTTTTCGCTCGTGATCTTATAGCTCAGCACACGACCATTAGTCTTGACGCTTACTGACTGCTTGAGTGCCTTACTGATCTCGCCGATGTCGGAGTTTTTAATATCCTCCTTCTTCATCTGAGAAATTGCCTCAATAAATGATGCGCGCGAATCCTTCAACGAAACGCCCTGCACCTGCGAGGCTGCTTGGACAAGTGCGTCGTACACCGCTGTGCTATAGTCAGGAGCGCGCCCGCTGCCAATCACCGTCTGGATGCCATTTGACTGCTGGCCCTGGGCGAACGCCGCGAGTCCAATGACTGCTAGAATCGAAAGAATTGTCTTTTTCATGGTATTGTTTTCCTTTCTGTTTGCATGGTTAGGCATGCAAACATGGCCGTTCTGACACGGAATTTTCTCACCACGTGGGCGTGGCTGCGTCCGTGATCTTTATGATCTCCGTCTGATTCTGCCACCACTGGAACCCCGTCTTGACGTCGTCGATACGCAACTGGAAGTAGTACTCGATTTGCTGGTCGCCGTTGTCCAGTCGGGGTACTTGCTGGATGATCTTACCGTAGATGCTGTGCGTGGGCGCCACTTTCTGTCCCAGCTGGGGAACCGTAGCCTGATTGAACTCTGGGTCGTTGCGCACGCTCCGGGCGGCGTCGATCATCTCGTCACGGTTGTCGGCGCCGGCCGCCATCGCGGACGTCACCACCACCTTGCCGCTGTTCATCAACTCCTGAGTGATGTAGGAAGTAAGGATGTCGGTGTCGAAGCGCTGCTGCGTATCGTTCTTCACCTTGCCCACCGTCATCACGTACATCTGACCGTCGCCACGGTCAAGCCGACCGCTCCTATAAAGTGACTGCAGCATCTCGCTCGCAGCTCGCTTCACGTCCGCATTACCGAGGCCCACCGTCGGCTGAGTATGCTCTCCCGGATAAACGACCCTCGTTGGCGTGCGGCATCCCGCAACCAATGCCACTAAAACCAATGCCATCATACACTTTTTCATTGTTCGTTCCTTTCTTTTCAAATCGTTGTTAACGTGCCGCCTGTACGTAAAAGCGGAAGTCTACGGCCTCCGGCGCCGGTGCAGTCGCCTGAAGCGGAATGACCGCACGCGCGGCCGCCGCTATCGGCTGCCATGTGGAAACGACGGACGGAATCACCGTGCCCGTCGCGTCCATCCACTCAACGCGGTAATCCATGCGCACCACACCGCTCGTGTTGTTCACCACGTTTGCCTGCATCGTGAAGTGGCTGGACGGTCCCTTCATTAGGCGCACGTCCGTCACCCACACGGCCGTGCCCAGGTCGGGCGCGATCGTCACGCGCCGGTCCATCGGCGGCGTATGGTACGAGATGCAGCCCGCCACCAGTCCGGCCAGCGCTGCTGCCAAGAAACTTTTTCTGTTCATCTTCATAACTTCTCCAAGTTTTTTCTTTGTTAGAATACCAAATTGGCTTTCAGAGGGCAAGCACAAATGCCGTCCACATGCAAGATAGGGATGTGGCGACACCCATTCTGACAACATTAATGGCAAAATTTCACCGCTTTTGAGCCTCCGCCTTCTCTCGCGCTTTCAAGGTTTGCTTGCGCGCCTTTTCCATATCCTGCAGAATTTTCTTCAAACCGGCATTGCGCGCATCTAGGCGTTCAGAAAGTTCAACGTCCTTCAGCGCAAGTTTCAAATGCCCCATGCGCTCTTCACGCTCCGCGCGCATGCGCGCAATACGGGAGATGCGCCATTGGATCATAAGCAGTTTATTCTTAAGTCCCCCGTCTGGCATAGTATCTATCAAATTTTCCTTGTGCAGCTCCAAAACCCGCTCGCCGAGCCGGCGGGCCACCTCAATGCCGCGTTGGCGATCCTCTTCCGGCATCTTGTCCGTACGCGCCAGCACGCCACTGCAAAGCGGCAGTTCCTTGCCCACACGTTTCCAGATTTCAAACCCCGACTGGAGGGCCACGACTTCGTCGTTTTTGACCGCCTCCTTGAGAGAAAGGGGACCACGGCCATTGATCATCGGAATCGGTTCAAGTTCAATGCCGCGCCTTTTTGCTTCGTGCCGGATGTCGTCGTCAAACATGCCCTCCGTGTAGATCACGCGAACGCCCTTCGCCTCCTCAACGACCTCGCGCACATAGTCGTTCGTCACGCTCTGCAATTTAGCAAGGGCCTCCCCACTGGTATCTCTCCCTCCACTGGAGGCAGAGGACGCTTCAGCTTTCCCGCATCCACTCAAACAAGCAACTGTTAGCAACAGGATAAATGCCACTTTCGTTCCCATTTCATCTCCCTTTCTAGAAATCGTTCCACTTATCTCCATTTTCATAACTTCTCCAAGTTTTTGTACGGCTAGGCTACCACACCACAAAAAATCAATGTTTCCACGGCGGCGAGACCGTGCCGTCGGAGTGTACCTGAACGGGCGAGACCGCGTTCGTCACGGCTGGTGTATCGACCTTCATCTCGACTGGCGGGATCGGTTGCACTTGTTTCGGCAGCACGGGAGGAACCGCGTTCGTCGCAGCCGTCATCGCCGTGTTTGTCTCGGTCCTCGTCGCCGCGGCCTTCGCCACCGTGTTCGTCACAGCCCTCGCCACCGTGTTCGTCGCAGCCCTCGTCGCCGTGTTTGTCTCGGTCCTCGTCGCCGCGGCCTTCGTCACCACGTTCGTCGCAGCCTTCGTCACCGCGTTCGTCGCAGCCTTCGTCGCGGTCGGTTTCAAAATCAAACGATCCTTTCCGACTGCCTGCACGTGAAACGAGTCCTTCAACCGCCCCTTCAGACCTGCCGGAGAGACCGTCGAGACGCGCAGCACACCATTGCTCTCGCCCTCAATATTCACGAGAAATTTTTCGGCCCTGAACATTCCTATGGTCTTCTTCACGTCGGCGATGTCATCGGAAACTAGGTCGAAGAACGACACTAGATCATACGTCAGCGGCTTGCCGCGCTTCTCGCGCAAAGTAGGTTCCGTACCGAGTTTCCTGCGGATGGCGTCCACGTCCTCGCGCGTCTTCACCGGCAGACGGAACACCATGCCTCCGTCAATAGCCACTCCCTTAACCCCTTCCCACGGCGGCGGCAGGTTCACACTCACCGTTGCACTCCGACCATACACCGTCACCTCCACATAAGGCGGAAATTTCGGCGTTTCAGGTGATTTTATCCCCGTTGTCGGCAATGGTTTCGCAACTGTACGAGCCTTTCTCTCAAAATACCAGGCCACCGCGAACCAGGTTCCTGAGACAAGCACCGCCGCCACCAGTAGGTTGAGCAACACCCTTAACCTCTTTCTGCGATGCCGGACGCTATGCGGCGGGATCATCGTCATAACCGTCTGAAACCCGCCGTAGCCATCTCCGGTGTAGTCCACGAGATCCTGCAGGATCGTCCCCGCCTCAAGCGCGAAACAGGCCACGTAGGCGTATGACAGCTTGCCGTACCCCCGGTTTCCCCACGACGTTCCCAGGCTGTTGCGCACGATGAAATAGCCACCGCCCGGCGATGACGTGTTGTCCACGTACCCCACGATCAGCATGCCGTGTACGCCCAGCCAGTCATCCTGTGCCACAAGGCCGGCCTCCGTCTCCTCCGTGCGCGGGAACGTGAACGTCTCGCCGTCACACCCCTTGAAAAAGCTCACCGTCACGCATACGGGCATCGGACGCCTGCCGTTCACACCCGCAAGGATGCCGCGCATCTCGTCCACGTTGTTCGGCGCGGGCAGCAGGTAAAGCTCGGAGAGGATTCTGTGCTTCTTCGCGTCTTCGTCCGACCCGGGCGGATGCGCCGCGTGTTCCGCCGTGCCGAACAGCGGCGCGGCCGAGGCACCGGCGTAGGGCCACAGCGCGTAGCGGCACGTCCCCTGGTGTTCAAGCACCTTGAAACACGACCGGAGCAGACTGCCCTCCATCGCCTCGTACCGCGTCCTCACCGTCTCCTCGAACTGCGTGATGTAGGGACGCATCGCCGGCGTGTTTATGCCGCCGTTCGCATCCGCCATCATCCGAAGCTGGAGCAGCTTGGAGTGGTGCAGGTGCTCGAACTCCGGATCCAGCGACTCGCCCGTGCGCAGATGCTTTAGGTTGCGCTCCAGCGCGGCGCGCTCCACATCCCTCGTCGCGGCAAAGAGGTACTGCACGCTGAGGCGCGTCTTGCAGTCCTCGTAGTACTCCACCATCGCAGTGACGGCGTTCGCCACGCACGTGCCCCGCAACGCCTGCTCATGGACGGGGGGCATTCTCACGATAAGGGACGTGGTGGCTGGCACGTTGCGCGGACGAGGTGGCGCGCGATAGCGGCCATCCCTAAGTGCGCGCAGGAACTCCGCCTGCTGCGTCGGAAAGATGTAGGGGGCCGCCGCCATGTCAGAAGAACAGCAGCCTTCCCTTGACCTGGTCGCCGCCCGGACGCCGGAGCGAGACGTCGGTATTCTTGATGCCGGCGAGGAATGCCCCGAACGGTATCTCCGCCGTGCCGTCGGCCAGCGGCAACGCAATGCCGGAAAGCGTGAACACCCCCGCAACATCCCGTCCGCTGACCTTCAACGTAAGCATCGTCTCAGTAGTAGCCCCGGGCGGCACTACCAGTTCCGCTCGCCAGGCATCCGGCGCGTCATCCTTGCCCTCTGCGGCGAAAACAAACGTCACCTGCTCGTCCGGTGCTTTCACAGGCGCCGGGACTGGAGCCGCAGGCCCTGCGGCCAGTGCGAACGTCGGCGCATCGACCGCCGCGAACAGCGCCATCTGACGCCGAGCGACGAAATCCCGCAGACGCTCCGCCATCACCACGGCATGCGGACGGCAGTGTTCCGCGACGAAGCGGTCGATGAACGCCGCCTCGTCGGCCGTCATGACGACTTTCTCTTCTTCAATCGCGTTCTTCATGTTCATCCTTCAACTTTCTCATGTCTTTCAGCGCGCGGGAGAACAACTGGTCTACGTTCGCCTCCGAGCTGATGCCGAGCATGTTTTTTATTTCCGTTGAAGACAGGTTCAAGCGAAGTTTCAGCAGGTGGACGTAGGCCCGGAGGGGACTCTCCTTCCAGAGATCGCCGAAGCAGGTCTGTACAAGAGACCACTCCTCCCGCCGTCGCATCGCAGGGTCTTCGTATGGATTGGCATCCCGGCCCTGCGCATCTGACAACATTTTTGAAATTTTATCCGTGAAACTTGTCCCGCCCTCTTCCTCTCCGAAGTCCGAATCGTCAGCTCCCTCGAGCGAGACCTCACCGCGCGCGGCCGGATTCGCCCGCCGGATGTAGCCCCGCACGTACTGCCGCAGCCATCCCCACAGGCTCCCGCCGTCGTCGCGGAACAGCTCGATTTTCTTCTTGGCGATCATGTCCTCGTAGAGTATGCCCATCAGCTCCTCTGGCGTCACACCCCATTCGCGCGCCATGCGCGAACTGCGGAGGGACTTCGCCTCGGCAAGAACCGCCTTTTCCCACACGAGACGCCAGGCAAGGTCGTCCTGAAGCTTCATAAGCTCGTAAATCTCGTGCTCAGTCAGTTTTTCGACGCTATTCACCGGTCTCGCATCCCTTCCTTGAGCAGTTTCTCCTTCTCCTCCTTCGTAGGCACCACCACGATGCCGCGCCGACTGAAATAGACCCAGTCGTTCGTCCAAGAAGTATCCCTGAACGGCTTCGCGAAGAGTTCGGGATCCGGCGCGATGTCGTCCGCCGTACCCCGCACGCCGTCAGGCCCCAGCGACAGCACGACCGGCGGATCGTTGGTCGGTTCATACACGTAAGGACGCTTCCACGGGTCGGGCAGGATCCGCTCGGCGTAGGGCCCGATCCACCCGGCGTGCGCCGAGAACTTGTCCGAAAGCGCGTTCAGCCCCTCTTCGACCGTAGGGTAGGCCCCGCAGTGGAACTTGAATCGCCCCAGCGCCTCGGCAAGCGCGGACACGCTCTGCTCAGCCCTGACGATGTTGCCGTCGCGCATCTTCCTACCGCCGCCCTTCCCGGCTGCCTGGATAACAAGCCCCCCGATCAGCAACAGCACCATAAGCACTGCCACGTAGAACACCGGCCCGCGCTTTATCATCGGCGCGCGCAGCCCCAACTCCCGCTTCTTGGCCTCCAGCTCGTGGTAGATTGCCTTGATCTTCCTGTTGCGCTCCTGCTTCGAGAGCGGATGCCTCTTGGTGGGCGACTTTTCCGCTTCCGTCATTCGACCACCTCCAGTATGATCTGCTTGGCGGCTGGTGCCTCAGGCGAAATCGCAATGGACTCCTGTACAAGCCGCGCAGCATCGTCCAGACGCCCCGGCCGCGTTGGCGCGTACAGCCGCGCGAGCGGCTGCCCCGCCTCCACACGGTCGCCATGCGTCACGGCGAGCACAACTCCGGCGGCAAAGTCAATGGCGTCATCTGACTTCGCACGCCCCGCCCCCAGCTCGAACGCCGCCTTCGCTATTCCCTCCGCGTCGACTCTCGTCACGTACCCGGCATGCGTCGCGGCGACAACGTGCGCCTCGCCGCGCGGACGCGCCGCAAATGCCTCAAGGTCGCCGCCGTGCAGTTTCACCATCTCCGAAAACCGCGCCCAGGCCGCACCATTCGCAAGGTTCGCCCTGCAATCGGTCCGCGCCGCCTCCAGCCCCATTCCCTTCTCCAGCGCCACCATCCGCGCCGCTAGTTCCACCGAAAGCTCCACCACATCATACGGGAGCGGCCACGGTAGGGCGCGATCACCGAGCGCGCCGCCCCCCAGCACCCCCATCGCCTCCTCAACCTCAAGCGCGTTGCCGACCGTCCACCCGAGCGGCTCGTCCATAGCCGTCACAAGCGCCGCCGCGCGGCGTCCCGCCGCGCGCGCACCGTCCACCAGCGCCCGCGCGAGCGCACACGCCTCCGCGCGCGTCTTCATGAAGGCACCCGAACCGCACTTCACGTCGAAGACAAGCGTCCCCGCACCCTCCGCGAGCTTCTTAGAGAGAATCGAGCCCACGATGAGCGGAATCGACGGCACCGTTCCCGTCACGTCGCGCAGGGCGTAGAGCTTCTTGTCCGCCGGCGCTATCTCCGCCGTCTGCGCGGCGATCGACACGCCGCATTCCGACACCACGCGCCTGAAATCGTCGAGCGAAAGCCCCGCGTTGTAGCCGGGGATCGACTCGAGCTTGTCCACGGTGCCGCCCGTGAGCCCGAGGCCGCGTCCCGCGAGGGACGGCACGGAGATCCCGCACGACGCGGCGAGCGGCTGGATGATGAGCGAGAGTTTGTCGCCGATGCCACCCGTCGAATGTTTGTCGGCCGAAGGTCCCGTCCACGTGAGGCACTCGCCGGAATGCTGCATCGCGTCCGTGAGCGCGTGCGTTTCCGCCGGCGTCATTCCGCGGCAGCACACGGCCATCGCGAACGCCGCCATCTGGTAATCGGGCACGTCACCGCGAGTGTAGGCGTCGATCAGCGCACGGATTTCATCAGGTGCCAGTTCGCCCCCCTCGCGTTTCCTGTCAAGCAGCAGTTTGACGATCATGCCCGGCCTCCCGTCAGTCATTTAGCAACATGTCCGTCAGCGGCGTGAGCGGACGCCCCAGCAGGAACTGTCCGCCGCCCATCGCGCGCGCGCCCTCGGCCTTGAGCGACAACAGCAGTACAGCGCCGTCGAGGGTGCGAATGATCGGCCCGCGCTTCGTCGTGGAGAGGACTGTGCCCGGCATCTCGCCGCGCCACGCGGGATCAATCTGATCCGTCGGGACGAACTCGACGCCCATCACGGTCACGCGCCCCGTATTCCCCTTCCGGCGGAAACGCATAGGAAGGAACGTGTAGCAGCCAGGCCAGGGCACGTAGGCGCGCAACATGCGCTCGATGTCGTACGAGCGCAGACGGCTCCAGTCGATAAGTCCGTCCGTCTTCTTGATCTTGTGCGCAAACGTGACGCGAGCCTCCTCCTGCGGCTGTGGCGGCGGCAGCGTGCCTGCGGCAAGCATCCGCATCGTCTTCGCGAGCGTCACGCCGCCGCAGATCGCGAGCTTCTCCATGAGCGTCTCGGCCGTATCCTCGGGATAGATCGGCTCCACTTTGCTCATCAAAATCGGACCGTCGTCCATGCCAAGCCCCATCTTGATCACGCTCACTCCGGAAAGCTCGTCTCCGGCAAGCACCGCCGCCGTCACGGGCGAGGCGCCTCGGTACTTGGGGAGCAGCGAGAAATGACAGTTAATACAGCCGAACGGGGGCAATTCGAGGATTTCCTTCTTGAGGAACTGCCCGAACGCGACCACGGCGATCGCGTCCGGCTTCTTCGCGCGAATCCACGCGAGCGCCTCGGGCGCGTTCACGTTCTCTGGAGTGATGCATTCCTTGATGCCGCGGTCGATTGCATACTGACGGCAAGGGCACGGCGTAAGCTCGCGCCCGCGCCCCGCAGGACGGTCCGGCTGTGTGACAAGGCCGACCACCTGCAGCTCGGGATAGCGCAGGAGGCCCTTAAGACACATGGCCGAAGCCGATGATGAACCCATAAAAACAATTCGCATGACGGGAATATTCTACCATAATCTCAGCCGCGCGGATAGGGCAGAATTTCGCGGCACCGGGAGCGGCCGTGCTTGTCGCGGCCATGCGTCAACGGAGACCCTTGATCGTTATGCGACCGGCGCCGTCCGGGTTTTCGTAGTTGAGCGGGTAGTTTGCGAAGGACACGAACGGCGCGTTGGCCGAAGTGAGATCGGGCGTTCCGTCCGCACCGCGCCGAAACGCCTTGGCGTATTCGGCAAGTACGAGGTAGTCCATCGCCAGCCCGTTTTCAACTTTCTTAGTGCTCCGGAACATGGCGAACCCGTCGCCGCCCTCGACGAGCGTGAAGGCGTTGCCGGCTATGCGGTAGACGGCGTTGGGGTTAAGCGGCTCGAACGCTCCAGCCTTGCGGTTGTACACTTTCACGTCCCTCACGCGGTAGACGCCGTTCGAAGGACCTGAGAGCCAGGTGCCCGTGGCGTCCACGCGCACGCTCGGCTTGACAGTCGCGTCAACCGTGTACGAAAGCCCGGCGACGTGGAGGAATCCGCCGAACTCGCCGTCTCCGACAGCCTGCGCGCCGAATTCAAGCGCATCGAGGATCTGACGCCCGTTCGCCTCCACGATGCCGATGTCGCCTGCGAACGGTTGGACCGTGCGCAACACCTTGAGCGTGACGTCCCCCGCCGGGACGTCGGCGCGCACGTTTCCGCCGTTCATCATCGCGAAGTCGCATGCGAGCCCTGCCTTTTCGTTTGCGTACCAAAGCACCGCATCCGCCGCGAAATCGCCGGCCGAACATCCCTGTTTGCGGGCGAGACGCTCGTTCGTGCCGGGACGGTAGGAGCAGAGCGTAGCGGGCGCGCGGGCAATCTTCACGCCGAGCTGCCGTTCGACGGCGTCTGACAATTCCTTTTCCAGACGCGACACCTTCGCGTCCTTCTTGCCGCGCGTGTAGATCGTGCCGGCCATCACGCACTGGCCATCCTCAAGCACGAGACAACCGAGAAGACCGAGGTAGCTGCCGCTCTGCGTGAGGATCACGTCCTTTCCGGCGGCATTGCGCACACGCGAGCCGGTGTACTCCGAGTGGGAGTGCCCGTCGACGAGCGCCACGAAGTTGGTGGTGTGCGCGATCACGTCTGTGGACATGTAGTCCGCGCAGTCGGGAGAGATGCCCAGGTGCCCCAGCACGATCACGTAGTCCGCGTGCCGCGCCGCGTCGTTCACGGCGTCCTGCACGGCCTTGTACAACATCGCACCGCGCTCGCCGGCCATGAAGTCGTATGCGCGGTAAGTGCCGGTGGGGTCGAGGAACGTGGAGGGCTTCGCCGAGACGAGAGTGGTTGGCGTGGTCACGCCCACGAATGCGACTCTCACCGTACCGCTCGTGACGACCGTGTAGGCAGGGAACACGAGGCGTCCCGGATCGTCGGCTGATTTTCTTTGAATGAAGTTGCAACTGACGGTCTGGAACGTGGCGTGTGCGGCGTTGGCGAACATCGCGTCGATACCGTAGTCGAACTCGTGGTTGCCGAGTGTGGCCACTCGGTAGCCGGTGGCGTTCATGATCTCGATCGCGCTGCGTCCCGAGTCGTAGCCGCCGAGCGCCGTACCCTGCACGTAGTCGCCGGCATCCACGAGTATAACGTTCTCGCCCTCCGCCTCGTACCGGGCCCTTTCCGAGGCGATTTCGGAGAACGCCACGCGCCCATCGTCGATATGGGTATGGGTGTCGTTCGTGTGCAGTACTATCACCCGCGATTTGGTTGCGCAGCCGACCTGAGTCTCCTGCGACTTTGCGGCGTAGCCGACCTGAGTCTCCTGCGACTTTGCGGCGTAGCCGACCTGAGTCTCCTGCGACTTTGCGGCGTAGCCGACCTGGGTCTCCAATAAGGATGCGGCCAAAGCCAGCACAGCGGCGCCCAGCCGAAAGGAATGTCGTTTCATGATTTTCGCAAACATGGCAGAAGTATAACATACGCGCGGCACTCTCATCAAGCCCCAATCCGGGCGCAACCTCATTCCGCACCATAATCGCACACCCCACCACCGCCCTCCCGGTCCGCACCGTAATCGCACCATCCCCATCACCACCCTCCGTTCCGTCCCGTAATCGCACAATCCGTCTCCTCCCCCGTTCCGCACCGTAATCGCAAGCCACGCCACCACCACCATTTCCCCTCGCCGTTCCGCACCATAATCGCATGATTCCCCCACTGTCCCCCGTTCCGCATAATAATCGTGCGCAAGGCTCCTCCGGAAAAAACTTGAGGCACACCGATTTGTATGCATTCCCATACATTTCCCATACAATTTTCATACATTTCCTGAACATTCTTTTGACAGTTTACCCCCTATCTTCG